>NZ_JBEXOP010000066.1:0-20950 GCF_040611575.1 Streptomyces sp. NPDC006610
GACGTCTTCCGCATGCTGCGCTCCATCGACTACCAGGGCCCCATCTCCGTCGAGTGGGAGGACGCCGGCATGGACCGCCTCCACGGCGCCCCAGAAGCCCTCGCCCGGCTCAAGGAATTCGACTTCAGCCCGCCGTCCACCTCCTTCGACGCGGCCTTCGGCGGAAACTGAGACAGTCGGCCGAGTGCCGGCGGCGGAGCCGCCGGCACTACCGAACTCGGGTGGCCCGGGGGGCATGCGCCCCGGGCCACCCGAGTCTGTCCGGTACGGCGTCAGCAGCCCGCGTCACGCACGGCCGACGTCGCTTCGTTTGGCAGCGCGGTTGATGTCACGAGCCTCCCTCCTGGTGATCACGCCGTCGTCGACGAGCTTGGCCGTCACCTCTCGCACATGCCGGACGAAGCCACGGTGATCGCTCCATGTCTGCTCGTCCAGGATGAGGTCGTTGATCGTGCATCCGTCGCCGACCTCGGCGTTCGGCACTCCGCTGTCGACATCGCCGGCGAAGACGGTCTCCCGCCGATCGGCGTCGGGACACTTCTCGGCGTCCGCGGCGACGAACTCCATCCAGTTCACCCGCACCTGGCTGTCCGGGAAGACCAGGTGCAGCGGGAAGGTCCCCTCGGTCCGCTTCAGGTCGAACGTCACGCTCTGCCAGGGGACGGTGCCCTCGGCGAGCAGGATGCTCGCGGCGTTGCCCTTCCCGGAGGAGTCGACCGCGGTGGCGCCGCCGTCCTCGTCGAACCGGTACCAGGCGATGTCGCCGCCGCCGGCCGAGCCGCCGGGGCCGGCCGTCAGCGACCGCACCTCGTCCGGCGTCAGGGCCCGGCCGAAGATGTTGAAGTCGTCGACGGAGCCGTTGAGCAGCGGGTCGGGCGTCCACTGGGAGTCGCCGATCCAGTTCTGGTTCGTGCGGCCGAGGTCCGAGGGTTGCAGCGTCATGTTGTCGTTGGTCCCAATCGGCTCTCCGTTCAGGTACAGCGTGCCCTTCGTGCCCGACAGGGTGACCGCGACGTGCTGCCAGCCGTCGGTGGGCAGTTGCTGCGAGCCGTCGATCCGCTGCTCGCCGGAGCCCGTCGTGATCGCGAACCGCAGCTTGTCGGTGCCGCCCGCGCTCGGCGTCAGGAACATGTAGTTGTCGGTGCCGGAGCCGAAGTCGAAGATCCGGGCCCACGTCTGGCCGCCCGACCAGTTCACCCACGCCGAGACGGTGAAGTCCTCGACTCCGTCGACGATCCCCTCGGGCAGCTCGACGCTCTCGAGCGGGCCTGATCCGTTGAGCTGGACGGCGCCGCCGAAGCCCTCCGGGCCCGTGGTCCGCGGGACCTCGACGCCGCTCTCGATCTGTGCGGTGCCCAGCAGTTCGCCGTCGGGCGCGCCGCGCCGCACTTCCACCGTGGTGTCGTCGGCGGCCGCGGCGCGCAGCGTCATCGAGCCGATGCCGGCGAGGTTGTAGGGGTCGTACGACGCCCAGGCGCCGTTCCGGCCGGTGATCGCCTCACCGCCGCCGGTCTCCTGGTCCTTCGCCTCGCCGACGCCGACGTTCGACGAGTCGCTGAAGTGCTCGGTCTCCTTCCGCTTCTGCTGCAGGAAGTGGGTCACGCCGCCGGTCAGCGCCGGCGCGCCGGACTCGCCACCGAGGTCGGTGTAGCCGGCCGTCACCGTCAGCGCGAGGTCCGCGGCCTCTCCGTGCTCCGCGTCGGTCTGGGTGACGAGGACGCCCTCGCAGCCGTTCTGCGACTGGCCCGGATGCACGTGCGCGTTGCCGCCCTCGTCGTGGTAGAGCCCTTGCTGCACCGTGACCCGCGCGCAGTCGATCGCGTCACCGGTGCCGTCCTCGGCGTCCGTCACGGAGACCCGGTAGGGGATCTCGTCGCCCCAGTTGAACACCTGACCGTGATGTGGCAGTTCGATGGTCACCTTGGGGCGGGAGTTCCCCGCGGTGATCGTGACGTTGGAGGTGCCGGCCCGCCCCGACGGGTCGGTGACCGTGAGCCTCGCGGTGTACTGGCCGGGCTCGGCGTAGGTGTGGCTCGGGTTGGGTTCGTTCGACGTCGTGCCGTCGCCCAGGTCCCACGCATACGTCAGCTCGTCGCCGTCCGGGTCGCGGCTGCCCTCGCTGGAGAACGAGACTTCCAGCGGAAGGGGCCCGGAGTCCTTGTCGACGGCTGCCTTCGCGACCGGGGTCCGCGCGCCCTTGGTGTAGTTGATCCGGTAGAGGCCGGAGTCCGGGTTGACTCCCCCTCCCCCGTAGTTGAAGTCCATGCCCCACTCGATCAGGTACATCGCCCCGTCCGGTCCGAACTCCATGTCGTGCGGGCTGCGGAAGAGGGTGCTCGGCATGAACCGTTCAAAGCTCTTGTAGTTGCCGTTCTCGTCCAGCCTGAGCGCGCCGATCCACTTGCGCGACCACTCCATGACGAACACCGCGTCGTCGTAGTACTCCGGGAACTGCCCGTCACCCAGCAGGTCGGGGTCGTAGTGGTACACGTCTCCCGCGTACGCGGAGCGTCCGCCCGAGGAAGGCAGCTCGGGGAACTGCGGCGACGGCCCGTAGGGGTACCAGACGAACGCGTCCTTGGTCGGCGGCACGGTCTCCAGGCCGGTGTTGAACGGAGACTTGTTGGCGGGGCCGTTCTCGCAGTCGAAGGACTCACCAGGGGTCTTGGTGGCGAAGTCCCATTCGCGGTAGGGCTGGTTGTCGGCGATGCAGTACGGCCAGCCGTAGTTGCCCGCCTCGCGGATCTGGTTCCACTCGTCGTAGCCGCGGGGGCCGCGGTCGGGGTTGTCGACCCCGGCGTCGGGACCGACCTCGCCGGCGTAGACCCAGCCGGTCTCGTCGTCGACGGCGATCCGGAACGGGTTGCGGTGTCCCATCGTGTAGATCTCGGGCCGCGTCTTCTCGGTTCCCGGCGGGAACAGGTTGCCCTCGGGGATCGCATAGGTGCCGTCGTCCTTGGGCGTGATCCGCAGGATCTTGCCGCGCAGGTCGTTGGTGTTTCCGGAGGTGCGCCGGGCGTCGTACGAGTGCTTGGCGTCCTCGCTGTTCTGCTCGTCGTGGACGCGCCCGTCTATGGGAGCGTAGCCGTCCGAGGCGAAGTGCGCGGTGTCGTCTCCGGTGGAGATGAAGAGGTTGCCGTCGGGGCCGAACCTCATCGATCCGGCGGAATGACAGCACACCTCCCGCTGGTGCGGGATCTCCAGAAGGACCTTCTCGGAGTCCATGTCCAGGGTGTCGCCCTCGACGGTGAATCTGGAGACGTGCTGCACTTCGGGCGACGGTGCGCTGTAGAAGAGATAGACCCAGTGGTTCGTCTCGAAGTCGGGGTCGAGGGCGATGCCCAGCAGCCCGTTCTCGTTGCCGCGGTGGACCGGGATCCGTGCGATGGTGCGCACGGCGCTGGTCTCGGGGTCGTAGAGCTTCACCGCGCCGCCGAGCTCCACGTAGAAGACCCGCCCGTCGGGGGCGACGGCGAGTTCCATCGGGTTGGCGGTGTTGTCGTCGAGGGCGACCTTCTCGAAGGACGCCTCCGTGGGGATCCCTTCACGCGGCTCCCCGCAGGATCCCTCGGCGGCGCCCGCCGCCCACTGGATGCCGCCGAGGATGTGCCGGCGCAGCAGCGGCTCGTCGTAGTGCTCGGGGTTGTGGCCCAGGGCCGAGTACCAGGTCCGGCCGCCGTCGAAGGCGGAGCACCAGGCGATCGGGTGGTCCTCGCCCATCGCGTCCGGTCCCGGGTTGTACGTCGACTCGTCCAGCGTGGCCAGGACGTGGACCTTTCCGCGGGGGTTGGCGGTGAAGTTGTACCACTCGTCCCGGCGGACCCATTCGGCCGGCAGGTCCGCGGTCGACGGATGTGCGGGGTCTTCGATCCGTACGGTCGCCTCCTGGAACTGGTCGGCGCCGGAGGGGTGGCTCTTGAAGAACCCGCCGCCCATGAGGTCGGACCACCAGGGCCAGTCGGTCTTGTCCGTGTTCGACGCCGAGTGCAGCCCGACGAAGCCTCCGCCGCGCTGGATGTAGCGCTCGAACGCCTGGCGCTGCGCAGCGCCGAGTGTCTTCTCACCATCGGTGAAGAAGACGATGGCCTCGTACGGTGCCAGCCCTTGGTCGGTGAAGACCGAGGCGTCCTGCGTCTCGGTCACCGCGAAGCCGTTGTCCTGGCCCAGTTTCTCGACGGCGGCGATGGCGGACGGTATGGAGTCGTGCCGGAAACCGGTCGTCTTGTGGAAGAACAGCACGTCGTAGTCTTCCGCGACGTCTTCTGCTGCACTGGCGGCCATTCCTGGGAGTAGCGAGACCAGGAATGCCACCACCACCGTGAACAGGGTGTATCTACGACGTTGTCGCATAGGTCCTCTCCATCGCTTCGTTGCGAGTGCAGACTGAGGAACTCATGTAGCCCAGCTGTGTCCGATGGACATTTCGGTGAGGAAGGACAGCCCGCCGACCGCGATCGCGTCCTGGGTCGGCGCCAGGGGACGCCAGACCGAGGCGGCCGTGGCGATCGTCTCGTTGTCCCCGGTGAACGACTCGATCACCAGGGGCCCCTGGTAGCCGGCCGCGTCGAGAGCGGTGAGGATGCCGGGCCAGTCGAGGTGGTCCGCACCGGGAGCGCCCCGGTCGTTCGCGCTGACCTGGACATGGGCGATCCGGTCGCCCGCCCTGCGCACGGCCGCGGGGATGTCCTGCTCCTCGATGTTCATGTGGTAGACGTCCAGGGCGATCCCGCAGCCTTCGGCCGGCAGGCCGGTGAGCGCCTCGAGCGTCTGGTCGACGGTGTTGACGACGCTGGTCTCGTACCGGTTGAGGGGTTCGACCGCCACGGTGACGCCGGCTCCGCGCGCGTGTTCGACCACCGGAGCGAGACCGTCCCGCAGCTGCTCATAGCAGGCGCGCCGCTCCGCGTCGTTCATCCGCCAGGTGCGCCCCACCGAGGCGTAGACGGGACCTGCGACGACCGGCGAGGAAACGGCGGCAGCCGTGTCGATCACGCGACGCAGGAGGTCGCGCGTGGCGGCGACGGTGTGGCCGTCCGCCCCCACCAGTTCGCGCCCCGGTCCCATCGCCACGACGACGGTGGCCGACAGGCCGAGGGAGTCGAGCAGTTTCGCCGCCCGGCCGGGATCCCAGTCGCCGGTGTTCTCCACCGGGAGCTCGACCACGTCGAAGCCCCACTCCCGGATACGCGGCGCCAGTTCGGCCAGCCGCCGGTCGGTCAGGGGCGAGGCCCACACCCAGGTGTTGACCCCGAACGTCCTCCCTGCCTTCATCGGTCCTCCCATCGCGTTCGTCTTCGTCCCCGGGCGGGCCGGGGTCGCTCCCTCGGACGGCACCGCCGGTCAGTTCCCGGACCGTCCCGGCTCGAGCAGCTCCTCGTAGTCGGGAATCGCCACCCGTGCTCCCCCGTTCATGGCCGACGTGTGCGCGCAGATGCCGACCGACGTCCAGTTGGCCGCGGTGATCTCGTCGATCGCCGGGGGTCGGTCCTCGACGATGCTGCGGACGAACTCGTGGGCCAGATGCGGATGCGATCCGCCGTGGCCGCCGCCCTGGGCGAACGAGAGGTGTTCGTTCTCGTCGTCGTAGACCCCGCGCGTCGTGAACGGTGCGATCTCGGGCGGCAACCGGTGCGCGAAGTCCGGAACGTCGATGACTTTCGGGACCTCGCCGGTGTGCAGCACATGTCCCGAGCCCTGGGTCTGTTCCCATTCGAAACTCGCCCGGTCCCCGAACACCGTGAAGCTCTCGACGTATTCATGTGCCGTCTCGAAGAGCGAGCGCGCGATCTCGGCGCCGACGTCCGAGTGGCGGAGTGTGAGAAGGGCGCTTTCGACGGCGAACGGCGAACCGTACTTTTCCGCGAGGGCCGGTGCGATCCGGCCCGAACCGATGCACACGACGCTCTCGGCCTGCGCACCGGCGAGACTCAGCACGGGGCTCACCGCGTGCGTCGCGTAATGCATGGGCGGCAGGCCCTCCCAGTACCCGGGCCAGCCCGCCATCTCCTGGTAGTGGGCACCGCGCAGGAACTGGACACGACCTATGGTGCCGTTCTCCACGAGGTCCCGGACGTGCAGGAACTCGCGGGAGTAGACGACCGTCTCCATCATCATGTACTTCCGGCCCGATTCCCGGACCGCGGCCACGATCTCCCGGCACTCGTCGAGCGTCGTGGCCATCGGCACCGTGCACGCGACGTGTTTGCCGGCGCGCAGGGCCGACACCGTGTGCTCCGCGTGGTTCGGGATCGGCGTGTTGATGTGAACGGCGTCGATTCCGGGGTCCTGCAGCATCTCGTCATAGCTGGTGTACCGGCCCGGAATCCTGAAGTGATTGGCGACTTCGTTCACGGCCGTCTCGGTCCGCTGGCAGACGGCCACCAACTCGGCGTCCGGATGTGCCTGATAGATGGGAATGAACTCGGCTCCGAATCCGAGCCCGGCAATCGCCATCCGTACTTTCTGCGTCATCATCGACCTCCCATGGCCCTGCCAGATTAGGGACATTGGCCGAGACCGAGCCATGCGTTATCCCGCAGTCCTCCTTAGACTTTTTGCATGCGCCCACCGAAGACACGTCATGTCGCCCTGCTGGTCGAAACCTCCAACGCATACGCACGCGGCGTGCTGGGCGGCGTCAGGAAATACGTCGAAGCCCATCCGGGCTGGTCGATGTATCTCGCCGAGCACAGCCGGCACGAGACCGACTTCTCATGGCTCGAGGACTGGCACGGCCATGGCGTACTGGCCCGCATCGAGAGCGAGGAGACCGCCTCGTTCATCCGGCGGCTCGGCCTGCCCACGGTCGATCTCAGCGCGGCACGGCTCCTGCCCGAACTGCCCGGTGTGGAGACCGACGACGGCACGATCGCACGGTGGGCGGTCCAGCACTTCGAGGAGCGGGGACTGCGGCACTTCGCCTACTGCGGCGACGAACGATTCGGCTGGTCCCTCAAGCGCGGCGCCCGCTTCGAAGAGCATGTGCGCGAGCGCGGCTCCACCCCTCGGGTGTTCCGGATGAAACCGTCGGGGATGCGCGCCGCCGACCGTGAACGCCTCGCGCGATGGCTCACCGATCTCCCGAAGCCGGTCGGCGTCTTCGCCTGCTACGACATCGCCGGCCAGGAGGTGCTGGAGGCCTGCAAGCTCGCCGGTCTGGCGGTGCCCGACTCGGTCGCCGTCATCGGCGTCGACAACGACGAACTCGTCGGCAACCTCACGACCCCGGCGCTGTCCAGCATCGAGCCGGACACGACAAGGACGGGATACCTGGCCGCGGAGCTCCTGGACCGCCTGATGCGAGGCGACGACCTCGAGCCGGGCCTCCGACTGATCGCACCCACCCGTGTCGTCACCCGGCAGTCGTCGGACATCCTCGCCGTGCAGGACCCCCTCGTCGCCGAGGCCCTGCGGTTCATCCGTGACCGTTCGGACCAGGCGCTGGCCGTCGCCGCCGTGCTCCGGCACGTCGGGCTCTCGAGGCGCGCGCTCGACCAGCGGTTCCTTCGGAGTCTGGGCCGGACGGTCCACGGTGAGATCGTGCGCGTCCGCGTGGGGCACGTCGCCGAGCTGCTGTCCTCGACGGACTGGACGCTGCAGCAGATCGCGCAGCGCCTCGGCTTCAGCCACTCCGAGTACATGAGCGTGGTGTTCAAGAAGCACACCGGCACATCACCGGGCCAGTACCGCCGGGCAGTGAACGGGTCCGTCGCACGTCAGAGCTTCTGGAACGACTGACCGCATCCGGGCGGGCCCTTACCGCCCGTCAGTGCTCGTGCGGCGGCTCGTGCGACGGGTGCGGCGCGTGCGGGTCGTAGCCCGGGATCGTGCCGTCGGGCTGCTTCACCAGGAACAGACCGACCATGCCCATGTCCGCGTGGCTCTGCACGTGGCAGTGGTACATCCACGCGCCGGCACCCACCCCCTCCCCCGCGATCACCTGGAAGCCGAACGAGTCCGCGGGGCCGACGATCTTGTTGTCGATCATCCGGCTGGGGTCATGCGGTCCGGCGAGCAGGCCCGTCCGGTTGTCCGCCCAGCGATGACCGTGCAGGTGGAACGTGTGGTACGGCGCACCGTGCGTGATCATCACGAACTCGACGCGGTCTCCCACCGTGGCCTCGAAGTGCGGGCCCGCGTGCGCCGGCCGGTTGTTGATCGTCAGGTCGTTGAAGACGATCGTGTGGGTGGCGTCGGGCAGCACGTCGCCCTTGCGGCGCACGATCACCGGCCCGTACAGCCCCTTGCGGATGCCCTCCGTCCCGTGCTCGGAGCCCACCACGTGGTCGTGGTAGTGCCAGTAACCGGCGCTGCCCGCACGCCAGGTGCCGTCCTTGCGGCGGCCGGGGGCGTGGGTGCGCCAGGTGTACGTTCGCGTGGCGCCCGGCGGCACGTCGCTCCCGCTCGCCCGGGTGCCGTCGCTGGAGATCTCGTAGTCCAGGCCGTGCACGTGCAGACTCGTTGGCACCTCCATGGTGTTCTCGAGCTCGATGTGCAGGGTGTCGCCCTCGTTCAGCTCGATCAGCGGGCCGGGGACCGTCGCCCCGCCCTTCTCCAGGCCGTAGCCCATCCGCCCGTCGGCGAGTGCCTCGGCGTACAGCTTGATGCGCCGAACCCTGCCCCCGCCGGGGGCGGTTCTGACCGGCCCGGCGGCGCCGACGGCGGCCTCCGATGCGACGGACAACGATGTGGCGGCAACCGCGCCGCCCAGCAGTACACGTCGGTTGAAATCACGTCGGTCCATGGCGAACTCCTCGGTGTAGTGAGCGCGATGGGACGCCGTACCCTCGGCGTCGACAGACCCGGTGCCCGCCCGCGCGCGAACGCGGGCAGGCACCGGGTGCGGGAAGGGATCAGCCGGCCTCGTCGAACTTCCATCGTTGGCTGATCGCCGAGGCGCTGCAGGGCGCCTCGGTCAGCCGGACTTCGTTCGCGGTGGAGGCCTCAGGAATGTCCAGGCATCTCCCACTGGCTACGGAGACCACCCGATAGGCACCGGATCCCACCGGTTCGATGCGCCACTTCTGGTTCGCTGCGCCGCTGGCACAGTCCCACTGCTGGAGGCGGGAGCCGCCTCCGGACGGCAGGTCCAGGCACTTGGCGCTGTGCTGCGCCGTCAGGGTGTAGGCGCCGCCACCCGCGTCGGTCAGTCGCCACCGTTGGTTGGCCCCGCCGTTCGGCGTGTACTGGATGACCGCTGCTCCGTTGTCGTTCGACACGTACTGCACGTCCATCGCCTTGCCGCTGTGCGCGCTCGTCACGGTGTAGGTGCGACCGCTCTGCGGACCGGACGACCCGGCCCCGGAGGCGTTGAAGGTGATCGCGTCCAGGTCGAAGGGGTGCTGTGCCGGCGCCTTGAACACCGCGTACACGGTCTCGGTGTCCGGGGTGTCGGTGACCGCGACGGGGTCGAGGTCGACGTAGTCGTCCCAGCCGCCGGTGGCCGGGACGGGGCTGGTGGCGATCAGCGCGCCGGTCGGCGAGCCGGACCGGAGCTCGATCGAGCCGCCGCTGTCGGTGGGGGCCGAGACCCGGAAGCTCACCGACTCGACTCCGGACAGGTTGAGCGGCTTGAAGGAGATCCAGCCGCCGTTCGTGATGTATCCGATGCGCTTGCCGTTCTCCGCGCCGCTCTGCTCGACGACGCGTACTCCGGAGTGGCCGGTGAAGTACTCGGCCTGCTTGTGGCGGGGCTGGAGGGTGACGCTGGTGGTGCCCTTCAGACCGTCGTCGTCGGTGTAGTCGGCCGACAGGACGAGGAAGGTGTTGGCGGTGGCGTCGTGACCGGAGGCGCTGGTGGTGATCGTCCCGTTGCACCCGGTGTACTGGCCGGTGTCGTGGCTGTGGCTGTCGTGGCCGAGGGCTGCGGTCACCACGACTCTGGAGCAGTCGACGGTCCCGTCCTCGGGATCGTCCACGTCGATCCTGTAGGTGAGGGTGTCGCCGAACTCGATGACGCTGCCGTTGCCGGGCGTGGTGAAGGTGACCTTGGGGCGGGTGTTGCCCACGGTGATGGGCACGTTGGCGGTGCCCGTCTTGCCGCCGCTGTCGGAGACCGTCAACCGGGCGGTGTAGGTGCCGTTGGCGGTGTAGGTGTGCGTGGGGCTCGGACCGGTGGCCGTGGCTCCGTCACCGAAGTCCCACGCGTAGGTGAGCCCGTCCTTGTCCGGGTCGGCGGAGCCGCTGGAGGAGAAGGTGACCTCCAGGGGGGCCTGGCCGGAGTCGGGAGTCGCGCTCGCCTTGGCCAGCGGGGCGCGGTTGCCTGCGACGTAGTCGATCCGGTAGATGCCGTCGTCGGTGTTGGCGTGGCCGTAGCCGTTGCCCCACTCGGCGAGGTACATCGCGCCGTCCGGGCCGAACTTCATGTCGATCGGCGCCCGGGGGGCGAGTTGGGCGACGAAGGGGTTGATCTTCAGAAGTCCGCCCGAGTCGTCGAGGCGGAACTCCTTCACGAAGTTGCGGCTCCACTCGTAGAAGAAGGGCGTCTTGTCGTAGTACTCGGGGAACTTGCGCTCGGACGTGCTGGCCGCGTCGTAGTGGTAGAACGGGCCGCCCATCGGAGCCGCGCCGCCGGCGACGTCGATCTCGGGGAACTTGGCCGAGGCGTGGTAGTCGTACCAGACCGTCGCGGGCTTGGCGGCGGGCAGGGTGGTCAGGCCGGTGTTGTTCGGCGAGTCGTTGACCGGTGCCCCGCAGTCGAACTTCGGTCCCGACGTCCTCGCGGCGAAGTCGTAGTCGTTGAAGGGGGTGTTGTCACCCACGCAGTAGGGCCAGCCGTAGAATCCCGGCTCCTTGACCAGATTCCACTCGACGGTGCCCTCGGGGCCCCGGTCGGGGTTCGCCTGGTTCGCGTCGGGCCCGTAGTCGGCGGCGGAGATCCAGCCGGTCTCCGGGTCGACGGCGAAGCGGAAGGTGTTCCTGAAGCCCATCGCGTAGATCTCGGGCCGGGTCTTGGCCGTGCCCGGCTCGAACAGGTTGCCCTCGGGGATCGAGTAGCCGCCGTCGGCCTTGGGCTGGATGCGCAGGATCTTGCCGCGGAGGTCGTTGGTGTTGGCGGACGAGCGCTGGGCGTCGAACTTCTCCCGCCCCGGTCGTTCGTCTATGGGGGCGTAGCCGTCCGAGTGGAACGGATTGGTGTCGTCGCCGACACCGATGTAGAGATTGCCGCCCGGGCCGAAGTCGAGGCCGCCGCCGGTGTGGCCGGGCTCGTCGGAGTCCCGGTACGCCGGGACCTCGATCACCGTCTTCTCACTGGCCATGTCCAGCGTGTCGTCGCTCTTGACGGTGAACCGGGACACTCGGTTGATCTCGGCTCTGCCGGCGGGTGAGTGATTGACGTAGATCCATCGATTCGTCGCGAAATCGGGGTCCAGAGCCAGACCCACGCCGCCGTCCTCGCCGCCCTGGTAGACGTCGAGGCGCCCGGCGACATGCGTCTCGGGCACGTCGTCGTGGGTGTGGATGACGTTCACCGCGCCGGAGCGCGAGATGTAGAAGACCTTGCCGTCGGGAGCCACGTCGAGCTGCATGGGCTGGTCGGGGGCGCCGTCCAGGGTGACCTTCTGGAAACGGTCGGCGACCGTGCCGCCGCAGTCGCCCTCGGCGGCGCCCGCGGCCCACTGGAGGCCGCCGAGCAGGTGTTTCACGAACAGCGGCTCGCTGTAGGAGGCCGCCTCGTGGCCCATGGCGGTGGCCCACACCCTGCCGCCCTCGGCGTTGCGGCACCAGGAGATGGGATGGTCGGCGCCCATCCGGGCGGACCCGGCGTCGTAGGTGGTCTCGTCCGCCGTGACCAGGACGTGCACGTCACCGCGGGCGTTCTTGTCGAAGTTGTACCACTCCTCGGTCCGCACCCAGCGGTCCGGCAGGTCCTTGGTCGACGGGTGCGACCGGTCCGCGACCTTGGCCGTGCCCTGCACGGTGGCGGAGTGGGCCGTCATATGGGCGCCGGCCATGACGACCTGGTCCCACCAGGGGAACTCGGACTCGATGTTCATGTCCGTGGCGTTGTGGACCGCCACGATTCCGTGCCCGCCGCGCACGTACTCCTGGGCGGCGGCGCGCTGGGCGTCCGTGTCCCACACCATGCCCGAGGTCTGGAGCATGACCACGGCGTCGTACGTGTTCAGGGTGGTGGTGTTGAAGACGCTCGCGTCGTCGCTCCGGTCCATCTGGATGCCGTGCTCGGCGCCCATCTGGGTGAACGCCTGGACAGCCGCGTCGATGGAGCCGTGCCGGTAGGCGCCGGCCGCCGTCTTGGTGAAGAGCAGGACCTTGCGGTCCTCGTCGTGCGGGTGCCCCTCGTGCGCGAGGGCCGGTGTGGCCTGCAGCGCGGTGAGGGCGAGCAGTGGCGCGGTGAGCGCGGCGAGGGCGCGCTTCACCCAGGGAGGTGGCATGGGAATTCTCCTTGTGGAGGGCAAGAAGGGATGAAACCGGAGTCAGAGAGTGCGCAGGAACGCGAGCCCGTCGGTCGCGAGGGCGTCCTGGTCGACGGCCAGCGGACGCCAGATGGAGGCCGCGGTCGCAATGGTGGTGTTGTCCGGGGTGAAGGACTCGATGACCCACGGACCGCTGTAGTCCACGTCCTCGACCGCCGCGGCGAAGCCGGCCCAGTCGAAGTGGTCGGCGCCGGGGGCGCCTCGGTCCGTGCCGCACACCTGGAGGAGCGCGATGCGGGATCCCGCGTCCCGGATCGCCTGGGCGGGTTTCCTTTCCTCGATGTTGAGGTGGTAGGTGTCGAGTGCGAGGCCGCACTCCTCGGGGAGGGCGTCCAGGGCCTGCTCAACGGTGTTGATCAGGCTGGTCTCGTACCGGTTGAGGGGTTCGACGCCGAGGCGCATGCCGCGTTCCCCCGCGTAGTCGAGCACCGGCCGAAGGCTCTCCCGCAGTTCGGCGAGCACGGAGCGTCGCTCCTCCGCGTCGAGTGGCCACGTGCGGCCCACGGAAGCGTAGGCGGGACCGCTGATCGTCGGTGAGCCGACGGTGACAGCCACGTCGACGCAGTGCCGCAGATAGTCCTGGGTGTCCCGGATCGCCTCGGGGGATGCGGCCACGAGTTCGCGGCCGGGGGGCATGACCAGGACGACCGATGCGCCGAGTCCGTGGTGGTGCAGCAGCTCGGCCGTGCGGCCGGGCGACCAGTCACCCGGCCGCTCGACCGGGAGCTCGATCGTGTCGAAGCCCCATCCGGCGACCCGTGGGACCAGCCGGGCAAGGGAAGCATCGGTCGACGGCGACTCCCAGACCCATGTGTTGACGCCGATCGCGGGCATCTACTCGCCGCCCCACTTCTGCGGGTAGCCCTTCATCTTCTCGCAGCCGCAGAGCGCGTAGTGCAGGGGAGGCATGCCGGGCCGGAGGTAGGTGTCCACTTCGTCCTGGGTGATGGCGGGCTGCGGAAGGTTCCAGACCTTCGGGACGCTCTCCCCCTTGAGGATCTTCAGCGCGGCGATGACCGGGGTGCGCCACTGGTACGTCGGGTAGGTCGGAGCGATCGCCGTGAGCTTCGCGTCCTTCCACTTCTGCAGGAAGTCCTGCTGGTCCTCGCCGTTGAGGGGCGGGACGGGCAGGCCGGCGTCCTCGAACGCCTCGACGGCGGCCACGGCGGTGGCCCCGGAGTCCAGCCAGAGGCCGTCGATCTCGCCGCGCTGCAGGTAGTTGGTGACGATGCTCTTGGTCTTGGCGGCGTCACCGTCTGTGAACTCCACGCCGACGACGTCCAGTTCGCTCTTGTCGAACGCCTTCTTCGCGGCCGACCACCGCGTCTCCAGGACGTCCACGCCGGGCGAGATGCGCAGCGCGAGGATCTTCCCGCCGGGCTTGACCTTCTCGGCGAGGAACTCGGCGCCGTCCGCGCCGAAGGCATAGCCGCCGATCGGCTTGATGAAGGTGACCGGGCAGTCCGTTCCGACACCGCGGTCGAACAGGATGACCGGCACCTTCGGGCAGGCGCCCTTCACGGCCGGGGTGAGGGTGGCGGTGGTGTTGGGCGAGACGATGAGCGCGTCGCAGCCCTTGGTCTGCAGTTCGGCGATGTCGGAGATCTGCTTGTCGTCCTTGCCCTCGGCGTCCAGGACGGTGAAGTCGGCGATCTCCTCGTGCAGGGCGACCTCGGCCTGCATGGTCTTCCAGCCCACCTGGCGCCAGGGGTTGTTGGTGGCCGCGTTGGAGAAGCACAGGTGGTGGGGGCCGGCCTTCTTGTACGCGGCCGTGTCGACGGGCTCGGGGTCGATGGCCTGCTCCCACGGCTTGTCGGCGGGACCGGTCGGCTGCTTGGTCCGCATGGCGAGCTGGGCCTCGTAGTCGGCCTGGACGAAGAAGGAGGACTGGTCGCCGGCTTTCTCCTGGCCGTCGGACGAGGCGCCGGGACCGGCCGTGTCTGCGGGCAGGTCGCTGGAACAGCCGGTCAGGGCTACGAGGGCGGTCACCGCGGCAGCGGTGAGAAGGCGTCTGTGAGCGTGCGGCATGGTGCTTCCTCTATGCGGTGGTGGGGGCGGACTTGACGCGCCGCGGGAACTGAATGGACCCCAGGGCGACGGCGATGATGAGGATGAGCCCCTGCACGGTGTACTCGAGGGCGCCCGAGATTCCGTGCAGATTCAGCAGCGTGAACAGGGCTTGCAGCGTGAACGCGCCGGCGATGGCGGCCACGGCCGATCCGCGGCCCCCGCCGAGGACGACCCCGCCGAGGACGACTGCGGTGATCGCCTGGAATTCCAGGCCTTCCCCGACCTGGGCGGAGACGCCTGCGAAGCCTCCGAGCAGAACGGCGCAGACCGCGGCCGACAATCCGGACAGGACGAAGGCCGCCGTCTTCACGCGCAGCACGCGTACCCCGGACAGGCGGGCGGCGGTCGGGTTGTCGCCCGCGGCCAGCAGGGTGCGCCCGAAGTCGGAGCGCATGAGGGCGATGGCCGCTGCCATGGCGACGACGAGGACGAGTACCGACCACGGCACCGGCCCCACGCTGCCGCGGCCGACCTGACGGAACTCCTCGGACAGCGCGCCGCGCGGGGAGCCGTCGGTCCACAGGAACACGGCTCCGGACAGGATCAGCAGCATGCCGAGGGTCACGATGAACGACGGCACCTTCAGCACGGTGGTCACCAGCCCGTTCACGAGGCCGATGAGCGCTCCGAGGGCGAGCAGGAGGAGGACGACCGGCCAGGTGGCGCCCGCGTCGCCGTCGATCAACCGGGCTGCGATGACGACTTCGGCAGTGACGAGCGAGCCCACGGAGAGGTCGAACTCGCCGGACACGATGACGAAGTACTGGCCGGCGGCGAGGATGGCCAACGGTGCGGCCCGCTTGACGAAGGCCAGGAATCCGTCGGGCTCCAGGAAGAAGGGGTTGGCGATCGCGATCGCCACGAGCAGGACGGCAAGGACGCCGAAGATGGGAAGGTTGCGTCTCATCGTCAGCGCCTCCGGCCGGCGTAGATCGCCAGGGCGGCGACGAGGACGACGCCGCGTACCACGTCCTTGGCGAACGAATCGATCTCCATCTGGTTGAAGACGCTGTCCAGGACGGCGAGCAGGAGTACCCCGCCGACCGTGCCCGCGACGCCGCCCCTGCCGCCCGCCAGGACCGTGCCGCCGAGGACCACGGCCGCGATGGACTCCAGGTCGTAGCCTCCGTCGGTGCCGACGGTGGGAGCGCCGGCGCCGAGTCGGGCGGCGAGCAGCAGGCCGGCGGCTCCCGCGGTGAGGGAGCAGAGGATGTGCGTCGTGACGAGGACGCGGTCCGTCCGCACGCCCGAGAGACGGGCCACCTCGGGGCCGCCGCCGACGGCGTAGATGCGGTAGCCGAGGGAGGTGCGGCGCAGCATGAACCAGGCCGCTGCCGCGATCGCCAGCCAGAGCAGGGCCGAGACCGGCACGGGTCCGACGCGGTCGTAGCCGAGGTGCTGGAAGGACTGGGGCACCCGGCCGGCGGGTCCGTCGTAGCGGTACTCGAGGATGCCCTTGATGACGAGCGAGACGCCGAGTGTGGCGATGAAGGCGTGCACCTTCAGGGTGGTGATGGCGAAGCCGTTGACGAGCCCGGTCAGCGCGCTGACGGCGAGGACGGCGCCGATCGCGGGCAGCACGCCGTACTGGGCCATCGTCTCGGCGGCCACGAGCGAGCACAGACTCATCAGGAAGGCGACGGACAGGTCCAGCGAACCTGCGAGGATCGCGAGGGTCTGACCGACGGCGACGATGCCGAGAGCGGCGGAGCGCTGCTGGATGCCGACGATGTTGCCCTCGCTGAAGAACTGCCCGCCGTCGAAGGCGAACAGGGCCCAGCCCAGAATGATCATGACGCCCAGGGCCATGAAGACGGGGCGTGCAGGACTGTCCGCGGCGAAGCCGCGTACGGCGAGTCCCTTCGCGGGCAGGGCGTGGAGCTGCTGGGTCATGATCCGGCCGCCAGGTGCATCACGGCTTCCTCCGAGGAGTTCGCGGGCAGGTGGCCGGCGATGCGGCCTTCTCTCAGGACGACGATGCGGTCACTCATCCCGATGAGTTCGGGGAGTTCGGAGGAGACCATGAGGACGGCCATGCCGTCCTCGGCGAGTTCTCGTATGAGCTCGTGGATGGCGGCTTTCGCTCCGACGTCGACACCGCGGGTCGGCTCGTCGAACAGGAGGACCTTCGGCGCCACCGTCAGCCACTTCGCGAGGACGACCTTCTGCTGGTTGCCGCCGGAGAGATACCTGACCTCGGTCTCGGTACGAGGCGGCGCGAGACGCACCCGCTTCAGGAGGTCCAGGACCGAGGTCCCGGCACGTCCGCCGCGGGCGCGAGCAACCAGGAGGGCGTTGTCCCGCACCGTCTGGTGCAGGGCCAGGCCCTCGGACTTGCGGTCCTCGGTGACGAGGCCGATTCCGGCGGCGATCGCGTCCCGGACCGAGCCGGGGCGCCGGGGGGTCATCTCGCCTCGGGTGAAGGGCTCGGCGCCGAACAGCGCCTTGGCGAGTTCGGTGCGGCCGGCTCCCTGCAGCCCTGCCAGGCCGACGATCTCCCCCGCACGCAGCTCCAGGTCGATTCCGTCGAGAGCGGCGTTGCCGCCGCCACGCACCGACAGCAGGACCTCGCCCGGAGGACGCGTCGCGCGAGCCGGGTAGTACTCGGTGAGTTCACGGCCGACCATCAGCCGGACGAGTTCGGCGGTGGTGAGTTCCCCGATCGGGAGGGTGGCGACCTTGGCCCCGTCCTTGAGCACGGTGACGCGGTCGGCGAGTTCGAATATCTCCCGCAGTCGGTGCGAGATGTAGAGGACGGCGACACCGCGCTCGCTCAGCCGGCGGACCAGCCGGTACAGCAGCTCGACCTCACTCTCGGCGAGGGCGGCCGTCGGCTCGTCCATCACGACGATGCGGGCGTCCACCGACAGCGCCTTGACGATCTCGACCACCTGCTGCTGGGCGACCGAGAGACGGCGCACCGGATCGCGCGGGCCGAACGAGGCCTCACCGAGCTCCTCGAGGAGTTGTGCGGTGGTCGCCTCCATCGCCGCCCTGTCGACGAGACCGAGGCGCTTGGGCTCGCGGCCGAGGAAGACGTTCTCGGCGACGGTCCGCTCCGGGAGGAGGGTGAGTTCCTGGTAAATGATCGACACGCCCGCACGCTGAGCGTCCGTCGGGTGCTTGAAGAGGACGGTGTGGCCGTCGAGGGTGATCGTGCCCTCGTCCGGCGTGTGCACGCCGGCGAGGATCTTCATCAGCGTCGACTTCCCGGCACCGTTCTCGCCGATGAGGGCGTGCACCTCGCCGGCCCGCACGTCGAGATCCACGTCCGACAGCACGCGGGCGCCCGGGAAGCTCTTGCCGATGCCTTTCATGCTCAGCACCCCGCCCACCCGCCTTCCCGGCGGCGGGACGTGAGCGTCTCGGCACCCTCCGTGGCACTCGCCGGGTTCGCTGCCGCGACACCCGCGGGGCAGGAGCCGGATTGTCTCGCCGCTGGGGCATGGATCCGACTTAAGAAGCCGCTTCCGACGATCTCTGCTTCGACTTCCGCCGATCGTCGTCGTATATCGAGCATGTTGCGGATACTAGAGACGAGTTACGACGAGCGTCAACCATAAGTAAGCGCAGCGTAGTTATAATCAACAAGGCCAAGCGACCGCGGTACCCGGAGAGATGGAGACAGGACGTTGACCACCGAACCGGCAGGCGCCGGCGCCCTTCTGGCGATCCTGCGCGACGGCCGTGCCCGTACCCGCACGGAGTTGGTGCAGCTGACGGGCCTCGCCAGATCGACCGTGAGTCAGCGGCTCGACGCATTGGCCGATCAGCAGTGGATCCGGCCTGCGGGCGAGGTGATCTCCTCGGGCGGCAGACCCGCCGCGGCCTTCTCCTTCAACTCCGGCGCCCGGACGGTCCTCGCCGCGGACCTGGGAGCCACCCACGCGCGGATCGCCGTCACCGACCTGGCCGCCCGTGTGCTGGCCGAACGCAGCCGCGACATGAGGATCGCGGAGGGGCCGGAGCGAGTTCTGGGCTGGATCGTCGACGAGTTCACGGAACTGCTGGCCGAGGCCGGGCACACCCTCTCCCATGTGTGCGGCGTCGGCATAGGCCTCCCCGGCCCCGTCGACCACGCGTCGGGCCGGCCCGTGAACCCGCCGATCATGCCGAACTGGGACGGTTTCGACGTTCCCGGCCGCCTCGCATCCCGCCTCGGGGTACCCATCCTGGTCGACAACGACGTCAACATCATGGCGCTCGGAGAGCACCGGGCCGCCAGTCCCGAGATCGAGCACCTTCTCTTCGTGAAGGTCGGCACCGGTATCGGCTGCGGCGTCATCACGGAACACCGCCTCCACCGCGGAGCCCGTGGCTCGGCCGGCGACATCGGCCACATCGAGGTGGCCAGGGCGGCGAACGAAACCTGCCGTTGTGGAAACACCGGCTGCCTCGAAGCGGTCGCCGGCGGCGGCGCCCTGGCCGCCCGCCTGCGTGACGCGGGCCTGGACGCCGCGGACGGCCGGGGCGTGGTCGATCTGGTCCGCGCCGGCGACCCGACCGCGGTCCGAATGATCCGTCAGGCGGGCCGGGACATCGGAGACGTCCTGGCCGCGCTGGTCAACTTCTTCAACCCGGAGGTGATCGTCATCGGCGGCGACCTGTCGGAGGCCGGAGAGCACCTGCTCGCCGGGGTGCGAGAGGCCGTATACAGACGTTCCCTCCCCTTGGCCACCCAGCACCTCTCCATCCGAGGACGTCGACTGGGCGACCGCGCGGGCATCATCGGGGCTGCGGTCATGGTGGCCGAGCACACCCTCGACCCCGCTGCGGTCGACCGGACCATCGCCGGCTCCGGCGCGCAGGAGTTCGCCGCTTCGTGATGCGGCATATCGGCACTCGGCAGGTGTCGCCCGGCTGGAGCGCACCGGCCTGACGGTTTGCCACGGCCGGAGCACGGCAGTCCGGTGTCACGACACCTCGGGACCCCGCTCGGTGCAGTGCAGGCGGACGTCGTGCGCTCTGCACCAGCGCACCA
Organism: Streptomyces sp. NPDC006610; assembly: GCF_040611575.1. Lineage (NCBI taxonomy): Bacteria > Bacillati > Actinomycetota > Actinomycetes > Kitasatosporales > Streptomycetaceae > Streptomyces > Streptomyces sp. NPDC006610. The sequence goes on from NZ_JBEXOP010000066.1 coordinate 19,489, forward strand.
GATCGGGCTGCGGCAGGTCGCAGACGATGTCGTCGACGTCCTGGAGTCCCGCGATGCCGAAGAAGGCGTCGCGGCCGATCGCGGGCGCCTCTGCCGCCACGACCACCCGCCGGGCCCGGCCCATGGCGATCTGCTTGACGTGGCCGTCCGCCGTTGCCGGGACGCTGATGCCGTGGCTCGTGACGCCACTGACGGTGATGAACGCGATGTCGACGGTGAAGCGTTCCAGAGTGGCTGCGGCCACCGGGCCGACCAGTGCCCGGCCGGTCGGGCACAGCTCCCCGCCGAGGAGCACATGGTGCGCGGCCTGCCGTTCCGCCAGCACCTCCGCCACTCCCAGCGCGTTGGTCAACACGCTCACCCGTGACCCTCCGAGAGCCTCGGCGAGCGCATGACTTGCGCGCCCGGAGTCGAGGAAGATCGTCTGCTCCTCGCCGACGAGGTCCGTGCACAGGCGCACGAAGTCCGCGTGAGGGCCACCGCGGCGCTTGCGGCCGATCGATGAGGAAGGGGCAGGACAGGGACCCGCGACAACCGCTCCGTCGCTCGTGCGGCGCAGCACATTCGTACGCTCGAGGACGGAGAGGTCCCTGAGCAGCGTGGGCTGGCTGATCCCCAGGACGTCGGCCAGATCGCTCACCGGCACGTTGCCGCGTCCCCGGACGGCGGACACGATTCTTTCCCTGCGCTCCTCCGCGGCGGCCCGCCTCGCCGAGCCGGTGCTCGCCCCCTGACTCTGCCGACGGACGATGTCGGCGATCTGAGTACGCCGGCCCTGGTCGAGGTGGTGAATGTCGGCAGCGTCCTGCGGCCGGCGGAGGGAAGTCATGGCCGGCCTCGCTGAGATCGGGTCACACTCACAAGTCGGTTCCGTTCTGGGTCGTACGACGCCCCGGGCTCAGCACGGCCGAGCCGTTCCGCCGTTCGGGACGCGACGGCGTACGGCGTGCCCTCTGTCCGTCGGACAGAGGGCACGGAGGGATCCGGGGCGGGTGGACGAGCCCGACGGCAAACTCTGCCGGGGTCGCGTCCGGGTCCGGCGAACCGGAGCAGGGCAACGGCGCATCCGCCCGACGAGAGCCGAACGATGCCCCCGCCGTCCGGGACGACGTGACCCGGTCGCCGCCGGTGATCGGTCCGCGGCGACCCCGTCGCCGTCCGTGCGGACGACGACGGTGGGACGGCACACCCGTCCCCCTTTCCGAACCGTCCGTCAGCCGCGGGCGGCGAGGAGGTGGTCCATCGCGAGCTGGTCCAGACGCTCGAAGGCCATACCGCGCGCGGCGGCGGCGTCGACGTCGAACTCCTCGAACGAGGCGCGGTCATCGAGCAGCGCCTGCAGACCGTCGTCGGCGGTGGGGCGGGCCAGTTCGTCCAGACGCGCGGCGCGCAGGGCCTCCTGGACCTCCGGGTCCGCGCGGAACGCGGCGGCGCGCTCCTTGAGGATGAGGTAGTTGCGCAT
>NZ_JBEXOP010000067.1:0-20592 GCF_040611575.1 Streptomyces sp. NPDC006610
CTCCCCGACGCTCTCCCGACCTCACCGCCCACCCCGGCGCGGTCGCCGACGAGTACGGCGCCGCCGCCGGGCCGGCCGCGCTCACCGTCGAGTGCACGCTCGCCGAGGACGCCGCGAACGGGGGCCGGCTGGCCGCCGTACTCGTCGGACCGGCCGGGATCCCGGACCCGGCCACGGGCTCGCAGCCGCCCGGCGCGACGCCCTCCCGGCCGCCGGCCGAGACGCCTGACCGCCCGGACGGTGAACCCGCGGACCGGCAGCCCGGCCGCTCCCCCGAGGTCGCCGGGACCGTGCCGCCCGGCGGTTTCGGAACCCGCCGGGACGCGCCGCCGTGCAAGTACGACGACCAGTACCCGGCCCGTCCGATGTCGCTGAACGCGTACATCACCGGCTACGCGAACGTGAACAAGCTCAAGGGCGCCGCGCTGATCCCGCTGTCGTGCACGCTCGTCGAACAGGGCGAGCCGCAGTTCGAGTTCTATCCGGACTTCAGCGGCGCGACCATCACCCAGCACTCCTCCGGGGACCTCTACCACCAGGGCCGCAAGCGGACGCCGTCGTTCAGGGCCACGTTCCTGACGTTCGGCTTCACCCCGACGACGGCCACCCTCCACCTGGAGCAGACCGGGCCCCTGACCATCGACTCGGCAGGCTCCACCGACTTCCTGTTCACCAGCACCGACACCTACGTCCGGGTGCCGCTGGTGCTGCGGGTCACCTCGCTGGAGGTGAACGGGACCCCGCTGGACGTCGGGCCCGACTGCCGTACCGAGAAGTCCCTCACCTCTCCGGAGCCGGACCCGGCGAAGCACCCCGGCGACCACGTGGTCCTGCACGGCAGGGGCGAACAGGTCACCGGCGAGGTCGCCACCGGCTATCTGCTGCTGTCCGGCGGCCCGCTGACCGGCGAGGTCGGCATCCCCGCCTTCACCGGCTGCGGCGCCGGCGGCGAGGACCTGGACCGGCTGCTCACCGCCTCGGTCTCCGGACCCGGCAACTACATCAAGCAGATGCAGGGCCAGACCTGCTTCGTCGCGACCGAGACGCCGAACCCCGACGAGTGCACCCCGGGCCTGGAGCCCCTCGAGATCCCCGTCCCCGAACGCTGAACCCCCACCCCCCTCACGGAAGGCCCCTTCATGAACCGGTTCTCCCGCGGCACGAGACTCGCCACCACCGCCACCGCGCTCGGCGCCGCCCTGGGCGCGTTCGCCTCCATGGGCACGGCGACCGCCGCGACCGCCCAGCCGAACGGCGAGTGGGCGCCCTTCACCCGCTGTCCCGTGGACGCACCGGCGATGCTGGCCGCGGACGGTCTGGCGCAGACCCCGCAGTGCGTGGTGTCCACCTCGCCGAACGGCTCCATCAAGCTGGGGAAGACCACCGTGGTGACGGGCCGGACCAACCTCCAGATGGGCGTCGTCCAGAACTCCGACGGCACCAGCAGCGTCGTCGCCCCGCCCGCGGGCGCGATCATCGCCGACTCGGCGACCGTCCCAGGGGGACTGCTGGGGCTGATGTGCCCGAGCAGCGTCCCCGTGGTGACGGCGATCTGCGAACAGCTGAGCGACAGCACCCTCAACAAGATCACCGCGACCGTCGAGTCCGTCGCCGCGCCTTACGACTTCGACCAGACCGCCGGCATCCTCACGGACCGGCCGATCGTCGCCATACCGGTGCGCATCCACCTCGAGAACCCGTTCCTCGGCAGCAGGTGCTACATCGGCAGCAAGTCCAACCCGATCGTCCTGCGCCCCAGGAACCTCACCTACCCCGAGTTCTCCCTGTCGTTCTTCCGGGGCGACGGCACGGTGGCCGAGGACGGGGAGATGAGCCGCATCAACCTCACCGGGGCCACGCAGAACGACAGCACCTTCGCGGTTCCGGGGGCGAGCGGCTGCGGCCTCGGGCTGCTCGGCCTGATCGACGCGGCGGTCAACCTCAAGACCGGCCTGCCCTCGCCCGCCGGCAACAACAGCCTCACCCTCAACAACGCCCAGACCCACCTGGCCGGCCTGACGGCGCCGGGCACCGTCGCGCCCGACGCGGGCCAGGTCCTCGCGCGGAACTGGCACTCCGCGGTCGACTAGACGTTACCCGACCGTCGGGTAATGGCCGCTCAGCGACGATTCTCGGCCGTCCCTGCCGCCCCGCGGCGTCCGGCCGCACCGGAGTCCGTCCAAGTGGTGTACGTCACAAGGAACTTGATTTAGCTTCAGCATCCGGACGACGTAAGCACCGGACAGCGACAGCACCCGACGTCCGGCCGGGCGCCGCCCGTCCCCCGCGGGGTGGACGGCACCCGGCCGCACCCCCCACCGGGCGCATCGGAGAGCAAGGGGACGACTACGCATGCCTTCCACCACGCAGCCGCCGGAGGTCGGTGAACCGCTCGAACCCCTCCCCAAGGAATTCGCGGCCTTCATGCGACCGGAGTTACCCGGTCTCCTGAAGGAGATCCGCATCGAGGTCACCCGCGCCTATCCCGTCTACGGCCGTCTCCTCAACGGCCCCAACGCGGACGCCATCCGCCAGGGCGTCGAGCAGGCGCTGTCCGCCTTCGTGGACCGGGTCGACGATCCCGGCAAGAACGCGGCGCTCCGTGACGAACTGCTGCGCAGGTTCGGCCGGGTCGAGGCCTACGAGGGCCGCGAACTGGACACCCTCCAGGGGGCCTACCGCCTCGGCGCCCGCATCGCGCTGCGCCGCGCCAAGGCCGTGGGCCGGCAGTACCGGCTCTCCCCCACCGTCATCCTCGCCTTCGCGGACGCCCTGTTCGCCTACGTCGAGGAGTTGGAGGCGATCTCCCGCGAGGGCTACGTCGAGGTGCAGGCGCGGGCCTCCTCCGAGGTGCCGGCCCAGCGAAGGAGACTGCTGCACCTGATCCTCGCCGCCCCTCCGCTGCCCCAGGCCCTGCCCGGCCTGTGCGAGGCGGCGGCCTGGCCCCTGCCCGATGACGTCACCCTGGTCGCCCTGCGCCCGTCCCTGCCCGAGCACCTGGCGGCGGGACTCCCGGACGACGTCCTCGCCGATCTGGACGGCCCTCAGCCGCATCTGCTGATCCCCGGGGAACTCACCGCGGAGCGGCTGACCATGCTCGACGCGGCCCTGGCCGGCACGCACGCCGTGGTGGGCCTGACCGTGCCGCCCTCGCAGGCGGCCGACTCCCTGCGCTGGGCGCGCCGCGTGCTCCGGCTCGTCGACGAGGGCGTGGTGCCCGACGCGCCCCTGGTGCGCTGCGAGGACCATCTGGTCACCCTCTGGCTGCTGTCCGACCCGCCCCTCGTCTCCCGCCTCGCCGCCCGCGAGCTGGCCCCGCTGGACGGCCTGCCCGCCGGCCGCCGCGACCGCCTGCTGGAGACCCTGCGCGTGCACGTCTCCACCCGCGCGCCCGCCGAGCAGGTCGGGGAGATCCTGGGCGTGCACGCCCAGACCGTCCGCTACCGGCTGCGCGGCCTGGACGCCCACCTGGGCCCCCGCCTCGCCGACCCTGACCACCGCTTCGCCATCGAGGCGGCCCTGCGCGCCCTGCACCTGCGGCGCGGCGGCCATGGCGACTGACGCGTTCCGGGCCGCCCCGCGCGGGTAGCATCCCGGCGTCACGGAACGACGCGCGCGAAGGGCGCGAGGGGGACGAGCGGGACGAGGGGGACGAGGGGGACGAATGATCGAACTGTCCGACATGATCCGTGAGTTGCGCAGCCAGCTGGCCGCCTCGCTGGCGGACGGCGCCGGGGAGGCCGTGAGGTTCGAGGTGGGGCCCGTGGAGATCGAGGCGACCGTCGCGGTCGGCCGGGAGGCGGGGGCGAACGCCAGGGTGCGGCTGTGGGTCGTGGACGCGGGGGCCGACGGGAAGTACACCCACGCGCAGACCCAGACGGTCAGGGTCACGCTGACGCCCAAGGTCGTGGAGGGCGACGGCCCGCCGAGGTCGGCCCTGGTCTCGGGCGACGAGGCCGCCGGCGAGCGCTGAATCCGCGCCGCAGGCCGGTCACGCAGGGCCACCGTGACTGTCGTGCGGATGCGCCGCGCTGCTGGGAAGGTGGTGTCGTGGCTGGTTCCGGGACCGCGGACGACGGCGACCGGCGCCTGCGGGAAGAGGCGCTGGCCGGGCTCGCGCGCGTCCTCGACGCGCTCGGCGCCGCCGCCTACGTCTCGGACGACCACGGCCTGATCCTGGCCGTGAACGCGGAGGCGGAGCGGCTCCTGGGTCGGCCCGCCGACCGGCTGGTCGGCAAGGACGCGCACGACCTGCTGCACCGCACCCGCTACGGGGAGACCGTGGCCCGCACCCGGTGCGAGGTACGGCAGGCCACCCTCGCCGGGCACACGACCCAGCGCACGGGCCTGTGGGTGGAGCGCGGCGACGGCGTGCTCGTGCCCATGCGGTGGCTGGTGACGCCGTACGTCTCCGACGGCCTGGTGGGCGCCGTGGTGCTGTTCCATCAGGCCGAGGAGGACGAGTCGGGCCCGGGCGGCGAGGCCGCCGGGGACGAGATCGGCGAGCTGGAGCGGCTGGCGCTGCTCGCCGAGCTGACCACGCAGCTCACCTCCACCCTGGACACCGGGCAGGCCCTGCACCGGCTGGTCGCCCTGGTGGTGCCGCGCCTCGCGGACTGGGCGGTCATCGACCTGATCAGCGAGCAGCACGAGGTGTGGCGCTCCGCGGTAGCCCACTTCGAGGGCGGAACCGTGCGCTACCGGGACGACCTGGTCGGGCCCATGCCGCCGATCCCCGGCGAGTCGCCGATGCCCCTGTCACGGGCGCTGCGCGGGGCGGCCTCCACGCTGGCGGGCCCGGAGACCTACCAGGGCGAGCCGGACTCGGGCATCGCGGTCGAGCAGGCCCGGCTGTTCGCCACGACCGGGATGCACTCCGCGGTCATCGCCCCGATCCGGGGCCTGCGCACCGTGCTCGGGGCCCTGACCCTGGGCCGCTCCGAACGGCCGGCCCCGTTCACCGCCGCCGACCTGCCGCTGCTGGAGGACATCACCCGCCGGGCCGGTCTCGCGCTGGACAACGCGCGCCTCTACCAGCGTCAGCGCAAGGTCTCGGAGACCATGCAGCGGCATCTGCTGCCCCAGCTGCCCCGGCTGCCGCACGTCGAGATGACCGCCCGCTACCTGCCCGCGCCCGACGCCTCCCAGGTCGGCGGCGACTGGTACGACGCGTTCGTGCTGCCGGACGGCGCCCTGGTGCTGGTCGTCGGGGACGTCGTCGGGCACGATCTGGAGGCCGCGGCGGACATGGCGCAGCTGCGGAACATGCTGCGCGCCTACGCGCACTCCCAGCAGGAGCCCCCGAGCAAGATCGTCGAGTGGCTGGACCACGCGGCCATGCGGCTGGCCGACACCGACATGGCCACCCTCGTCCTCGGGCGGATGACGGACATCGGGACGATGGGCTGGGAGCTGTCCTGGACCAACGCGGGCCACCCCCCGCCCCTGCTCGTCACCGCGGGCGGCCGGGCCCAGTACCTGACGGACGGGCACGGCATGCTGCTCGGCACCGGCGTCCCGGCCCCGCGCCCCGACGCCACCCGGTTGCTGCCGCCGGGCGCGACCCTGGTGCTCTACACCGACGGCCTCGTGGAGCAGCCGGGTCAGTCCATCGACGTGGGGCTGGAACGGCTGCGACGCTACGCCGCCGCCCTGATCGAGCGGCCGCTGGAGGCGTACGTCGACGAACTGCTGACGCGGACCCGGCCGTCCGGCAACGGCGACGACGTGGCCATCCTCGCCCTGCGCACGCCCGCACCGCGCTGACGCGCGGGTGAAGTCCGGGAGAATCCCCGGCGACCGCCGCCCGCACCGGGGATGGCCGATTTTCGCCCCTCCCCGGGCCTCGACAACTGCCGTGCGGGTGCGGAGGTTTGGCGTCCGGTCACCTGTTCGGCCGGTGATACGATCACCGCGATCTGCGGAGCGGGCGGATAGGCGTGAACGGCATCTCCGACTCCAGGGACGGCCCGGGCGGAACTCGCCGCGGGCGGTCCGCCGGTCCAACCGCATTGACGGAGTTTCAGCAGCCCGCCGTCAGTCGCTTGAAGAGAGTCTTATGACGGAATACATAGAGAACCCGCTCGTCTGGGTTCTTCTCATCGCCCTGGTCGCCGCGGTCGCCCTCGTTGTCCACCAACGCAGGGCGGCCCGGGCTCTCCGGCAGGAGATCCAGGGGCTGAAGACCCACTACACCCAGCTGGAGAACGATTACGCCCAGTCCGTGAAGGCGGCCCAGGAACAGGCCGAGGAGGCGACGAAGACCGTGCTGAAGTCCGCCATGCGGACGCTTCAGGGTCTCGCCGCCGAGCAGCAGCTGGTCGTGTCCCGGCTGCAGAACAAGCACGGCGATTCGGTCATTCTTCAGGACCTGCTCGAGATCGACCACACCAACTCGCAGTTCGGCCGGCGCGCCCAGTCCATCGCCGTGCTGTGCGACGGCTGGCTGGGGCGCCAGCGGGACATCGCCTCGGTGTACGACGTGGTCCGCTCCGCGCAGGGCCGGATCCGGCACTACCACCGGGTGGAGATCCTCTCCCAGGTCGACTTCGGTCTCACCGCCCGCGCGGTCGAGCCGGTCGCCCTGGCCCTGGCCGAGCTGCTGGACAACGCCACCAGCTACTCCAGCCCCGACACGATCGTCGAGATCAACATCCGGACCGTGCCCAAGGGCATCTGCATCGTCGTGGACGACGCGGGTGTCGGCATGAGCGACGAGGAGCGCGCCCGCGCCGAGAAGCTGCTCTCCAACGAGCGGGTCTCCGGCGTCTCGGGGCTCGGCAACCCGCCGCAGTTCGGCTTCGCGGTCATCGGCGTGCTCTGCGAACGGTTCGGATTCGAGGTGTCGGTGGACTCCAGCTCCCCCTACGGAGGCGTGCGCGCGGTCGTCCTGCTGCCGCACGATCTGCTCACTCCCATGCCGGAGAAGAAAGCCCCCGCCCCCGCCGCGGCCGCGGCCACCGGTCCGGTCCTCGAGGGCGGTCCCGAGCCCGCGTCCGCGGTGTCCGCGACGGCCGACGGCCTGCCCAAGCGGCGGCGCAAGCGGCCCATGGCCATCGTGCCCGGCAGCGCCCAGGCCGCACGCCCGGCCGCTCGTTCCGACGCCGAGACGGCGGCCATCATGGGCGCCTTCCAGCGCGGCACGCAGTCCGGTCGCGAGGCGCGGCCCGACACCGCGGACCAGACGAGCAGCACACGTGGTGCAAGCACCGGAGGACATGAGGTCTCGTGAACGATTTGTCATGGATGCTGGACAGCGCGCTGGAGATCCCCGGGGCCCTGCACGCGGTCCTGATCTCCGCCGACGGTCTGCTGATGGCCCGGACGAAGGACTTCGACAAGGACAACGCGGACCGCGTGGCCGCCGCGATGAGCGGCGTGCAGTCCCTCAGCCGCTCCCTCGCGTTCTTCTGTGAGGACGCCACCCGGCAGTGGCGGCAGACCCTGGTCGAGTTCGAGGGCGGCTGGGTCTTCCTGATCTCCGCCGGCGAGGGCGCCTACCTCGGCGTGTCCGCCTCGCCCGACGTCGACATGGCGGACATCACCTTCCGTATGCAGCAGCTCGTCGCCCAGCTCGGCAAGGAGCTGACGACGCCGCCGCGCGAGAACCTCGGCGCCCGGTCATGACCGACCACGACGCCTGGGAGCCGGACGCCGCCCCGTTAGTGCGTCCGTACGTCATCACCAAGGGGCGGGACCTGCCCGACGAGGAGCAGCTCTCGCTCATCACCCTCGTCACGGCGTCGCCCGAACACCGGCAGCGGCCGACCCGGCTGTCTCCCGAGGAGCAGGGTCTGCTGGACCTGTGCTCGGCCGGTTACCTCTCGGTCGCCGAGATCGCGGGCCACACGCGTCTGCCCCTCGGCGTCGTGAGGATCCTGCTGGCCTCCCTCACCGAGGGCGGCTACCTCATCACCCGGCCTCCGGTGGCCCGTGCCGCCCTGGCCGACAGAGAGATCCTCCAGGAGGTGCTCGATGGTCTCCGCGCCAAGTTTGGGTGAAAGCGCCTACGTCCGTGGCGGGGCAACGCAGACGGCCGTCAAGATCCTGGTCGTCGGGCACTTCGCGGTGGGCAAGACCACCTTCATCAACGCCATCTCCGAGATCGAGCCCCTGTCGACCGAGGAGACGATGACGCGGGCCGCGGAGTCGGTCGACGACCTCAAGGGCGTCCACGGCAAGACCACCACCACGGTCGCCATGGACTTCGGCCGTCTGACCATCAGCGACCGCGTCGTGCTGTATCTGTTCGGAACACCCGGCCAGCAGCGGTTCGTGCAGATGTGGGAGGACATGGCCCGCGGCGCCCTGGGCGCCCTGGTCCTGGTCGATCCGGAGCGGCTCGCGGACTCCTTCCCCGTGATCGACCTGATCGAGCAGTACGGCCTGGACTACGCGATCGCCGTCAACCACTTCGACGGCGCGCCGCTGCGCGACGAGGGCGCCCTGCGGGACGCCCTGGACCTGCTCGACGACACCCCCGTCGTCACCTGCGACGCCCGGGACGAAAGCTCCTCGGCCGCCGCGCTGACCACCCTCGTCCGCTACTTGCTGGCCCGTGCCCACTAGAAACTGAGAGCAAGACATGAACGCTCACGACACCACCCCGGTCCCCCCGCCGGGGTGCCCGGCCCACACCGCCGGCGGCGCGGTGCCGCTGCACGGGCCGGAGTTCGCGGCCGACCCGCAGGCCTACTACGCGTACCTGCGCCACTTCGGGCCGACCGCGCCCGTCGAACTCGCCCCGGGCGTGGAGGCCACCCTCGTCACGGACTACACGGCGGCGCTCCAGCTGCTGCAGGACTCCGCCTCGTTCCGCAAGGACGCCCGTCGCTGGCGGGAATTCAACGAGGGCAGGATCGCCCCGGACAACCCGGTCGCGCCGCTGCTGGCGTACCGGCCGAACTGCATGTTCGCCGACGGCGCCGAGCATCTGCGGCTGCGGCAGGCGGTGACCGACAGCATGGCGCGCGTCGACGACCGCCGGCTCAGCCGCAGCACGGGCCAGGTGTCCGACTACCTCGTCTCCCAGTTCGGCGCCCGGGGTTCGGCCGATCTGCTCGGCGACTACGCCAAGCAGCTGCCGCTGTTCGTCTTCAACGAGCTGTTCGGCTGCCCCGCCGACATCGGCGACCGGGTGCTGTTCGGCATCTCCGGGATGTTCGACGGCGTCAATGCCGAGAAGGCCACCGAGGTGCTCTTCGACGCGGCGGGCGAGCTGGTCGCGCTCAAGCGCAGGAAGCCCGGCGACGACGTCACCAGCTGGCTGATGCAGCATCAGGCCAAGCTGACCGACGAGGAGATGGTTCACCAGCTGGCCCTGCTGCTGGGCGCGGGCGCCGAGCCGCTGCGCAACCTCATCGGCAACACCCTGCACCGTCTGCTCACCGACGACCGGTACGCCCACGAGGGCGGGCTGATCGACGAGGCCATCGACGACACGCTGTGGGACAACCCGCCGATGTCGAACTACGCGCCGCACTACCCGGCCACCGACATGGAGTTCGCGGGCCGGCAGGTGCGCGCGGGCGACCTGATGCTGGTCAGCTTCGCCGCCGCCAACACCGGCCCCGCGCTGAAGGCCTCGCGGCAGGCCGGCAGCAACCGGGCCCACCTGGCGTGGAGCGCGGGCCCGCACGCCTGCCCGTCCAAGGAGCCCGCCCGGCAGATCACGGTGACGGCCATCGAGAGCCTGCTCAACCGGCTGCCGGACGTGGAGCTGGCCGTCCCCGAGGACAGCCTGACCTGGCGGCCGGGCCCGTTCAACCGGGCGCTGGCCACCCTTCCGGCCCGCTTCACCCCCGTCCAGCCGGCCAGGCGGTCCGAGACCGCCGCCGGTCCCGCCGCCACGGCCGCTTCCGGGGGCGCCCCGGCAGCGGCGCGCAAGCCCGAACGCGGGGGAATGTGGAGCCAGTTCCTCACCTGGCTCACCAAGTGACGCAATGGTGAGGAAGGCGTGATGGAGGCAACACCATCACGCCTTCGGCGTCCGCATGATCGATCAACGGCAGGGGTAGTGAGCAACGCGGTATTGGAGTTGTTCACGAGGTGAAGGAGGTGTCATGGATCTCCCTTCCATGGACGCCGCTTGTCTGCCGCATCCACTGCGGATACCCGCCCCGCCGGGCGGGTATCTTCTTGTCCGTCCCGGCCCGGCCGGAGGCGCCCGGTGACCCGTTCGCCGGCCGGTGGGCGCACGAGCCCCCGAATACCGACGCTCGGCGAGTTCACGAGCGGTCAGCTGCGAAGACTCGGCGTGGTCGCCGGCCTGTCGGGTTCCGAGGTGGAGGCCTATGCGAACCTGCTGACCTTCTCGTTGGGACAGGCAGCCGAGCGGCCACTGGATCTCCCGCCTCCCACCCGGACGTTCCTGTCCGACGACCACACCCCGGTGGAGTTCTCCCTCTCCTTCCGCCCGGGTGCCGGCCCCGCCCTGCGCGTGCTGGTGGAACCGGGCTGCGGCGCAGGCAGCCTGGCTCGCAACGGCCGTGCGGGCGCGGCTTTCGTCCGTACCCTGGCCGAGCGGTGGAACTTCTCCACGGAGGCCTTCGACGCGCTGGGCGACCTCTTCCTGCCGGACGCCCCCAAGGGGCCGCTCGCCCTGTGGTGCGCCCTGGAGCTCAGGCCGGGCGGCGTGCCCGGGCTGAAGGTGTATCTCAATCCGGCGGCTTCCGGGGTGAAACGTTCCGCCGGGACGGTGCGCGAGGCGTTGCGCCGGCTCGGCCACGGGGACGGCTTCGACGCGCTGCCGGAGGCCGACGGGCACCCGTTCTTCGCCCTGGACATGGGCGACTGGGACGCGCCCCGGGCGAAGGTGTACCTGCGCCACGACAACCTCACGGCCGCCCGCGCCGGACGGCTGTCGCGCATGGTTCCCGGCCCCGCCCCGGCGGGCATCGAGGAGTTCTTCCACACCGTCGCCGGCGCCGCCGACGACGGCGGGGACACCGTCCTCGCCGGACGGCCCGGCCTGACCTGTCACGCGTTCACCGACGCCGGCGAGCCGCGGCCGACCGGGTTCACGCTGCACATCCCGGTGCGGGACTACGCCCGCGACGACGGGGAGGCGCTGACGCGCGCGGAGGACGTGCTGCGCGCTCGCGGCATGGACCCCGCCCCGCTGACGGCCGCCCTGGCCGCGGTCACCCGGCGCCGGCCCGAGGAGGGCCTGGGGCTGATCGCCTACCTGGCGCTGGCCCACCAGCACGGGCGGCCGCCGCGGGTGACGGCGTACATCTCCTGCGAGGCCTACGCGATCCGGCCGCCCCGGGCGCTGCATCGGCGAGAAGCGCTGATCTGAGCGGACGCGGACGGCTCCCTGCGGCACTCGTTCCGGGAGCCGTCCTGCCTGCGGCTACGCGCGTCACGCGTACAGCGACTCCCGCAGGTCCGCGAGGTAGGGGCCGACGTCGACCTGGATGGAGGAACCCTCCATCCGCCCGTAGCGCTTGGCGATGCCGTCGAGGTAGCCGGCGATCTCCTCCCGCATCACCGCGGCCTCGGGCAGCTTCGCCTCGCCGGCGACGAGCCGGGCGATCCAGTCGGACTGGGCCTCCACCAGCCGGGTGATCGCGCCCAGCGGGCGGACCAGGCCGACGAAGTACAGGCCGGGCAGGCCGGGGGCGACGACCCGCTTGTACAGTTCCACCGCGCCGTCCGGCCCCGCGGGGCAGCCCTCGGGCAGGAACGGGAAGGACATCCGGAAGCCGGTGCAGTACACGACGGCGTCGGCCTCGGTGGACGTCCCGTCGGCGAACACCACCCGGCTGCCGTCGAAGGACTCGATCGCGGGCCGGGGTTCCACCGCGCCGTGCCGGATGCGGCTGAGGATCTCGTCGGAGATGGTCACCGCCGAGGAGAAGATCGGATGGTCCGGCTCGGGCAGGCCGTAGTCCCCGAGCCGGCCCCGGGCGACGTGCAGGGCCTGCTCCACGAAGCGCCGCTGCGCCTCGAAGGTCATGCTCTTCCACCAGGCGGCCTCGGCGATCTCGTCCAGCGACATCCCGAACAACTGCTTGGGCAGGATGTGCAGGCCCCGCCGCACGGAGAGCACGGTGCGGGCGGCGTGCCGGGACAGGTCGGCGGCGATGTCCACCGCCGACGCGCCGAGCCCCACCACGACGACCCGCCGGCCCGCGAAGTCGCTGCCGTCCCGGTAGTCGAGGGAGTGCAGCAGCCGGCCGGAGAACGCGTCGGCGCCCGGCGGCAGCGGATCGGGCCAGTTGGGCTGCGAGTTGTGGCCCGAGGCGACGACCACGTGCTCGAAGCGGCGCGTGCGCGAGGCGCCTTCGGCGTCGCGGCTGACGACCGTCCAGGCGCCGTCCGCGTCCTGGCGCACCGAGACCGCCTCGGTCTCCAGCTCGACGCAGTCCAGCACCCCCGCCCAGGCGGCGAAGGAGTTCAGGTAGACGGCGACGTCGCTGTGGCGAGGGTAGAGCGGGTAGGACGCCGGCATCGGGAAGTCGGAGTACGCCGTCAGGTCCTTGGCCGTGTTCAGGTGCAGGGACAGATAGCCCGGCCCCGGCTCACCGGCCTGGGGCCGCCGCCAGATGCCGCCCACCCCCGCGGTCGCCTCCAGGCAGACCACGTCGACGCCCCGTTTGCGCAGGGCCCGGGCCGCCGCCAGCCCGGACAGGCCTGCACCGATCACACACACACGCACGGATACCCCTCACCGGACCGACGACTTCCATCCCCGCAGGCGCATGCCTGCCCACCCGAACCATGCCGCACACCAGTACGGATGCTCACCCCCGGCCCCGGCCGTGTGGTGATCATCACGCCCGTCGGGGCCGGATGCCGGCACCGCACGGGCGTTCGCGCCGTCGTCGTCCGTGTGATCCCCCGCCGCTCGACGCCACCTTGGGCCCGACGGGCGCGTTGGAGTTGCCGTGGCGCCGCAGAAGTGACGGTTCTGCGCCGGGGCGGCCGACCCCCGGCCGCGGTGTCACCGCCTGCTGGAACCCTGAGAGTGCGGAAGGCCATGAACGTGTGGAAGTGTGTCGGCAACCCTGCGGCGCCCCCGGCGGACGATCCCGAGGAGGCCGGCGCCCTGATCGGCCGGGAACGGGAGTCGGCGGCCCTGCGGGGACTGCTGGCGGAGCACCACCTGGTGTCGGTGACCGGCCGGACCGGAGTCGGCAAGAGCCGGCTGGCCGCCGAGACGGTCCACGGCATCGCCCCCGGAACCCGGGGACCGTGGCGGCGCACGGTGCGCGTCCGCCGGCGGGGCAACGCGCCCGGCGAACCGGGGGCGCTGGCCGCCGACGTGTACCGGGCGCTCACCGGCCGCCGGCCCCGGCGCGGGGACGCGGGCGTCCCGGACCTCGCAGCGCATCTGCCCGCCGCCGGCGTCCTGCTGTTCCTCGACGACGTCGACCCCGTCCACGAGGAGTGCGTGGGCCTGGTACAGCGCCTGCTCGTCGCCGTGCCCGGGCTGCGCGTGCTGGTGACGGCCCGCCAGGCCCTGGGCCTGGGCGAGGAGGCGGTGCTGCCGCTGACGCCGTTGGACACCGAGGGGGCCGGCGGCCGGGGACCCGCCCCCGCGGTGGAGCTGTTCCTCGACCGGGCGCGGGGCGCCGCGCGCGGGTTCGACGCCGCCGACCTGCGGGCGGTGGAGGGCGTCTGCCGGCGACTGGAAGGAGTGCCGCTGGCGATCGAACTGGCCGCCGACCAGCTGGCATTGGGGCGCCAGTCGCTCCACGACCTGGTGGAGTCGGTCGAGCGCGGTCAGTGCCGACTGCACAGCGAACGGCCCGCGCTGCGGCGGCACCGCTCGCTGCGGGACGCCATCGGGGCGTGCTACGCGCTGTGCGACCGCGAGGCGCGGATCGTGTGGGGCCGGGCGAGCGCGTTCGCGGGGGCGTTCAACGAGTCCGCGGCCGTGTTCCTGTGCACCGGGGGCGCGGTGGCGTCGGAGCGCGTGCCGTCGCTGCTGGTGCGGCTGGCGGCGGTCGGCGCGCTGGAGACCGTACGGCCCCCGGGCGGGTTGCGGCAGCCGCGGTACCGGATGACGCGGGCCGCGCGGGAGTTCGGCGCCGAACGGCTGCGCGAGGCGGGCGAGACGGAGGTGGCGCTGGAGCGCCGGGCGGCACACTGCCGGCAGGTCGCCTCGGTCGCGGAGGGGCTGTGGGCGGCGGGCTGCCAGGCGCAGGCCGTGGGGCTGGTGCACGAGGAGCGGGAGGAACTGTCCGCCATACTCCGGCAGGCCGTGAACCGTCCCGACCATGTCGAGGCCGCGCTGGAGACGGTTCTCGGCCTGTGGTTCTGGTGGGCCGTGTACGACAGGGCCGACGAGGGGCGCGGTCATCTGCTGCGGCTGCTGCCGCGGTGCCCCGCGGACAGTCCGGCGGGGAGGCGCGGGCGGTGGCTGGCGGCCTGGCTCAGCGCGAGCCGCGATCCGCGGGCCGCCCGGACACTGGCGGGCCGGGCCTGGCCGGAGGCGGTCCTGAGCGGGGACGACGTCACGGTCGGCCAACTCGCCCACGTGCAAGGCCTCATCTCGCTCCACGAGGGCGAACCGCGGGCCGCGGCGGAGCACTTCCGGGAGGCGGCCCGCACCGTCCCGGACCGGCCGCTGTCCGGTCCCCCGCCGGCCGTGTCCCTGGCGGCACAGGCCGTGGCCGAGGCCGCCTTCGCGCCCGCCGCCGCGCGCCGCACCGCCCGGCGTGCGCTGGCCCAGCGGAGCATCACCGACGACGACTGGGCCATGCTGGCCGCCCGCTACGCCCAGGCGCTGGCTGACCACCACAGCGGTCACAGCGGCCGTGCCTGGCGCCGCGCCCGGCGCGCGCTGGCGGGGCTCGACCCCACGCTCCCCGAGCCCGGCGCGGCGCAGGCGCTGCGCGCCCTGGCCGACGGCATCGAGACCGGCATCGGGGACCGGCCGCGCCCGCCGCAGCCGATGCCGCTCACCGGACTCCTGCGGGCGCTGTCCGCCGAGGCGCATCCCACGATGATCCCGTAGCGGCCTCGCCGTCGTCCACTACGAGGGCGCGCTGCTGCGGGCCGTGCTCGGCGACACCGACGGCGCCCTGGAATGGTGCGAGGCCGGCCTCGCCGCCCTGGAGGGCACCGGGGAGCGCCAGCTGTACGCCTCCACCCTGATGGCGCACGGCATCATCCTGTGGCTCGCCGACCGCGGCGCGCGCAGCGCACCGCTGCTGCGCAGGGCACTGGAGGCCGCGAGCGAGATCGGCGACGTACTGGTCGCGGCCCTGTGCTGTCTGGGGCTGGCCTGGGACGCCGCCAGGCAGAAACGGTTCCCCAGGGCGGCCTGGCTGCTCGGGTACGCCGAGAGCGCGCGCCGGCTCAGCGGGGATCCCGTCGCCATGCTGCCCTCGCTGCTCCAGGAGCAGGACGCGGTCAAGGCCGCGGTGCGGGCGGAGCTCGGCGACGGGGCGTACGAGGGCTGGGCGCGCGGATGTCGGGCGCCGAGGTGCTGGAGGCCGTCCGCGCGGACGCCGACGTGCCGGGCGGGGGCGTCCCGCCGGCGCGAAGCGGCCGGGCGGCGGCCGGAGACCTCACCTCGCGGGAGCGGGAAGTCGCCCGACTCGTCGCGGAAGGGCTGTCCAACCGGGAGATCGCCGAGCGCCTGTTCATCTCCAAGCGGACGGTGGACACCCACGTCGAGCGCATCCTCGCCAAGCTCGACGTCCGCACGCGCGCGGAGGTCTCGGGGGCGCTGCGGCGGTGAGGCCGGACTCACCACTTGCCACACCTATCGTTTCTCGATAGATTTCCATCGTGGATCGATTGGACCCGTTGGGGGTCCGCCTGTGCTCGCTCGCACGGGCTCGCAGGGGCTCGCACGGGTCCGAGGGAGGGAGAGGCGATGGGGAAGCTGACGGTGCTCGCGCTGAGGGTGGTGCTGGGGGTGCTGCTCGCGGGTTCGGCGGGCGTGCAGGTGGTGCTGATGCCGCTGCTCGCCAAGGACCTGGAGGGGGTGGACACGGAACTGGCCTATCCCCCGGCCGCGTTCATCACGACTCTCGTGCTGGGCATCGCGTCGGCGCAGGTCGTCGCCGTCTGCGTGTGGCGGCTGGTGACGATGGTGCGGCGCGGGACCGTGTTCTCGCACGCCGCCTTCCGGTACGTCGACATCGTGATCGGCGCGTTCGTCGCCGCCGCGCTGCTGCTGTTCGCACTCGGGGTGCTGCTGGCGCCCGGCGAGGCCGTCGCACCGGGAATCGTGCTGCTGATCGGCGGGGGCGTCATGGCGGTCCTGGGCGTCGCGCTGATCGTGCTCGTGCTGCGGATGCTGCTCGCGCAGGCCGTCGCGCGCGACGTCGAGGCGGCACAGCTGCAGGCCGAACTGGCCGAGGTGATCTGATGCCGATCGCCGTCGACATCGACGTCATGCTGGCCAAGCGGAAGATGTCCGTGGGCGAGCTGGCGGAGCGGGTCGGGATCACGCCCGCCAACCTGGCGGTCCTGAAGAACGGCCGCGCCAAGGCGGTGCGCTTCACCACTCTCGCGGCGCTGTGCGAGGTGCTGGAGTGCCAGCCCGGCGATCTCCTGCGCTGGGAGTCCGGGGGCGCCGGGGAAGGGTGACGACGCTCCCCTGTCGCACACGCGAGGTCCCGGTCCCTGCGTCCGTGCAGGGGCCGGGACCTTCGTTCGAGCGTTGGACAGGCCTCGCACCTGCATCTCCCCGCGGGAAGCGGGGCGTCTTGCCTTGGACCACCAACGCACGGCACGGACGCCCGCGATCGCGGCGGCTCCGTCGAGAACGACGTTACCCACGGGGCGACCGCGGCGCATGGCGACGACGGCCGATGGGGTGACCCGGCCGTGCTCGGACCGGCCGGGCGCGGCCGAACCGTCGACCGGGCGGGCACCGCCCGACGGCCGGGCGCCGCGGGCGGGCCCGCGGCGCCCCGTGCCGCCAGGGGGTGTCTGACGAATGCCCGCGGCGTGGCGGCTCCTGGCACGCGCTCCCCCGGAGGGGGCACCCCCAGCCGCTTTGCCGAACCGCCCTGGTAGCTCCGCTACGAGGGCGCTCCGGCGCCTTGCGATCGCACGCGCTAGAAGGCCGACAGTGTCAACGTGATGCCGGTGGGGGCGGTGTCCTGGATGTACGAGGCGAAGTCGGCGACGTCGTCGAAGGCGAAGCCGTACGCCTTGCCGTCCTCCGTGGCCGCGTGGATGGCCTTGGAGTAGTGGTTGGTCAGATCGGTCCGGTAGAAGTCGGCCGGGTTCGTGGTCGGCTGGACCGGGTGGCCGATCAGCGTGGAGCGGTTGAAGCCGGCGCCGAGGACGGCGGCGACGGGCCCGGTGGTGCCGTCGTTGGGGGCGGCGAGGTTGCCGTCGCAGAAGAGGACGTCCCGGGTGGTCGGCCTGGCGAAGGAGACGGGGGCCGGGCCGTCGAAGGTGAGCCGGTCGCCGCGGACCCGGCCGGTGAAGGCGCCGGCGTTGGTGGTGACGGTGAGGTCCCGGCCGGTGTAGGTGCTCCACACCTCGTCGATGTACGGGGCGAAGTAGTCCTTGGCGAAGATGCCGGCGTCCAGCCCGTGGCCGGGGGCGATGATGCGCAGATCGTCGACGACCAGGGGCGCGAACTCCTCGACGGTCTTGACGGCGGCGAACGCGGCGGCCCGGCCGCCCTCGCGCAGGGTGCCGGTGGTCTGGTCCCTGGCGCCGGTCAGCCGGATGTTCATGGGCACGCTGAACATGTCGACCATGGTCGTGTTGCAGAACATGCCCGAGGAGTTGAAGGTGAACTCGGCGCAGTCGTGCAGAACCCGGTAGTTGGGGTCGGAGGTGACCCAGCCGGCCGGGTACTGGAGGGCGGCGTTGCCGTTGCCGTCCGCGACCGCCTTGAACTTCAGCTTGCCGCCGAGCGCCACGTAGATGCGGCCCGACATGTGGGGCAGGGTCAGCGTGGTCTCGGTACCGGTCAGCGGGATCGCGTAGTCGGTGAATCCGTCGGCGCCGTTGTCGGAGAGGGAGATCGGGGCCAGGGAGCCGTCGGGCGTGACGCGGACCTGCTTTCCGTCCTGGTTGCCGACGATGTAGACGTGGATCGAGTCGTTGCCGAACGAGCCCGTCCTGTTGACGACGGTCAGCGGGAGCGTGCCCGCGGCGGCCCGGGCCCCGGACGAGTCGCCGCCCTGCTCGGATCCGGCCAGGGCGTGCGGGGCGACGACGGCGATGGCGGGGACGGCCACGGCGGCGCCGCCGAGGGCGGTGAGGACCTTGCGGCGGGAGAGGTCGCGCTGGTGACGGGGGCTCATGTGGGGGTTCTCCTCGGGGAGTTGCCGGATGGTGCTTCGAACTCGTTGCTGTCGATGGGGCTGCGGGGCCGCCTGCCGGTGGGGGTCAGCCGGCGGTCCACTTCTGGTGGGCGGCGCCGGTGCAGGTCCGGATCTGCAGCCGGGTGCCGTCGGCCGAGAAGCCGTGCTTGGCGTGCAGGCACTTGTCCGCCCTGACGTTGGTCAGGTCACGGGCCTCGGTGCGCGTCCAGCGCTGGGAGGCGGCGCCGTCGCACGTCCTGAGCACGACGGGCGCGCCGTCCCGCGTCGAACCGTCCGTGACGTCCAGGCACTTGGCGAGCGCCCGTACGGTGCCGTCCTCGCGGAACGTCCACTTCTGGGCGTCCACGCCGGTGCAGTCGTGCAACTGGATGGGGGTGCCGTCGGCCGTCGAGGCGTTCGCCACGTCCACGCACATGCCGCCGACGCCCCTGACGGCGGCGGTCGTCGCCGGCTTGCCGCCCGTTTCGCCGGCGGCGCCTCCGGCGGTGTCGGACGCCGAGACGCGGACGTAGTCGACGGTCATCGTCTGGGGGAAGGCCGTGGAGCCGTCGGGGCTGCCGGGCCAGTCGCCGCCGACCGCGAGGTTGAGGATCAGGAAGAAGGGATGGTCGTAGACCCACTTGTGGCCCTGGAGGTCCGCGGGGGTCCGGGTCTGGTAGGCCGTGCCGTCGACCGACCACGTGATCTCGGAAGGGCTCCAGTCGACCGCGAAGACGTGGAAGTCGTCGGCGAACGCCCTGCCGTCGGGAAGGGTGTGGGGCGAACCGATGCCGCCGGCGCCGGAGTGGCCGGGGCCGTGCAGGGTGCCGTGCACCGTGCCGGGTTCCTTGCCGACGTTCTCCATGATGTCGATCTCGCCGCTGTCGGGCCATCCGACGGTGCCGAGATCGTCGCCGAGCATCCAGAACGCGGGCCACACGCCCTGTCCGCGCGGCACCTTGATACGGGCCTCGAAGTGGCCGTACGCCTGGGTGAAGGCGCGGGCGGTGTTGAGGCGGGCCGAGGTGTACCGGCAGTCGCCGTACCAGCACTTGAGCGCCGGGTCGGTGTTCTCGCGGGCGGTGATCACCAAATGTCCGTCACCGTCGTGGGCAACGTTGTCGGCGCGGTCCGTGTAGTACTGCAGTTCATGGTTGCCGTTGCCCGAACCGCCGGTTTCCACGGTCCACTTGGCGGGGTCGGGAGCGCTGCCCGCGGGTCCGTCGAACTCGTCCGACCAGGTCTGGACGGTCTGGGCGGCGTCCGCGCGGGAGGCGCCCGGTCCGGAGGTGGTGAGCAGTACGGCGGTGACGAGGGCGACGGCGACCAGGAAGACCAGTCCGCCGATCGGCCACCGGCGTGCGCGATGAGCAGCCATGGGCTGAACACACCTTGTCTGTGGGGAGTCGTGGGGCATCACCTCGACGGGACCAGCAGACGACTCCCCCCGAGGCTCTTCTGAGAGCGCTCTCTCGCCTGCGGCGGCACCCGCCGAAGGGCCCCGATGCTACGCACGAAGCACGACCGGGCCAACTGTCCGACTTGCGCCCTCAAGCGCCCCTGACCTGCGGCGATCTCCTGTCGCACGGTGGGCCCACGGTTGCTTAAGGGCCTTTTAAACCGCGCTTAAGCAAGCGCTCGGGATCGCTCGCGGAGGTTGCCCTCGTCCGGCCCTTTTGGTGGGGTGGCCCCATGGGCGATACGACGCGGGGTCCCACAGGCAGTACGGCGCGGGGTCCCACGGGCGACGGGGCGCGGGGCCGCGTGCTGATGGTGCGGAACTCGGCGGGCAGCGGTCCGGGCCGGCTGGTGCCCTGGCTGGCGGCCGAAGGGCTGGACGTGCACGAGACGCCGGGAGCCTCGGCGCCCTTGGCACCGGCCGGCTTCGACGCCGTGGTGCTGCTCGGCGGCGGCTTCATGCCGGACGCCGACGACGTCGCCCCCTGGCTGCCCGCTCAACGGGCCCTCGTACGGCGGTGTGTGGCCGGCGGCGTGCCACTGCTCGGGATCTGTCTGGGCGCGCAGGTCCTGGCCCTGGCGTCGGGCGGCGCGGTGCGGGCCGACCACGGCCCGCCCGAGCGTGGCGCGTGCACGATCCGGCTGCGCCGAGAAGCGGCGGGCGACCCGCTCTTCACCGGGCTCCCCCAGGCGTTCCCCGCGCTCCAGAACCACCGCGACCAGGTCACCGCCCTGCCGCCCGGCGCCGTCCATCTGGCGGAGAATCCGGCCTGTCCGGTGCAGGCCTTCCGGGTGGGCGAGCGGGCCTGGGGCGTCACCGACAAGTACTCGTGGCGCGCCAGCGGTACGCCGCTGCTGTTCGACGCCAACTACAACAAGAAGCCGGCGTACCACGCGGTCA
>NZ_JBEXOP010000068.1:0-20178 GCF_040611575.1 Streptomyces sp. NPDC006610
AGGGCCTGCCGGTCGGCGGACCAGTCGAGGCCGAGGCCGACGAAGAGAGACATGACGGCCTGGGCGGTCTGAAGGATGGCGGCGGCCCAGGCGCCGTTCTTCGCGACGAGCGCGATGATGACGGCGACGACACCGGCGGCAATGGCGTTGATGGCGGTCTGGACGCCGCCGGAGACGTCGAGCTCGTAGCCGATCAGCTTGACCCCGGCCGCGATGAAGCCGAGGAGCAGGGCGGGCTCTCTGCCAAAGATCATGTCAGGACTCCTGGTTCTGGGCGGTGACGTCGACATCGACCTTGATGACGGCGTCGGCGATGGCCTTCTGGACGGCGGCGACAACCTGGTCGGTGTCGACGTTGGAACCGACGAGCTGGGCGAGCTTGGCGATGGCCGCGGACTGGCCGGCTTCGGCGACAGTGAGCGCGCGGACGCGGGCCTGCACGTCACGGAGGATCGACTGGGCTTCCCACGTCTTGTTGGTGGCCTTGTCGGGCGCGTCGTCCGGGGCGGTGATGGCGTCGGTCTTCCAGACGCCAGCGAAAGACTGAGTCTTGATCGTGTCGGCGAGCCACTTCTTGTCGTCGGCGCTGAGTGCCACGTCGTCCTCCTGTGTAGATGCGGTGGGTCGCGGGGCACCCTTCTGCACCCACGCGTACAGCGGTCCGCCGGGGCATGCGGTGGCGTAGCCGTCCCGGTGGCCCTTGATCTCGGTGCCGGCGCCGTTCTTGCGAAGGAGTTCGATGCCGTCGCGGATGGCGTGCAGCATGGCGTCGGTGGGCTGAGTCAGCCCTTCGCTTCCGACGAGGCCGACGATCGCGTAGTGCGCTTGGTTGAGGGCGGCGTTGCCGTTGGCGCCGGTGCGCTTGCCGATGCCGCGGCCTTCCAGCAGGTAGCCGTGGGGGCAGGCGGCGTAGTTGTAGGCGACGTCCGAGTAGTTCTCGGTCTTGTTCGCGAGGTGGCTGGCGCGGATGTTCTTCCACTCGGCGATGCATGCGTTGTGGTCGGTGAGGAGTTTGGTGCTGACGGGGGCGCCTTCGTAGTGGACCTTGACGCCCTTGGTGGTGGACTGCGCGGGCGCGGCTGATGCGGGCCAGCCGAGTTGCGCGCGGGTGACGAGCTTCATCGGTCCTCCGGTTCCCGGGGTATCCCTGGAAACCCCGCTTCATCTTCGAATCATAGGTCAATACCCCTATGCAGCCTACGATTCACAGGCAATCGGGTATGGTGCGTGCAGGGGAGTCGCACCGGTCCTTGCCTCCCCGACGTGGCGGGCCCGGCCGTGCGGGTCCGGCCCGCCACCCAAACCCGCACACACCCGCACCGGAGCAGCGCCATGAGCGAACCCGCAAGCCAGCCCTTGTCCGACGCGGATGTGCTCGCGTGGTCGGTCGTCCTCACCCACCGAGAACGCCAGAAACGCGACGGCATCACGATCCTGCTGCTGCCCTACCCGCCGTGCCCGACCTGCGGGGGGCCCGTCTACGAGGCAGAGCAGGTCACCATCGACCGGCCGGCCCGTCTCGCGAGCGACATCCGTCTGACCATGAGGCCTTGCGGTCACGTCCACGCGACCACCGACGAGCATGTGCGCCGCCTGTGGCTGCACATCCATGAGATGACGTCCGACGTCGCTGCCGGATACCACGGCCACGCCACCGAGATCCGCGTCTGGGACACCGAGGAGATCGTCCACGAAGCCCGTGCCCGCGCCGCCGGTACGGCGACCGAAGGCGACAGCTACCCGAAGCCCACCCCCGAGGAAGCGCAGGTCCGCCCGGATCCGCGTCAACCTGCCTACGACGCCGTGTACGAGTACATCCGTGGCCTCGGCGAGTACCTGCCGCCGGACCCTGCTCACCGCAACGCAGTCATCTGGCGGGCCGCGAGGGCCGCGCTCGACGCGACTCCGGTCGGCCGCTGCGTCTCCTCGCACTGTGTCGAAGGCGACCACGTCATTGACCTTGGAGAAGCCCGTGACTGACGTTCAGGGCCGCTGCCCTGCTTGTGGCGGCAACAGCCTCTTCCTCGCAGATGGCGGGCACGTCACCTGCTCCCGCCTCGACTGCCCCAACCCCAGCACCGCCGACGACCTGCTGCACGGCGGGGAAGCTGCGCTCGCACAGGTCCTCGGGAACAACCGGCCCGCCCAGGTCGTCGCCCACACGCTGCACTTCCACGGCCACTCTCTGGCCGATGTGCGACGGATGACGGACGAGCAACTGCTGGCGGTGCCCGGTATCGGGGAGACGTCCCTCGCCCGCATCCGAGCCGCCATCCCGGCCCCCGAGGCGAGTGAAGCTGACGAACTCGCCAAGCTGCGTGAAGGGCTGCACAAGTTCCGATACGCCCTCGACTCCCGTGCCGGCCGGGAGACCACCACGGACTTCATCCGCGAGATGCTCGACGCGACCCTGGCCGAGCCCGGCGAGCCGTGCGACCGGGACGAGCAGTACGCGCGAGCTGAGGCCGCCGAGGCGGAGATCGCCCGACTCCGCGCAGGTGAAGAACCAAGCTGGGACGCGGTCAGCGTGCCTACGCCCGGCCAGTGGGTTGCCCGCTGGAACGCGGCCTCCGCTGAGGAGCGCTTGGAAGTGGCGCAGCGGGTGATCGAGGACAGTGCGCGCGCGGCCAGGTGCTTTGAGATGGCGCACGAGAATCACATTGCCAGGTGCCGCGTGTCGGCCGATGCTCAGGCCGCTCTCGCCCGGGTGCGCGCAGAGTCGGCGCGTATCCGCTCCATCACGCCCACCTGGGCACCGGTTGCGGATCTCATCGACGCCGCCCTCGACGGCCCCGCCCGCCCGAGGGAGCAGCGCGAACGCCCCACTCATCCCGACGGGACCCCGTACCGCTGCCACGAGATCAAGGCCGAGGGCTGGGGCCACTGCGACGGTTGCCGCATGTGGACCACCGCTACGCCCGAACGCCCGCACCAGTGCACGCAGACGTACATCCACGGCCCGATCGCTAAGTCGACTGAGGAGACCATCGATGAGTGAGCGCATACCTCACGTCCGTACCGGCCTGGACGTCGTTCACGGCGCAGTCCCCTCGCGCGCCCTCGACGAGGAACCGCAGTCGATTCGCCGTCCTCGGAGGGGTGTCATGCAGCCGAAGCCGGTCCGCGAGTTCACCGTGTACACGTCGTCGGAGGACCCCGGCACGCTGGTCCGCGCCGACAGGGTAGAGACGGTGGGCGACTGGTTCACGCTCTACCTGGACGGCCAGGAGGTGTACGGGGCGCCCCGCGAACACGTCCTCCAGTACACCGCCAAGGCCGTCGAGGAGGCCGCGTGATGTTCGAGGATCAGATGGCGGCGATGCTTCAGCAGGTCGCGCACGCGTGCATGCAGACTAAGGAGCTGGTCACGCCGATACTGGAGTCTGCTGAGGGGATCAAGGCGGACATGGTCGGGCGTGGCTGGTCCGAGGCGAACGCGGAGAAGGTCGCCACCTCCTACGTGCAGGCCATGCTGAAGACGGCGATCGGTGGGCCGTCGTGATCAGCCTGATAGTCGTCCTCGCGCGCGACGCCCGAGAGTTCGAGGACTGGTGCCGCAACAGCGGACTGTCCCCCCGCGACCGCGAGGTCGTCTACATCAGCCGATGGGACAAGCTGCGCGGCCTGGACAACGTCAAGTTCATTCACTGCCCCCGCTGGCACGAACACCCCGACGCCGGGCGAATCGACGAGATCGTGCGACGGCTCGAAAAGCGGAGGAGCGGCCGTGGCTGACGTGCACATCAAATTCAGCGACGGCATCCGAGAAGTCAACGTCGAGATCAACGGAAGCGACGAGGACCCGCTCGCACGCGCCGAACAGGCAGCCGTCCGCCTCTACGGCATCGCAACCGCGAGCGCCTCACCTGGCCATCGGTTTGGCTTCCATGGCTGGTCACTTAGCAGCGACACCGAGCGCAGTCCCGAGGAGTAGCCCGTGAGCAGCACCTACTACGTCCTCTGCCTGTCCCACGACCCGGCGACCACGGCGCGCGAGTACTGCTCGCCGGAGGCAGCGGCAGGTGCCATCAAAGCGGGCGTCGAGGGGCATACAGGCTGCGACATGCTCATCGAGCGCGTCTCGGGCGGCCCGGTTGAGTACGGCTGCCCGCCCCACCCCACGCGGGCCGCTGGCCCGCGCTGCTACCACCGTGACGTCGAATGGGTGGATACCGAGTGGCTGCGACTCCTCGGACGTGCCCACGAGTCCACCGATCCCCGTATCCAGGAGGCGGTGAAGCAGGGCCGGTTCTTCTGCTGGACAGGCGACCGGCTGCACCGGCTCCGGCACCACATCGGCAACGCGGAAGAACTGGGAGGGCGGCGGTGAGCGGTCTCGCGCTTCTCCTGTGTCACCTCGCCGGGGACTACCTGATTCAGTCGCACTGGATGGCGACCGAGAAGACGAAGCGCTGGTGGCCCGCCATCGCACACGCCGTCACCTATGGCCTGCCGTTCCTGCTCATCACCCAGTCGGCCGCAGCGCTCGCCGTCATCGTCGGCACGCACGCGATCATCGACCGGTACCGGCTGGCCCGGTACCTCGTGTGGGCGAAGAACCTGCTCGCCCCGAAGGTATTCCGCAAGCCGTGGGCTGACTGTGCGGCGACTGGCTATCCGTCGGACACGCCATCGTGGCTAGCCGTCTGGCTGTTGATTGTCGCCGATAACACGATGCACTTGGCGATCAATGCTGCAGCCGTCACGTGGCTCTGACCTACGGCGTCCGCCCGACGCGCACAGCGAGGCTGGCTCCGTAGGCGGCCCGGTACTGGTCCGGTGTCCATGCCCTTCCGTCTGCCAGGAACACCGGATCCACCCTCGCCCCGCCCGCCACGTCCGGGTCGGCCACCAGTACCCAGCCCACGACCAGTCCGCCCGCCGGAATGCCACCCACGTCCGTCCCTGGCGGAGCACCCACCAGCACCGACAGGCCCGGCGCGGCAGCCACCAGCCCGGCGACAAGGCCAGGCTCGTTCGACAGAATCGGCACGACTCCCCCTTTACGCGACCGCGGCCCAGACGCTGTTCGCGTCCGGGGTTGCTGACGTCATCGTGTAGCTCGCCGGCAGGGACGTCTGCCCCGAGGCGGAGCGGCAGTAGCGGTAGTTCCCGGACGTGAGATGGACGTTGCCTGGGGTGAACGCGGCGCCCATGGTGCTACCGCACGCAAAGGTCGGGGACGTGGTGCCGTTGAACAGCAGGGCAATGTAGTACTTGCCGGCCGCCGCGGTGTATGGCGTGGTCAGGTTCATCGTCTTGTCCCCGGCGCTGTTCCACACCGTGGATTGGTCGGCGGTGACCCCGACCCGTGTTCCGGCCGCCGTGTAGAGGCCTCCCAGGCACTGGCCGGAGGTGAGGCCGCTGCCTGCGGTGCCGATGACCGTGCACAGGCTGGTGATGGTGGCCGAGCTGCGGAGGATCACCTCGATGAAGTAGATGTAGCCCGCGGACAGGGTGGTGCCTGTGTTGGTGCAGGCGGCGGGGTTCATCGGCCACGCGATCAGCCCGTGGTCGGCGGGCCGCCACTCGTTGCTGTTGACCGTGGACAGGATCTGTCCGGCCGCGTTGATCTCGAACACCGAGTTCCCGTTGGCGTCGCGGATCCTGACGATGGACTGCCCCGACGAGGACGCGCCGATGACGTCCAGGCCGATCGTGCTCGAGTCGTTCTGCTGCACGAACAAGCGGCCGGCGTTCATCGGCCCGTTGACGGACAGGGTCTCGCTGACCAGGTTGGGGACGAGCATCGCTGCCCGGATCAGGTTGGAGGGGCCGGGCCCGGGGTTCGCGGCGGCGTAGGTGTAGCCGGAGACGCCGTTGAGGGCGGGGTCGGCGGTGGTGACGCCTTCGGCATAGTTGGGCAGGCCGTAGCCGTAGACGATGGCGTCGGTGCGGCGGCGCTTGCGGATGTAGACGCCGTCGCCCTCCGTCGACCCGTTGTCGTTGGTGTTGGCCTCGACAGCCCAGATGTGGGTGGCGTCGTAGGCGAAGACGATCCCTGTGTGTTCGGACCCGGACGGGCCGTAGAAGACCTGCGCGCCGATCGCCGGGTACCAGGACCAGCGGCTCGCGGCCTGGAACCATGCGACTCCGGCGGAGCAGTCCACGCCGCGGGGGAACAGCGACGGCACCCCGGCGCGCATGGCGACCCAGGATGTGAAGGTCATGCACCACGCCTGTCCCTGGTAGCCGGACAGGCCAGGGACTTCGGTGGCGTAGCGGGTGATGTTGTTCCAGCCGCCTTCGGCGTAGCCCTCGCGGACGCCGACCTGACTCTTGGCGACGGCGATGACCTGCGCGGCCTGGGGGTTGGTGGACATGAATGCTCCCTAGCTCTGCAGGAGGGTGTTGAGGACGCTGGCGACGTAGGCGTGGCCGGCGTCGGACAGGTGGATGCTGTCGGTGCCGGCGGCGCCCGGTGTTGCCGGGTTGGCCCAGTAGCCGAGGCTGTTCCAGTAGTTCCAGCTGTTGCGGCCCAGGGCCCACAGGTTGACGAGGGCAGCTTCGAAGGCGGTGGCGAGGCTGTGGGCGCGGTCGACGTAGTCCTGGTAGAGGGGATTGGCGACGTCGGCAGTGCCGATGTGCGGGAGGACGATGACGATGTCGGTGGTGCCCAGGGCGGAGCCGCCGTCGCGGATGTTGGCGAGGTGCTGGCGGGCGCTGGCTGCCCAGGTGTCGGCGCTGGTGCCGTTGGTGACGTCTTCCGGGCTGACCGCGTAGATGACCAGGTCTGCTGGGTAGTTGGGGCCGCCGTTCCAGCCGGTGCGCAGGGTGGTGGTGTAGTCGGCGGCGGTGGCGTTCTTACGGCCGAAGTTGTGGAGGACGAGGCCGGTGTCGTTCTCGCCGGACACGCCGAGAACGGACAGGTACTGGCCTGCGCTGCCTGTGTGGGTGACACGGACGGTGTGGGATCCAGCGGCCAGACCGGTGATGGTCCGCTTCAGCACAGTCAGACCGGTTGTGGCGGAGTCGGTGACGGTGGTGGCCGCGCCGCCGTCAATCGAGTAGGTCCAGGTGGGCCGGCTGCCGTCCGCTCCGAGGGTGTAGATGGTGGCGGTGGTGCCGCGCACCGTGAACGTCAGGTGGGCGCCGTTCGTCGACGCATACAGGTAGCCCCAGCCGGGTCCGGCCGGGTAGCCGCCGATCGCCCAGGTGCCGCTCTGCGCGACGAGGTTCCCGGCGCTGGTCCATGCGCTGATCGCGGATGCGTCCTGTCCGGCGATGCCGCTGGCGCTGAACAGGGAGGAGAGATATCCGCTGCCGCCGTCTCCGTAGACCCCTTGCAGGGACGTGGCGAGGAGGGCGGGCCAGTTCTTGGTGACGAGGTTGCTGGCGTAGAAGCCGGCGAGGGAGGAGCCGCCAACGACTGCGATGGTTGCCTTTCCGCCGGTTCCGGTGCCGGTGCGTGCCGTGCGCCAGAACGTGCCCCAGCCGGGACGCACGTACAGGCCCGCCGTCTCGGTGGCGACGGCCGTCTTGGCGGCGTAGGGGGTGAACCAGTTTGGGTCTACCTGGTCGGCGTCGAGGTGGCCGCTGCCGTTGAGCTGAGCCCATCCCCCAGGGGTTCCGCCCTGGGCGATGAAGTCGGTGACGACGTCGCCGATGTCGGTGGCGACGAGGGTGAAGCGGCGGCTGTATCCGAAGTCGACGTAAACGGTGGTGTCGCCGTCGGGGCCCATGAAGGCGACTGCGCCGTCGGCGTCGGCGGTCACCTCCGTGATCGGACCGCCAGTGAGGTCGGTGAGGTCGGTGAGCTGGGTGCCGCCGGTCAGGGAGTCCCAGACGGTGCCGACCGCGCCGGGTCGGACCAGGAGCTGGTTTCCGACGCGCTCCATCGCATAGTCGGCGGGGCTACCGCCGAAAAGATGCCTGGCCACAGGTGTCCTCTTTCTCGGCTCAGGCGAGCCAGTAGGAGCCGTCGATGGTGAGGATGTCGCCCGTCCGGATGTTGAACGGCTGGTTGGTGAAGAGGCTGAAGCTGTTGGGGGCGACGGTGCTGGTGGTGCCCTGGGTCATGGAGTAGCGCAGTCGCGAGATCCGGGTCGTCGACTCGGTGGGGAAGACGATGCCGACGCCGATCGCGGACCCTTCGTCGTTGGCGCTGGAGTAGTTCCACTTGAACAGGGAGCGCATGGCGGTAGTGGCAGGCAGGCCCGGCGGCAGGGACACCTCGAGCGGGGAGTCGTAGGCGGGCGGATTACCGGTCGGCTGGAGGTGGATCGTGACGTCGACGCGCTTGCCCACAGCCTGGTAGCGGCCGGTGTTGATGCTGCCGGAGCCCCAGTTGACGGTGGTCGAGCCGGCCGTCCAGACGGGCGTGTAGGTGGCGTCCGCGACGCCCTGGGTGGCGAGCCAACGCCAGTCCGCGCCATCGCCCACGTACAGATTGCCGTCCTCGACGAGCAGCTGGTTCTTGACGGAGGGGCGTCGCGCGCCGGGTATGGACGGGACCGCGCCGCGGCTGGTGAACCAGCGCCGGTCGGTCACGTTCGCCGCGGTCACGACTGAGGAGCCCGCGGCCACAGTGCACTGGGCGAGAGGGATTTCCCAGATGCCGTCTTCCTCTTGCGTGAGGGTGGGTGCGGTGGTGCCGCCGGTCTTGTACTCGGCCGTGATGGTTTTGGCGGGCTGGTCGGCGCGGATAACGACGAGGTCGACGCGGGCTGCGCCGCCCGCGTTGGCGGGGACGTCGAGGTTCTTGACGGCGTCGTTGCGGTAGTAGAGGCCGGTGATGAATGCGCGGCCGGGCGCGACAGCGACGGTGGAGACGCCGGATCCGGTGACTTTGAGCGTGGTCGCGGACGGGTCGGTGGCGTGGACGCCGTCCAGCCCCCACCGGCTGGCGACGCGGGACCAGGAGGCCTGGGTGGCGATCGGGGAGCCGTCGAACGGCATGGCAAACTCGGCCATCAGGCAGCCTTTCTTGTCTTCAGGCGCCCGACGTCGCGTTTGACCTGGGCGATGTAGCGGTAGATGCGGGCGACCGCGCTGGTTGCGCCGTCGCCGCCGATGGTGGCTTTGGCGGTGCTCTCGCCAGCAGTGCTGGTGAGGGTGACCTCGCGGACGGTGTCCGTGTACCAGGCTCCGCCGCGGAGTTGAGCGGAAACGGTGTCGCCGACGTTGTAGTCGCGGCCGTACTGGAGCCGGGGCAGGTCGATCGGTGAGATGGACAGTGAGCCCTGTCCTGCACCGTTGGTGAGGGCTTCTTCGGCGGCTTGGTCCTGCTGGGCTGTGAGGTCGACGGATGCGGTGTCGACGCCGGTGAGGTCGACGAACTGCTCGAGGACCAGGCCGGGCCACAGCGGGTCGGTGCGGTCGTAGGTCTTGCAGACACGTGGGCTGGTGCCGCCGCCGGCGACGACGATGGCGCGGGTGCAGGTGGGCGGGGTGGTGGAGTAGGAGGCGTCGGTGAGGTTGCCGAGGCCGAAGGAGAAGCGGGCCGTGCCGCTGAGGTCGGCGGGTTCGTACACCTGGAACTGCAGGCTGGTCCCGACCTGGATGACGCGGAATCCGAGCCCGGCGGCTTTGGCGATGTCCTGCAGGACCGTGAGGAGGTTGTCGAACTGGTTGACCTCGCGGACCAGGGCGGGGCCGAGGAGAGTGTTGGGGGCGAGGGTGAGCAGCGGATTCTTTCGGGCGGCGTGTGCTCCGGGGCCGGCGTTGAGGTTGACGAGGTCGCGCATGCCGGTTTCCACCGACGCCGTGTTGATCTTGTAGACGGGGGCGGTCTGTGATCCGATCGCCGCGGTCGGGTTCGGCCAGCAGGTGTAGCGGGCCAGGATCTCGTCATCGGACACCGCGCCCACCGTGAGCTTGCCGCCGCCGGCGTCCGATTCGGAGCGGGACCAGTCGACCGTCCGGATCGGCCCCGACAGCACGGTTTGCCCGTCCGCCGTCTTCACGATCAGGCCGTTGCCCTCGACCAGCTTCGGCGCGGACGGCGAGTCGGCGGCGATCTCCATGGTGATTGCGCCGATCTCGCGGAACCGGGGCACCACGGTGAGGCTGGTGTAGTCGGTGACCTGCCCGATCCGCTGCAGCGTCGAGCCGCGGACGTACACCCGCAGTCGTGTCGCATCCATCGTCAGCCTCCTAGGACGCCAGGTAGCGGGGCTGGTAGGTGAGGTTGACGCTGGTCACCGACGTCGAGCCGTCAATGACGAGGTTCAGGTCGTTGACACCTTCCTCGAGCGGCCACAGCTCGGAGCTGTCGGACAGGTCCGGCCACAGGTTCGTCACGTCGTTCAGGAGGGCGGTCTGCTGGCGCTCGCGAGTGTCGATGACGACGGTGTCCGCGCTGGTGATCGAGCGGGTCAGCACCAGTTCCTTGCCGGTCGTCTCGTTGACGAGCGTGATGCTGGTCGCGGGACCCTGAATGGTCCACAGGGGAAAAGCTGCGGCGTCGCCGTCGTTGTCGATGGTGACCTCGCCGAGCACCTGCGAATCGCCGACACGGAGCGGCAGGATGGGGAAGAACGTGCCTCCGGTGGCGTTCTTGAAATCGCGGCTGACGACGTCGCCGACCCAGTAGGGCGACGGCGTGGCAAAGGTGATCACGTTGATGCACCAGCGCTCCCCCGCCGCATCCAGGGACTCGTCGCCCTCCAGGCCGCCCGTGTAGTAGGCGCCGATCTGGCGGGTCGCACCGTTCGGCTCGGTCAGGGTCAGGGTGCCGACTCCCCGCTTCGGGTTGAGGCTCTTGATGAAGGCGCGGCGGCGCGCCTTGTAGGCGTCGCGGGAGTCGTGAGCCCAGAACGCTAGCGGCAGGATGATGTCCTTGCCCTGGGCGCGGACGTCTCGGAGCTCGTAGCCGTCGATGCCGGGGCTTTCGTCGGTGTTGAAGGTGAAGCCGGGCATGTCCAGGCCCTTGGCGCCGGGCTGGAGGAGCCACCCATTCTCCCAGTCCGACAGGTGCGTTGTCACCCCGCGCGGGTCCGTGAAAGCCACGGCGGGCATCTGGTTGATCAGGGTGGGCCACGGGACGCCGGCCTGTACCTCTTGGGGGACGTAGGTTGCGGGGACGAGGATCGGCATCAGCCCACCACCACCGTTCGGTTGAGCATGTCTTCCATGGCGAGGGCGTCCTGAACGCTCTTACGGGAAGCGACTTCTTTCACGAGCGCCTGGTAGTGCAGGTGGCGGTCGCCGCCGTTCCTGATGGTCTGGCTGGTCTGCACGCGGGAGGCGGACGCCGCGGCCGTGGCCCGCACGGCGCCGGCCATGCGCAGCGCAGCCGCGCGGGCCTGCGGCACTGTCTCCTCGACGCCCTGCGAGTAGCCCAGGCCCGTGAAGCGGCCGAGCCGGCGCAGGATCCGCGAGGGCGACTTGATGTCCAGCTCGACCTTGATGGTTTTCTGGATGCTCTTGGCCAGCTTCACCATCTGCTGCTCGATGAGCTTTTGCGTGGACTGCAAGCCGGTCAGGTAGCCCTTGCCGCTGTTGGTGCCGGCGTCGAACATGGCGTCGGCGGCGTTCTTGCCGAATGCCGTGGTCGTCTTGTCGATCGCCGACTGTGCCGTGTTGATCTGCCGCAGTTCCTTGGGGGTGGCGTCGACGAGGGCCTGGGCGTAGGCGGCTCCCTGTTCGGGTCCGGCGGTGATGATCTGCTGGAGCAGGTTCTTCGACAGGCCCCGCTCGGACAGGATCTTGATGTTGGCGCCGAACTTCTTCAGCTGGGTCAGGCGTGTGGTGAGCCCGGACAGGATCCCGGAGGCGTTGAAGGTGTTCCCGCCGCTGGGCAGGCCGGTGAGGGAGGTGAACTGGCGTGCCTGGCCTGTGGTGTCGGCGGCGAACTGGTTCGCTTCGGCGATCTTCGCGGCGATGGCGTCGCGCTGCTTCGCCAGGGCCTGCAGTTGCCGGTTCGCGCCGCTGATCTGGGCGAGCAGCTTGTTGTCGAGGGTGGTCTTCACTCCCTTGAAGGCGTTCTTCACCGCGTTGGCGACCTTCGTCATTGCCGAGTCGATCGCCGCGGCGGTGCCGGTGAGCTGCTTGAGGAAGTCGCCGCCGACGGCCGCGGCGAGCGGCCCGGTGTCGACGCGTTTCCCGGCGACGGTGATGACGCCGCCGGAGGCGTAGCCGGTGCGCAGCCCGCGGTGGATGCGGGTGCCGACGATGCCGCCGCCCGCGTAGCCGCCGGGCCGGTTGTACGCCTTGGACAGGGAGCCGTAGCGGGCCAGCGCGTACCGCATGGAGGCGTAGATGTTGGCCATCGGGTCGACGCTGACGCCGTACATGAACGGGCCGGTCTTGCGGTACTTCCCGGCATACGCCTCGAAGGTGCCGCGGATGACCTGCATCAGCCCCACGCTGGGGTGGCCTGCCTGCCAGTTGGAGTCCCAGCGGTTGACCGCGCGCGGGTTGCCGCCGGATTCCTGGTTCATGCGGCGCAACGTCGTGCTCACCAGGGACATGGACTGGTTGAGCTGGCCGAGGGCCTGCTGCACGACGCCGGTCCACCGCTGCACCCCGGGGCCGCCCTCTCCCCCGCCGGCGAGGTAGCGCATGGGGTCGACTGTCTTGCCGTTGACGCGGGCCTCGAGGTGGAGGTGGGGGCCGGTGACGTTGCCGGTTGCGCCCACGCTGCCGATCTTCGCGCCCTGTTTGATGCCGTCGCCGGCGCGGGCGACCATCGCCGACATGTGCGCGTACAGCGACGCCAGCCCGCCGCCGTGGGAGACGGTGACGTGCTTGCCGTAGGGGCCGCCGGACTGCACGGACTGGACGGTGCCGCTGTCGACGGCCACGACCTTGGTTCCCGTGGCGGCGGGGAAGTCCAGGCCGGTGTGCCGGCCGCTCGCCCACATCAGGCCCCGCTTGCCGAACGGGGTGCCGTAGGGGGCGTTGACCGGCTTGACCCACGATCCGGTGGCCGGCGGGATGTCCTTGCCGCGGATGTAGTCGATGGCCTTGTCGATGAGGCCGATCGGGGCGGCGGCGATCATGCCGGGGAAGGTGTTCCTGTTGCTGCCGAGAGCTTTGGTGAGGCCGTTCTTGACCGGCTTGAACGCCTTCTCGGCGAGGTCGGCGAGTCCGCCGCGGACGGCGTCGGCGCCCTTGCCGAGGGCTTTACCGACTCCGGAGGCGATGCCGGAGCCGATGTCGCCGATGGTGCCGAGGATGCCTCCTTCGGCGAAGCCATACTGCATGCGGGCCACTGCCGGGTGCTGGCCGCGCATCGCGGCCTGGTTCATCGCGTACAGGCGATGCCGCTCATACGGGTCGCGCATGACCTCGGAGACGTACACGCCCTCGCCGCGCCGCATAGGGACGAGCTGGTCGTCACCCTGCCGCCAAGTGGACCAGCCGGGGAGGATGCCGCCGCGGGCGAAGCCCTTGGGCAGGTTCATAGTCTTCAGGTCGGGAACGCCCGGGATTTTCGCGGCCGTCCGATTCCAGACTGAGACAATTCCGCGGTTATAGACCGTTTCGATCCAGAATCGGATGGGGGCTTTGACGAGGTTCTGGATGCGCTGCCAGATGGTGCCGATGCCGTCTCGGATGCCACGGAACGCGTCCTTGAGTCTGTCCCCGAAGCTGTCCACGCCGTCCCGGACGGCCTTCCACGCCTCGGACGCGATCAACAGGACCTGGGTCCAGAAGCGGCGCCAGATCTCGGCTGCGCCGTCCTTCAGCGACCGGAACATAGCGACGACGCCGTCCTTCAGGGCGGTGACGATCTCCTTCAGCCGCTTCCACATGCGGCCGAACCAGTCGATCGCCCCTCGCACGATGTCGGGGATGATCGAGTGGCCCAGCAGGACGTCGAAGAGCCATTCGAACTTGTCGACGACCCACTCGACAGCGTCTGTGACCGCCTCGACGAACCTCGTCAGCCAGCCGATGACCGTGTTCACGATGGGCACCAACTGGCCCAGCGCGACCGTGAGCAGCCCTGTCAACAGCCCGGCCAGCTGCACGATCAGCGGCATCAGCGGGGTGAGTACCTGAACCGCGAGACCGATCAGGGCCACGGCGAGATCCGCCAGCGGGGGAAGCAGAGGCGTCAACGCCTCGTACAGCGGCACGAACAGTGGGGCAAGCTGCGAAAACAGCGTCCCGAACAAGCGGATCGCGGGGATCAGGGCCGTGATGATCGGCTGAAGGAACGACACCAGCGCGCCGACGATGACGCGCAACCCTTCGCCGACGACGGCGATGAGAGGGGCGACCGCGTCCAGGATCGCACTGATCAGCTGACCGATCGGCTGCAGCACCGGCAGCAGCAGCACCGCGAGGTCGGAGATGCTGGCGACGACATCGGTGATGATCGGCAGCAGGGCCTGAATGATCGGCGTCAGCGCGGTGGCGAGACCCCCGAAAATCTGGGCGATGACCGGGCCGAGCTGCGTGGCGAGCTGCTGCACCACCGGCGACAGCAAGGCCAGCAGCGGAAGCACGGCCTGCAATGCCGCACCGAGCGCACCGGCGAGAAGGGCCGCGACCGCGCTGAGCGCCTTGAAAACCTGGGTAAGGGCCGCCTGCATCTCGGGCAGTTCGATGACACGGCGGATCTCGGCAAGCGCCGCGCCGACCACGGCGAAGAAGTCCCCGCCCGCCGCGCCGGCCGCCCGGAAGATCCCGGCGAAGATGCCGCCCAAGTCCCCGAGCACTTGCCCGAACTGGATGGCCACGTCGAGTGCCGTGTTGATCGCCTCTGTGAGGCTGCCGTCCTCCAGCCCTTCGGCGAGGCGGGCCATGGCACGGTCCATCGCAGATGCGGCACCCGACGCGATGCGGTCGAACGCGGGCTGCGCGGCGATCGACAGCCCGGCGAACCCCGTGACGAGCTGACCCGGTATGCGGGAGACCGTGGCCAGGTTGGTGCGCAGGCCGGCGAAGACCTGGCCGAGCTGCCCGGTCCGTTCCAGGTTCGATACCGCGCCGAGCGCGCTGAGGCCCATCCGGTTCAGCTCGATGGTGGCCCCGACGAGGCCGCTGCGCACTGTGGGCAGGATCTGCCCGCCGACCTGCTGCAGGCGGGCGCCCAGCCCGGCGAACAGGGCGTCCTGCACGTCGAGCCGCATGCCGCGCCAGGCGGGCGCCATCGCCTGCAGGGTGTTGACGAAGCCGCGGGCGTTCGGGCTGAGCTTGGCCATGGCCTCGTCCAGCTTCGTCGTCTGCGCTGCTGCGGCCTGCTGCGCGTCGGCGACCTGCCGGGCAGCATCGGCGACGGCCTGCTGCGCGTCGGCGATGTCGCGCTGGCCTTCCGCCTGCGCCTCAGCGATGCCGCGCTGCGCGTCGGCCAGGGCCCGCTCGCGGTCGGCTATCTGCTCGTTGACTCCGGCGACCTGCTGCTTGGCCTGCACGACAGCCTGCGCGCCCTCGACACCAGCCTGGTTGGCGGCGGCGGTGTCCTGCTCCAGGCGCGCGACCTCGATGCGCTGCTCCTCGAGGGACTGCATGGCCCGCTGGTGCGCGAGTTCGGCTTGCTGGATCTGCAGCTGGGTTGCCGTCGGGTCGCTGCGGGCAGCTTGGAGATCGAGTTCGGCTTGTTGGAGGGCGAGTGTGGCCTCTTCCTCGGACAGGCGGCCACTTTGGAGGCGCTGGTTGAGGTCTTCCAGGTCGCGGACGGCCTGTCGGCGGGCGTCGGTCAAATCTTGCTGTGCTTGGCGGGCGTCCCGCTGGGCGCGGGCGAGGTCGCGTTCGGCGTCGGCGACTTGCCGGTTGGCCTGGGCGACACGCTCAGCGGACTGCCGCTGGGCGTCCTGCAGGGAGCGCTGGGCGCGCGCCAGGGCCCGTTGCGCGTTCTCCACCTGCCTGGTCGCTGAGGCGGCCTTGGTGGCTTCGCTGGCGACGGGCTGGAACGCGGCTTTGACCGCGTCGGAGACGCCGGTGAGGCCGACCTTGATGGCGGCGAACCCGCCGATGAGGAGACCGAGGGCCGGCGCGGCGGTCGCTGCGAGCGGCCCGAGCTGGGCGATGGCCGAGCCGAGCGACACGATCGACGGCAGCGCGGCAAGGGCGGCGGTGCCGATCAGTGCGATCCGTCTGCCGAGGGTGGTCATCCCCCGCCCACCGCCGCTGCTGCTGTCGCCAAGGGTGCCGAGGCCGGCGGTGAGCGCGGCCAGGCCGGTGGAGCGGACGCGGACGTTGACGGTGCGGTCGCGGGTGAGGAAGGTGAGCGCGCCGTTGGCGGCGGTCGTGTCGGCACGGGCCTGCACGGTCATCTGCCGTCGGCGGGTGAGGTTGGCGAGGCTGTCGGCGGCAACGCGGGTATCGACGTCGACGCCGATGCGGACCTGGCGCCGCTGGATCAGGTTGCGGATCTCCTGCTCGCCGACCCGGGTGTCCACGGATGCGCGGACGTTGACGACCCGGTCCTTGCACAGCTTGTCGAGCGCCGTCTCGACCTTCTTGGCGGCCGTGTCATCGAAGAGAGGCTTGACGCTGACCGTGTTGTCGCGGGTGAGCTTCTTGAGGGTGAACTCTGCGGCGGAGGTGTCCACTTCGACGCTGATGTCGATCGTGCGGGCCGCGACCAGCTTGTCGATCTTCTTCTTGGCGGGTTCGTCGTCGACATCGAAGCCGAGGGAGACTGTGCGGCCCTTGACCAGGTTGTCGATCTTCTTCTTGGCGTCGTTGTCATCGACGTCGAAGCCGATGTCGATCGTGCGCGCCTTGGTCAGCTTGTCGAGCTCAGCCTTGATGCCGGTCGCTTCCAGAACGACGTCGACCGTGACCTTCGGGCTGAACTTGGCCAGCTTTTCCTTGATCTTGTCGGTGATTTCGTCGGCGGCCGTGTCTCCGGCGTCGCGGGCGGGCTGGCGGATGGCCTTCGGCAACTCGATCTTGAGCAGGTCGCCGAACTTGGACGTGTCCGGGATGAGTGAGACCCGGGTGCGTCCGACGACGGTCGCCTCGGCCATTCCGCCTCCCCTCCGCTATCCGTGTGCCGTCTGCAGCTCGGCGATCCGGGCCCGCCACTGCGCTATCTCC
Source organism: Streptomyces sp. NPDC006610 (assembly GCF_040611575.1). Lineage (NCBI taxonomy): Bacteria > Bacillati > Actinomycetota > Actinomycetes > Kitasatosporales > Streptomycetaceae > Streptomyces > Streptomyces sp. NPDC006610. The sequence goes on from NZ_JBEXOP010000068.1 coordinate 16,939, forward strand.
GCTTCGTCGTCCCGGCGGGTGCCGGGCGAGAATGCGTTCAGGTACTCCTCGGCGCGTTGCTGCGCCTCGGCTTTCGCTTCGTCGTCTGCCTCGTGCTCCTCCATGGCCGGGGGCTGCACGGGTTCCATGTCGGGTGGCCGGCCCTTGAGGTGGGCGGCCCACAGGATCCGCACCAGCATCAGAAGCGCGTTGTACTGGGCGGCGGCGAGGAAGGTTCCAGACGTCCAGCGGCGCCCCTCCAGGTCTCCGGCGACAGCGGCTTTGGTTGCGGAGTCCTCCGGGAGTGCTTGGACCAGGTCGCGGAGTTCGGCCCAATTCATTGAGCCTTCGCCCCAGGACATGGCCCAGAACTCTTCTAGGCGGCGGCCGGGGTAGTAGCGCTGGATGTCGGCTCGGAGGCTCCCGGCGTGCTCGCGGAGGACGTCGAGGAGCCACTGCCTTCCCCCTCCGTCGTCCCCGCCTCGTCAGCGAGTGCCTCGACGATGTCCTTGAGTTCGCCGACGGTGAGCTTGCCGACCTTGACGAGCCGGTCGAAGGACTCGGGTGGGAGGGCGAGTTCGCGGAGGAGGCCGATGTTGGCGTCTCCGCCCTTCTCCTGGACCTCCTCGATGACCTCGACGGGCCAGTCGTCCTGGGTGGGCAGGGTGCACACTTCCTCGAGGCCGTTCTCGTTCTCGAAGTAGATGTCGACGAACTGGGTCTTGGCTGCGGCGGCGCGCTGGGCGCGCATCTGCTGGAGGCGGATGACCTTGCGGTTTGGCTTGGACACGATCGTTTCCTTCGTGGGCAGGGGCGGGGCGGGGGCTGTGCAGGTGGTCCGTCGTGCCGCCCCCGCCCAAGGGATTGAGCGCGACGGACCACCAGTTCGGGGGTTACGGCGTGACGACGGGCAGGGTGACGTCGGTGACGAAGTGCTGCACGGACTGCGCGCCGCCCGGTGCGGCGAGCGCGGTGAAGGTGAGGCCGAAGTTGGAGGAGTCTTCGGCGCTGTGCTTGATCGCTTCGCGGTCGGAGACGCCGCAGCGGGCGATCATGATGCGGTGCCGCTTCCCGGACATGATCACGTCGAGGCCGAGGGCGATCTCGACCGTGTCCGCCGTGCTGCCGGACCCGAAGCTGACGAACTGCTTGTTGCCGCCCGCCGCAGCGGTCGAGGTCATGTTCGCCAGGCTCACCTGGTAGTACAGCGACAGCAGCTGCGCTGTCGTCTCCCGGAACACCAGCTTGAACGTCTGCGTCCTCTTGCGGGCGAGGTCGACGACGGGGGCGTCCTCACCCCACGCGTCGAGCTGGGTGCGCTCTTCCTCGAGCGCCTCCTCCAGACCGTCCGGGGTGATGAACCCGAGGTCGGTGAAGTCCGAGCCCCATGCCACCTCCGGGCCGGTCGGGAAGGTGGCGCCGACCTCAGCCATGTAGGCCTTGCCGGCTGTGCCGACGATGATGTTCGATGCGTCGCCCACGGTGGGCCTCCTAGCTGATCGGTCGGGGTGGGCTGACGCTCATCCCCAGGGTCATGCCGACGCGCCACACGTCGGCATTCGGGTCCTCGGGCCGGTCTTGCGGGCCCGTTTCCTGGCTGATGCCGGTTACTTCGCCGTCTGCGGTGGAGCGGCCGGCCAGCAGCTCCCAGGCGGCGCACACTCGGCGGGCCAGCTGCATCGCCTTGTCGTCGCTGGTGTCGTAGCAGTCGACGGAGAACCGCGGATTGTCTCGGCTCGCCGGGTCAGCCCAGCCGCGCACGTCCGCCAGGCCGCCGATCCGCAGCACCCGCACCGCGGGCAGGACCGCATTCAGTGCCGCGCCTTCGGGGAGCCGCCCGGTGACGTGCACATCGGGCAGGTCGGCGGACAGGAGATCGATGGCGATCTTCTTACCGTCGGGCAGGACAACCGGCGTCGCCATGGCTTACGCCTTCGCGCCCGTGGACGACTTGGCGGCGTAGTCCTGCAGTTCCGCCTTGGTGGCCTTGTCGGCGCTGGCCTGGTCCATGCCGAGGGTGACCGCGTAGGTGCGCCACTCGTCGACCTTCGCGGAGTCCGCCGGCTGGGCGTGCGGCTTGGGAAAGTCGTCGTCGCGCGCGGTGGTCGGGGTGGTGGTTCCGCCGGACTTGTACGGCTCGCCTTCCTGGACGGCGAAGCCCTTCCAGCGGTGCACCTCGTCTGCGGGGACCTCGATGATGTCGCCGGGCTTCTTGTCACCCCGCCAGAACGTGAGCTTCATCTTCACGACGTCGCCGTCAGCCATCGTGGTTCTCCTTGCTGGTGAGTGCGGCGACGATGGCCGCGAACAGGGCGTCCTTGCGTCGCTGCTCGGCGGGCAGCTCGCTGTAGGGCACAAGACACGGGTGGGTCTTCTGGTCCTCGTCCTTGACGGGGCCGTACACCCAGCCGTCTGCCGACTTGAAGTCACACCAGTCCTGGTGCAGTTGCTCGCCTGTGGCGCCATCCAGGGCCTTGCGTACTCCCTGGATAGCGCTGTGCCGCTGCCACTCGGGGGCGTCGTCCCACGGCGGCGACACGGCGGGATCGCCCGTGACGATCTGCCACGCCCGGTTGGCGTCGTGGCAGACGCGGGCAACGTCGCCGATCAGCTTGTCGTCGGACATCAGTGGTCGCCTCCTGCGGCGTCGAGTGCGTGACTGAGCGTGTAGTGGGGGCGGTGGATTGCGCGGCCGTTACGGTCCCGCTGCGTCGTGCCGTGCTCGACGTAGTAGGAATGCGGCGCATCCGCGTCGACGTGCCGGGTACCGTCGGCGTCGGGCTGCTCGACGATGTGGATGCTGTCGCGGTACTCGCCCGTGTAGACCGGGGCCGTGGCGACAGCTACCGACTCCACAGCCTTCATGCGGGCGGTGAAGTCTTCCTGCACCTGCGGGTCCAGAGGCAGCTCGAAGCGGATCACCTCGTCATCGACCTCAATATCGATCTCCACGCGGGTGGCCATCAGCCCGCCACCTCCCGCAGACTCACGACCTGCCCCGCCAGCGGGCCGGCGGCATCCAGACCCGCCGGGACGCCGTCGACCTCCCACACGCGGCCCTGCCAGGCGACGCGCATCCACTCCGTGACCTGCGGGGCGCCCGCGGGCAGGTCCAGGCGCGCCGTTGTCACGGTCTGATCCGAGGCGTTCTTCGTCTCCGAGGAGCCAGTGATGTCGACCGTGCAGCCCCGCACGACCGTCGGAACTGCCTGTTCCCAGTCCCGGATCTGTTCGTTGTAGGCGCGCGTCACGAGTGGGGCG
>NZ_JBEXOP010000069.1:0-17965 GCF_040611575.1 Streptomyces sp. NPDC006610
GAGGAGGTGCTCGAAGACCAGCGTCGACACGCCGAGCGTGGCCAGGAAGTTGAGCGCGACGGTCGCCACCAGGAGCACCGGCACCAGCAGTGAGCCCCGGCCGCTCGGGCGGCGGCGAGGACGGCGCGGGTGGCAGGCGCGGGGGTGAGGCCCTCGCGCAGTTCGACGGCGCGGGCGGCGGCGTACAGCTCGATCGCGAGGACGCGGGCGAGGTTGCCGACGGCGGTGCGCAGCTTGCGCGCGGCCGACCAGCCCATGGAGACGTGGTCCTCCTGCATCGCGGACGACGGGATGGAGTCCGCGGAGGCCGGTACGGCGAGCCGCTTCAGCTCGCCGACGAGCGCCGCCTGGGTGTACTGGGCGATCATCAGCCCGGAGTCGACGCCGGCGTCGTCGGCGAGGAACGGCGGCAGGCCGTGGCTGCGGTTCTTGTCCAGCAGCCGGTCGGTGCGGCGCTCGGCGATGGACGCGAGGTCGGCGGCGGCGATGGCGAGGAAGTCCAGGACGTAGGCGACCGGAGCGCCGTGGAAGTTGCCGTTGGACTCGACCCGTCCGTCGGGGAGGACGACGGGGTTGTCGACGGCGGCGGCGAGTTCGCGCTCGGCGACCAGGCGGGCGTGCGCGAGGGTGTCGCGCCCGGCGCCGGCGACCTGGGGGGCGCAGCGCACGGAGTAGGCGTCCTGCACGCGGGGGGCGTCGTCCTGGTGGTGGCCGGTGAGGCCGGAGCCCTGGAGCACCGCGAGCATGTTGGCGGCGGAGTCGGCCTGGCCGGGGTGCGGGCGGATGGCGTGCAGCTCGGGGGCGAGGACCTTCTCGGTGCCGAGCAGCGCCTCCAGGCTGAGGGCGGCGGTGACGTCGGCGGACTTGTAGAGGGTGTCCAGGTCGGCGAGGGCCATGAGCAGCATGCCGAGCATGCCGTCGGTGCCGTTGAGCAGGGCGAGGCCCTCCTTCTCACGCAGCTCGACGGGTTCGACGCCGTGCTCGGCGAGGAGTTCGGCGGCGGGGCGCACGGTGCCGTCGGGACCCTCGGCGTCGCCCTCGCCCATGAGGGTGAGCGCGCAGTGGGACAGCGGGGCCAGGTCGCCGGAGCAGCCGAGGGAGCCGTACTCGTGCACGACCGGGGTGATGCCGGCGTTCAGCACGTCGGCCATGGTCTGCGCGACCTCGGGGCGGACGCCGGTGCGCCCCGAGCAGACGGTCTTCAGCCGCAGGAACATCAGGGCCCGTACGACCTCCCGCTCGACGCGCGGTCCCATGCCGGCGGCGTGCGAGCGGACGATGTTGCGCTGGAGCCGGGTCCGCAGCTCCGGGCCGATGTGCCGGGTCGCCAGGGCGCCGAAGCCGGTGGAGACGCCGTATACGGGGTCGGGCTTGGCCGCCAGCGCGTCGACGATCCCGCGCGCCGCGGCGAGGGCGGACACCGCCTCGCCGGCGAGTTCGACACGGGCGCCGGCACGGGCCACGGCGAGGACGTCGGACGGGGTGACTCCGGACGTTCCCACCACCACAGTGTGCATATCCATATTCAGGAGCGTACGCAGTGAATCCCGCGCTGTCACGACCGGGTGCGGGAACCGCCCCTTACGCCCGTCAGCGGCGCCCCCGGAACCGGCGCCGCTCGGGCGCGGGCCCGTCGGCGGGTGCGTCGGCCGACGCGTCCGCGAGGCGGACGACGGGGTCGTCGGGGCCCTCGCGGCCCGCGACGACGGCCCTGGCCGAGCCCAGCCCCTTGGCCCGGTACTGGGCGGCGTCGGCGAGCCGGAACAGCCGCCGGGCGTCGTGCACGGGCCCGATCGGGTCGTCGGTGGAGGCCACCCCGCAGGCGACGCCGTCTCCCGGCTCCAGTTCGGCGGCACGGCGGCACAGCTCGTCGGCGACCTCCACCACGTCGTCGGCCTTCGGGCCGACCGCGAGCAGGCAGAACTCGTCGCCGCCGAGCCGGGCGGCGAGGGCGCCGGGCAGCATCGCCCCGCACAGGGACAGCACCGAGCCGAACCGCTCCAGCAGGCGGTCGCCGACGGCGTGCCCGCGGGTGTCGTTGACGCGCTTGAGCCCGTTGAGGTCGCACACGACGAGGCTGACGACGACGCCGTCCCGGCGGTGCCGCTCGACGGCCTCGTCCAGCCGCATGTCGACGCAGCGGCGGTTGGCGAGGCCGGTGAGGGAGTCGGTGAAGGCGAGCCGACGGGCCTCCTCCAGCCGCTCGGTCTGCGCGATGCCGGCGGCGACCACGGCGGCCAGGACGGTCGCGAAGTCGGCGTCCGCCCGGCCGAAGACGGGCGCGCCGGAGCGCCGGGCGACGTACAGCTCGCCCCACGCCCGCCCGTGCAGCACGACGGGCGCGACGACACAGCAGCCCCGGCCGCGCCGCCGCAGCGCGGCGACACGCTGGTGCACGAAACCGGCCCGGCCCACGGTGGTCCCGTCGGCGGTCTCCACCCAGGCGCCGGGCTCGCCCCCGCCGGCCCACCGCTCGTGCAGGAACTCGGTGATCTCGGCGAACCGGTGCACCGGGTACGCCTCGTCCTCCGGGAACTCCTCCTCCTGCGGCGCCCGTTCCCCGACGTTCACCAGCACCCGCAGCCGCCCCAGCTCGCGCTCCCACACCGAGAGCGCGGCGAAGCTCCCGTCCAGCGCCCGGCACGCGCCCCACGCGGCGGCCCGCCAGGACTCACGCGGCGTCCGCGCCGCCGCCATCCCCTGAGCCAGCGCCACGACCCCCGCGAGCCGGTTGTCCTCACCCATTGCCCCAGGCTAGGGACATTCACCGGGAAAGGGGATCCGGAGGGTCACCGGGAGTGACGAGGGCTCCGCCCGGGAGGGTCCTGGCCGCGACGACCGGAGGCCGTCCGTCCCCGCGGCGGACCGCACCGGCCCACTCCCCGGCACGCGCCTGCCCGCACCTGGCCGCACTCGGCCGCGCCCGGACGACGACCGCGCCCCGCCCCGCGGGCGGCCGGCATCAGCCGTCCCCGGACCGACCCGGCTTCCCCCGCCCGACGAGGGCCCGGCCCGAACCCGCTCGGACCACGGCACGCCTCCGCCTCGGCCCGGCTCTCGCAAGCTCCGCGTCCAGGACGTCCGCCGCGGCCGCTGATCCGTGCCCTCGCCGTGCCGCCGGCCGCCACCGGCCTGTATCGCCCGGCTCGCACGGCTCCCCGAAACCCGCCGGGCGACCGACCGGGACCGACCGGGCCCGGGCCACGGCCCGCTCTCCGCCCCGCCCCTACTCCCCCGGCCACTGCGGCTTCCGCTTCTCGTTGAAGGCCGCCACCCCCTCCGCGCGGTCCCCCGAGAACGCCACCGTGCGCCAGGCCGCGTCCTCGACCTCCAGCCCCGCCCGGAGGTCGAGGCCGTGCCCCAGGCGCAGGGCGCGCTTGGCCGCCCGCAGGCCGACCGGGGAGTTGGCGGCGATGCGGGTGGCCAGGGCCAGGGCCTCCTCGCGGTCGCGGGCCTCGTCCACGAGCACGTCCACCAGCCCCAGCTCCCGCGCCTCGGCCGCCTCCACGCGGCGGGCCGTGAAGATCAGTTCGGCCGCGCGGGCCTGGCCGACGCGGCGAGGCAGCAGCTGGGTGCCGCCGCCGCCCGGGATCACGCCCACCGACACCTCCGGCAGCCCGACCACGGCCGTCCGGTCCGCCACGATCACGTCGCAGGCCAGCGCCAGTTCGAAGCCCCCGCCCAGCGCGAACCCGTGCACCGCCGCGACCGTCGGCTGCGGCAGCTCCAGCACGCCGGTGTAGGCCGCCCGCGTCACCGGCCGCTGACGCAGCAGCTCGGCGTCGGAGAAGGAGTTCCGCTCCTTGAGGTCGGCCCCCACGCAGAAGGCCCGCTCGTGGCTCGACGCCAGGACGACCGCCCGCACCTGCCGATCCGCCCCCAGCGCGTCGCACGCGCCCGCGAGGGACCGGGCCAGCTCCGTGGAGACGGCGTTCATCGCCTTGGGCCGGTCCAGCACCAGCTCCGCGACATGCCCCTCCCCGTGCCGCCGCACCAGCACGGACTCCCCGAACCGCTCCTCGCGCACGCCGCCCTCACCTTCCACGACACCCTCCAGTTAACGCGGGTTAACACCGTCTCCCCGATCATCGCAGCCGGGCCGCGCGCAGGAAAGACGGGGCGGAGGAAAGACGGGGGCAGGAAAGACGGGGCGGAGGAATCACAGAGCATGAACCTCCAGAAACGAGAACAACCCGAACGGGTGACATCTCATACGACTTACCTCCCTCACTCTCCCCAGAGCGCGTAGCGTGCGGCACGGCGCACCGGGGGCGCGCACCAGGGAGGGACCGTATGAGAAACGGAAAGGCGAGGGGCGGAAAGGCGAACGGACCGACGGGCGACCCGGCCCACGGCCACGGCCAGGACCGTCGCTCCCACGGCCGCCGGCGCCGCCACCGACGCCGCCGTCACCGCAAGCTGCTCCTGGTCACGGGCGGCCTCGCCCTGGCCGCCGCCGCGCTGAGCCTCGTACGACTGGCTCCGGAACCGGGCCTCACCTCCGATCCCGCCCCCGGCCGGACCACCGCCGCCACGAGCCCCACCGCCGGGACGCCCTCCGACCGCCCCGCCAACGCCGCCGCGACCCTCTCGCCGAGCCCGTCGCCGACGCCCCGCAGCCTCAGCGGCAGCGCCCCGGCCGGGGACCGGAAACCGTCCGCGCCGCCCCCGGCGGGCGCCGTGCCCGCGCCCGCCCCCTCGGCCCCGCGGGCGACGCAGGCCCCGGCCCCGCCGTCCACCCCGCCGGACCCCACCGCCACACCGCCGGCCGCCACCACGCCGCCGCCTCCACCGGCCCCGCCGACGTCGCCCACGCCGCCCGCGCCGACGTCCTCGCAACCCGCGACCCCACCGCCACAGCCGAGACCACAGCCGCGCCCGGCCGACGACGACCGCCCCGGCCTGTGCATCCCGCTGCTGAACCTGTGCCTGGACCTGCTCCACGACCGGCACGCACCACCGGGACCATGACCGGCAAGCACCACAGCACGACGGCAGGCAGCCACCACGACAGGCAAGCCCCGCAACACCGCGACGGGCAGGCCCCGCGAGACCACGGCAGGCAGCCACCACAGCACCACGGCCGGCGGACGCCCCGCCCCCGCCGCTACGACCCCGCCGGCGTCTCCCGCCGCGTGAGCAGCCACGGCTCGACCACGCCGAGGCCTCGCACCGGCCGCTGCCACATCGGCTGGAGCGCGAAGCGGTACACCGGCGGCTCCTCGCCCTCCTTCTCCGCCGCCGCGGCGGCCTCCGCGGCCTCCGCCTCCGAGGCGGGGGCCTCTCCGGTGCGGATCAGCTCCTCGGCGAAGGCGCTGTCGACCAGGACGGCGTCGCGCGGGGCTATGGAGGTCAGCCGGGAGGCGAGGTTCACCGTCGTGCCGAACACATCGCCCATCCGGGTGGTGACGGTGCCGAAGGCGATGCCGACGCGCAGTTCCGGCATGGTCTCGTCGTGCGCCATGGTCTCGATCAGCCGCAGTGCGATCTCGGCCGCGACCCCGGCGTCGTCGGCCGCGTAGAGGACCTCGTCGCCGAGGGTCTTGATGAGCCGTCCGCCGCGCGCGGCGACCAGGTCGGCGGCCGTGGTCTCGAAGGCCTCGACCAGCTCGCCCAGTTCCTCCTCCTCCAGGCGGCGGGTGAGCCGGGTGAAGCCGACGAGGTCGGCGAAGCCGACGGCGAGGCGGCGGTCGACCATCTCCTCGTCGTCGGCGGCCTGCACGACCCGCCCCGCGGAGGCGGCGAGCTGGCGCCGCCAGACGTAGACGAGGAACTCCTCCAGCTCGGGCAGCAGCAGCTCGACGATCGGGTACGTCACCTCGGTGCGGGTCATCCCTGGCTCGGGCGGCTCGGTGAGGCCCTCCAGGAAGGAGTCGATCTGCCACTCGGCCAGCCGGGCGGTGGTCTGCCCGGTGGAGCGCGCCACCTGCACGGCCATCGCCTCGCTGAGCAGCCCCGCCTCCACCAGACCGGCGAGGCGGCGCAGGGCGAGGACGTCCGCCTCGGTCAGGGCCCGGGCCTGGCCGATGTCGGCGAAGCCCATGGCCCGCCAGAAACGGGAGGCCAGTTCCATGGAGACGCCGGCGCTGCGGGCCGCCTGGAAGGGCGTGTAGCGCCGCTCGGCGCCCAGGATGAGCTGTTCGAGCCGCAGGGCGAGGGGGTCCTCGCCGGAGTCGGCGCCCTGCGGGTCCGGTCCGGAGCCCGTGTCGTCGACGGTCACGCCTGCTGCCCTTCCGATCTGCCACGGTCAGGTATCGACCGGCCTCAACTGTACGGCAGGTGTGCGCCAGCTCACTCCGTGAGGAAAGGCCCGCTCACCCCGGTCGCGCGGGCCGCCCGACGGCCGGCCCGGGCGGGGGTGCGCCGTCGGCCGCCCGCGTGTTCGACGGCCGGGCGCGACCCTCGCCTCACGCCGGCCGCAGATGCACGATGTCGCCGGCGCCCACCGGTTCCCGTACGCCCTGCCCGGTGGCGAGCACCAGCCGTCCGTCGCCGTCGACCGCGACCGCCTCGCCCACGACCGAGCGGTCGCCGGGCAGCTCGGCCCGCACCACTCGTCCGAGCGTCGCGCAGCCGGCCGCGTATGTCTCCTGGAGCCCGCAGGCGGCCGGGTCGCCGTCCGCCGCGCGCCAGCGGCCGTACCACTCCTCCAGCGACCGCAGCATCGCGCGCAGCAGCGGGTCGCGGTCGGTGCCCGCGGCGCCGGCGAGGGCGAGCGATCCGGCGGTGGGGACGGGGAGTTCGTCGGCGCGGAGGGTGACGTTGAGGCCGACGCCGATGACGACGGCGTCCTCGCCGGAGCGCTCCGCGAGGATGCCGCCGGCCTTGCGCTCCTCGCCGCCGACGGTGACCAGGAGGTCGTTGGGCCACTTGAGGGAGGTGTCGACGCCGGCGGCGCGGGACAGGGCGGTGGCCACGGCGACGCCGGTGAGCAGCGGCAGCCAGCCCCAGCGGGCGACGGGAATGCCGGCCGGGCGCAGCAGCACGGAGAAGAAGAGGCCGGAGCGGGCCGGAGCGGTCCACTGGCGGTCGAGGCGCCCCCGCCCGGAGGTCTGCTCCTCGGCGACGAGGACGGCGCCCTCGCCGGCCCGGCCCTCGGCGGCCCGGGCGACCAGGTCGGAGTTGGTGGAGCCGGTGCGCGCCACGACCTGGACGTCCGTCCACAGCCCGCCGGAGCGGACGAGCGCCCGGCGCAGGGCGGCGGCGTTGAGGGGCGGGCGGTCCAGGTCGGACCAGCGGCTGTCGTCGGCGTCTGGGGCATGTCGCTGCGTCATGCAAGCCACCCTAGGTGTGGTAAACGCCGCACTGCCGATCAGTGAGCCCGCCACTACGCTACGGATGAGTAACCGTCCCCCCTTTTGAGCAGGCAGGGAGCCGCATCCCGATGTCCGAGCCGGAAGAGATCGACCTTCACACCACCGCAGGAAAAATCGCGGATCTCCAGCGCCGCATCGAGGAGGCGACGCACGCCGGCTCGGCACGCGCCGTGGAGAAGCAGCACGCCAAGGGCAAGCTGACGGCCCGTGAGCGCATCGCGCTGCTGCTGGACGAGGACTCCTTCGTCGAGCTGGACGAGTTCGCCCGGCACCGCTCCAGCAATTTCGGCCTGGACGCCAACCGCCCGTACGGCGACGGCGTGGTCACCGGTTACGGCACCGTCGACGGGCGTCCGGTCGCCGTGTTCTCGCAGGACTTCACCGTCTTCGGCGGCGCGCTGGGCGAGACGTACGGGCAGAAGATCTGCAAGGTGATGGACTTCGCCCTGAAGACCGGCTGCCCGGTCGTCGGCATCAACGACTCCGGGGGCGCCCGCATCCAGGAGGGCGTGGCCTCGCTGGGCGCCTACGGCGAGATCTTCCGCCGCAACACCCACGCCTCGGGCGTCGTCCCGCAGATCAGCCTGGTGGTCGGGCCGTGCGCGGGCGGCGCGGTGTACTCGCCCGCCATCACCGACTTCACGGTCATGGTCGACCAGACCTCGCACATGTTCATCACCGGTCCCGACGTCATCAAGACGGTCACCGGCGAGGACGTCGGGTTCGAGGAGCTGGGCGGCGCGCGGACCCACAACACCGCGTCGGGCGTGGCCCATCACATGGCGGGCGACGAGAAGGACGCCATCGAGTACGTCAAGCAGCTGCTGTCGTACCTGCCGTCCAACAACCTCTCCGAGCCGCCCGCGTTCCCGGAGGAGGCCGACCTCTCGGTCACCGACGAGGACCGGGAGCTGGACACGCTGGTCCCGGACAGCGCGAACCAGCCCTACGACATGCACACGGTGATCGAGCACGTCCTGGACGACGCCGAGTTCTTCGAGACGCAGGCGCTGTTGGCGCCGAACATCCTCACCGGCTTCGGCCGGGTGGAGGGCCGCCCGGTCGGCATCGTCGCCAACCAGCCGATGCAGTTCGCCGGCTGCCTGGACATCGCCGCCTCCGAGAAGGCCGCGCGCTTCGTGCGCACCTGCGACGCCTTCAACGTCCCGGTGCTGACCTTCGTCGACGTGCCCGGCTTCCTGCCCGGCGTCGGCCAGGAGCACGAGGGCATCATCCGCCGCGGCGCGAAGCTGATCTACGCGTACGCCGAGGCGACCGTCCCGCTGATCACGGTCATCACCCGCAAGGCCTTCGGCGGCGCCTACGACGTCATGGGCTCCAAGCACCTGGGCGCCGACCTCAACCTGGCCTGGCCGACGGCCCAGATCGCCGTGATGGGGGCGCAGGGCGCGGTGAACATCCTGCACCGGCGCACGCTGGCGGAGGCGGAGGCGAACGGCGACGACGTGGAGGCCACCCGCGCCCGGCTGATGCGGGAGTACGAGGACACCCTCCTCAACCCCTACGTCGCGGCCGAGCGCGGCTACGTCGACGCCGTGATCATGCCGTCGGACACCCGCGCCCACATCGTCCGCGGCCTGCGTCAGCTGCGCACCAAGCGGGAATCCCTCCCTCCGAAGAAGCACGGCAACATCCCCCTGTAAGGAGCCGCTGTGACGATCAAGGTCGTACGGGGCAATCCGACCCCCGAGGAGCTGGCCGCCGCCCTGGCGGTGGTCAGGGCCCGCGCCGCGGCGGCGTCCGCCGTGCCGTCCGGCGCGCCCGGTCCGAGGGACTCCTGGTCCGACCCGTCCCGCATCGCGGCCCACCGCCTGCCCCAGCCGGGCCCGGCGTCCTGGAGCCGCACCTACTGGCCCGGCTAGAGCACCCCGGCCAGGGTCTCGGCCATCACCGCGTACCCCTCGTCGTTGGGGTGCAGGTGGTCGCCGAAGTCGTGGGCCGGGTGCAGCCGGTCCGGGTCGCCGGGGCCGGCCAGCGCCCGGTTCAGGTCGGCCACGGCGTCGTACGCGCCGGAGCGGCGGATCCACTCGTTCAGCTCGCGGCTCACCCGGGCCGCGTGCTCACCCCAGTGGTCCGAGCCGGCGAACGGCAGCAGGGTGCAGCCGACGACCCGCAGGCCCTCGCCGCGGGCCTGCCGTATCAGGTCGCGGTGGCCGTCGATCAGCTCGGCGGCCTCCACCACAGGGGCGGGCTTGTAGGTGGGCTGCTCGTCCGTCTCGCCGAAGCCGATGTCGTTGAGGCCGAGGAGGACGACGAGCGTGTCCACGCCCCGGTGGCCGAGGACGTCGCGGCGCAGCCGGCGGGTGGCCCGCTCGCCGTACCAGGCGGAGTCGTTGAGCAGCAGATTGCCGCCGATCCCGGCGTTGAGGACGGGCCGCCCGGTGCGCTCGGCGAGCAGGTCGCCCCAGCGCCGGTCGGCCCCCGGCGTCGACCCGAACCCGTCGGTGATCGAGTCGCCGATCAGCGCGACGGCGTCGGTGCGCCGGGCGTCGGTCTCGACGGCGTCGAGGAAGTACCAGGACTCGGTGACGGCGTCGTAGCCCGCGCCGGACGTGTCGGACAGCAGGTCGCCCTCCCCCCGGTGGCTGGTGGCGAAGGCCTGGGCGTGGAAGGTGGCCGGCCCGGTCGTGCCGTCGAAGTGGAGGGTGACGGTCACCCGCTCCCCCGCCGACACCGGCACGTCGGCCGGGTCGCTCAGCAGCTGCCCGCGCGCCGGCACGCGCGCCGCCCGCGCTCCCCCGAACAGCAGCCGCCGCAGCGAACCGGTTTCGACGGCGGCGCCCCCGGCGCTGCGGCCGACGGTCGCGCCGGTGACGTGCAGCGGGGAGGCGCCGTAGGCGTTGGAGAGCCGGATCCGCAGCCGGCCGCCGCCCGCGCTCAGCCGGACGACCTGGCGCAGCGACTGCCGCCAGAAGCCCTCGCGGGACCAGTTGGGGGTGAAGCCCTCGCTGGGGAGCTGGGGTGACGCGGTCCAGGCGGTGGTGAACATGGCACGCCCTTTCGGGACTCGATACAAACGGCACTGTAGACCCATTTACCTTAACGGCACGACAGCACCGTTTGCGAACCCCTACGGCCAAGTTGAGTACGCGTACTCAGGCGCCGACCGCTCCCGCCGCCGGACGATCGAAGGCATGCTGTGGTCCGACCCGGAGAACGAGCCGCCGAAAGAAGTGCGCGACACGCAGGAGATGCTGCGGCGGCTCGGCCTTCTCATGGCGCTGGCCATGGTCCTGGCGATGATCGTGATCGGGGTGAGGTGAACCCCGTCCGCGCCGCCGATACCCTGGCCGCATGACTGATCAGCCGCGCCGCCGACTCGTGCTCGCCTCCCAGTCCCCCGCCCGGCTCGGCTTGCTGCGCCAGGCCGGACTGACCCCCGAGGTGATCGTGAGCGGCGTCGACGAGGACGCCGTCACCGCCCCCACCCCCGCCGAACTGGCCCTCGCGCTCGCCGAGGCGAAGGCCTCCGTGGTGGCCGCCCGCCCGGAGGTGAAGGGCGCGCTGGTGATCGGCTGCGACTCGGTGCTGGACCTCGACGGCCGGGCCCTGGGCAAGCCGGCGGACGCCGAGGAGGCCACCGCCCGCTGGAGGTCGATGCGCGGCCGGGCGGGCACGCTCCAGACCGGGCACTGCGTCTACGACACGACCGGCGGCCGCTACACCTCCGCCGTGGCCTCCACGGTGGTCCGCTTCGGCGACCCGAGCGACGAGGAGATCGCCGCGTACGTCGCCTCCGGCGAGCCGCTGCACGTCGCCGGGGCCTTCACGCTCGACGGCCGCTCGGCGCCGTTCATCGACGGCATCGAGGGCGACCACGGCAACGTGATCGGCATCAGCCTGCCCCTGGTCCGCCGGCTGCTGGCGGAACTGGGCGTCGGGATCACGGAGTTGTGGGCGCCGGCGGCGGACTGACCTCCCGCTCCCCGGCCCCGGCCGCCTCCCGGCCGTCGTACGTCATGAGCAGCAGCACGATCAGCCCGAGTACGACGATCATGTAGAGGAACGCGGTCCGGCCGACCAGGCCCCAGGTGACGGCGCCCAGCACGGCGTGCACCACGGCCGCGCTGACGAGCAGGATCCGGCCGAGCCCGGCCGGGGAGCGGTCCCGCAGGGCGACGAGCAGCGCCACCAGGGCGCACAGGGCGAAGTAGAGCCCGAAGACCACGCCGCCGATCTTCGAGGACAGGGACATCACGTCCGGGTCGAGGCCGGCCAGGGACATCCGCTGCCGGTCGACCACGACGCCGAGGAACCAGTTGAGCGCGGCGACGCCGAACGCCTCGCCGAAGAGCACGACCGCCACGACCCAGGCCACCGGTCTGCGCGCCACCGTCCCCACCCGCTTTCACCCGCCGCTCGACCGAGGCTCGTGTCACCTCACGTACGTTCGAGACAGCGCGAACGCTACTAACGGGTAAACGTCGGGACAAGGGCTTCTCCGACGGCAAACAATCGTTGGGCCATTCGTAGGGATTCCACAAAGAAACGGAGTGGGGCGCAGCACGTGCTTACAGAGACCTTGACCACATCGGAGGGCTAGGGTTTGCCGGAAGGGTCCTGCGTACCGAGGTACGACAAGGGCTTTCGCGGGTCGAGCGAGCCTCGAATCACGCTCCGTGTGGGCAAGCTCACCATTGGGGACGGGTCGAAGTGCCGTGTCGGCAGTCCCTAAACTCGGCTTGTTTCAAGGAGGGAGCCTCAATCGTGCGCAAGGTGCTCATCGCCAACCGTGGCGAAATCGCTGTCCGCGTGGCCCGGGCCTGCCGGGATGCCGGCATCGCGAGCGTGGCCGTCTATGCCGACCCGGACCGGGACGCTCTGCATGTCCGCGCCGCGGATGAGGCGTTCGCCCTGGGCGGTGACACCCCGGCCACCAGCTACCTGGACATCGAGAAGGTCCTGCACGCGGCGCGCGAGTCGGGCGCGGACGCCGTCCACCCCGGCTACGGCTTCCTGTCGGAGAACGCCGAGTTCGCCCAGGCCGTCCTGGACGCCGGGCTGATCTGGATCGGCCCGCCGCCGCAGGCGATCCGCGACCTCGGCGACAAGGTGGCCGCCCGCCACATCGCCCAGCGCGCCGGCGCCCCCCTCGTGGCCGGCACCCCGGACCCGGTCTCGGGCGCCGACGAGGTCGTGGCGTTCGCCAAGGAGAACGGCCTGCCGATCGCGATCAAGGCGGCGTTCGGCGGCGGCGGTCGCGGCCTGAAGGTCGCCCGCACCCTCGAAGAGGTCCCGGAGCTGTACGACTCCGCCGTCCGTGAGGCCGTCGCCGCGTTCGGCCGCGGCGAGTGCTTCGTCGAGCGCTACCTCGACAAGCCCCGCCACGTCGAGACCCAGTGCCTGGCCGACCGGTACGGCAACGTGGTCGTCGTCTCGACCCGCGACTGCTCCCTCCAGCGCCGCCACCAGAAGCTGGTGGAGGAGGCCCCGGCGCCCTTCCTCTCCGACGAGCAGGTCGCCGAGCTGTACCGCGCCTCCAAGGCCATCCTCAAGGAGGCCGGCTACGTCGGCGCGGGCACGGTGGAGTTCCTCGTCGGCGTCGACGGCACGATCTCGTTCCTGGAGGTCAACACCCGGCTCCAGGTGGAGCACCCGGTGACCGAGGAGGTCTCCGGCATCGACCTGGTGCGCGAGATGTTCCGCATCGCCGACGGCGAGGAGCTGGGTTACGACGACCCGCCGCTGCGGGGTCACTCGTTCGAGTTCCGTATCAACGGCGAGGACCCGGGCCGGGGCTTCCTCCCGGCGCCCGGCACGGTCACCACGTTCGCCCCGCCGTCCGGCCCCGGCGTCCGCCTGGACGCGGGTGTGGAGTCCGGCAGCGTGATCGGCCCGGCGTGGGACTCCCTGCTGGCCAAGCTGATCGTCACCGGCCGCACCCGCAAGGAGGCCCTCCAGCGCGCCGCCCGCGCCCTGGAGGAATTCCAGGTCGAGGGCATGGCCACGGCCATCCCCTTCCACCGCGCGGTCGTCAGGGACCCGGCGTTCGCCCCCGAGCTCACCGGGAGCGAGGACCCCTTCACGGTCCACACGCGCTGGATCGAGACCGAGTTCGTCAACGACATCAAGCCCTTCGCCGCCCCGGCGGGCCCCGAGGCGGACGAGGAGACCGGCCGCGAGACGGTCGTGGTGGAGGTGGGCGGCAAGCGCCTGGAGGTCTCCCTGCCGTCCTCGCTCGGCATGTCGCTGGCCCGCACCGGTCTCGCCGCGGGCGCCAAGCCGAAGCGCCGGGCCGCGAAGAAGTCGGGCCCCGTGGCCTCCGGCGACACCCTCGCCTCCCCGATGCAGGGCACGATCGTGAAGATCGCCGTGGAGGAGGGCCAGGAGGTCAAGGAGGGCGACCTGGTCGTCGTCCTGGAGGCCATGAAGATGGAGCAGCCGCTCAACGCGCACAAGTCGGGCACGGTCAAGGGCCTGAGCGCGGAGGTCGGCGCGTCCATCACGTCGGGCGCCGCGATCTGCGAGATCAAGGACTGATCAGGCACACCCGAAGCGCCCGGCGGACCGGTTCCGCCGGGCGCTTCGCCGTTCGTGTCACCGGCGCCGCAGGTCGGCCACCCGCGCCGCCCGTTCGGCCCCGGCGGCCTGGTCGCCCAGGGGCCGCAGCGTGGCCCCGGGCAGCCGGCCGCGGCGCGGGCCCGGAAGGGGCACGTCCCCGCGTTGCCGGCGCGCCGGGGCGTCAGGGTTTCCCGGGCCACCTCCGCTGCCCTGGGCGCCGGTGCCGGCGACGGTGATCTGGACGCCCTGGTCCGCCAGCGCCTGCAGCTCGGTGGCCGCCCGGTCGTCGTGGGCGGGCGGCTCGTCCGTCACCAGCCGGGCGATCAGGTCCGTCGGGACCGTCTGGAACATGGTGTCCGTGCCCAGCTTGGTGTGGTCGGCGAGGACGACCACCTCCGCGGCGGCCTGCACCAGGGCGCGGTCGACGGACGCGGAGAGCATGTTGGACGTGGACAGCCCGCGCTCGGCGGTGAGCCCGCTCCCGGACAGGAAGGCCCGGGAGACCCGCAGCCCCTGGAGCGACTGCTCGGCGCCGGAGCCGACCAGGGCGTAGTTGGAGCCCCGCAGCGTCCCGCCGGTCATCACGACCTCGACGCGGTTGGCGTGGGCCAGCGCCTGGGCCACCAGCAGCGAGTTGGTGACGACGGTCAGGCCGGGGACGCGGGCGAGCCGGCGGGCCAGCTCCTGGGTCGTCGTACCGGCTCCGACGACGATGGCCTCGCCCTCTTCGACGAGGCCGGCGGCGAGGTCGGCGATGGCCGTCTTCTCCGCGGTCGCGAGGTGCGACTTCTGCGGGAAGCCGGACTCGCGGGTGAACCCGCCCGGCAGTACGGCACCGCCGTGCCGGCGGTCGAGGAGTCCTTCTGCCTCCAGCGCGCGCACGTCCCGCCGTACGGTCACTTCGGAGGTCTGGACGACGCGGGCCAGCTCACGGAGCGACACGGCCCCGTTCGCTCGCACCATTTCGAGGATCAACTGGCGACGTTCTGCAGCGAACACGAAACTGACAGTAACCCCAACGACCGTCTGCTTTCAGCAGTTTGCGCCGAATAGCAGAAGATGTTCGCAGCCGACACCCGGAAGTGGTATAAGCCCCAAACCGCCCGCTCGTCAGCTCTCGCTCTCCGTCTTGCGGGTGTGCAACTGGCGCGCGACCTCGGCGATCGACCCCGACAGCGAGGGGTACACGGTGAAGGCGTTGGCGATCTGTTCGACCGTCAGGTTGTTGTCGACGGCGATCGAGATGGGATGGATCAGCTCGGAGGCGCGCGGCGCGACGACGACGCCGCCCACCACGATCCCGGTGCCGGGCCGGCAGAAGATCTTGACGAACCCGTCCCGGATGCCCTGCATCTTGGCGCGGGGGTTGCGCAGCAGCGGCAGCTTGACGGCCCGGGCGTCGATCTTCCCGCAGTCGACGTCGGCCTGGGTGTACCCGACGGTGGCGATCTCGGGGTCGGTGAAGACGTTCGAGGAGACGGTCTTCAGGTTCAGCGGAGTGACCGCGTCGCCGAGGAAGTGGTAGACGGCGATGCGCCCCTGCATGGCGGCCACGGAGGCGAGCGCGAACACGCCCGTGACGTCGCCGGCGGCGTAGACCCCGGGAGCGGTCGTCCGCGACACCTTGTCGGTCCAGATGTGCCCCGACTCCCGCAGCTTCACCCCGGCCTCCTCCAGGCCCATCCCCTCCGTGTTGGGGATGGCGCCGACGGCCATCAGGCAGTGGGAGCCGCTGATGACGCGCCCGTCGGCGAGGGTGACCTCGACCCGGTCGCCGACGCGCTTGGCGGACTGGGCCCGCGAGCGCGCCATGACGTTCATGCCGCGCCGCCGGAAGACGTCCTCCAGCACGGCGGCGGCGTCCGGGTCCTCGCCGGGCAGCACCCGGTCGCGGGAGGAGACCAGGGTGACCTTCGAGCCCAGCGCCTGATAGGCGCCGGCGAACTCGGCGCCGGTCACACCGGAGCCCACGACGATGAGTTCCTCGGGCAGCTCGTCGAGATCGTAGACCTGGGTCCAGTTGAGGATGCGCTCCCCGTCGGGCCGGGCGTCGGGCAGCTCACGAGGGTGCCCGCCCGTCGCGATCAGCACGGCGTCGGCGACGAGGGTCTCCTCGCTCCCGTCGACGGCCTCCACCACGACCTTGCGGGACCCGTCGAGGGCCTGCATGCCATCCAGCCGCCCCCGCCCCCGCAGCACACGGGCGCCGGCCCGCGTCACGGACGCGGTGATGTCGTGGGACTGGGCCAGCGCGAGCCGCTTCACCCGTCGGTTGACCTTGCCGAGGTCGACGCCGATGATCCGGGCGCTCATCTCCTCGGGCGGGGTGTCGTCCGCGACGATGATCCCCAGCTCCTCGTACGAGGAGTCGAAGGTGGTCATCACCTCGGCCGTAGCGATAAGGGTCTTCGACGGCACGCAGTCGGTGAGCACCGACGCCCCGCCCAGACCGTCGCGATCGACGACGGTCACCTCCGCGCCGAGCTGAGCCGCCACCAGGGCCGCTTCGTATCCGCCGGGTCCGCCACCGATGATCACGATCCGAGTCACGTACTCCATTGTCCCGCACGCCCGCACCGGCCACCGCCCCGGGGCCCACTCCGGCTGCCGTACCCTCACCCCATGTCGCTCTACGCCGCGTACGCCGCCCACCTCGACGCGCGGCTGATGTCCCGCCGCGCCCCGCACTCGCCGCTGCGCGCCACCGGCTGGCTGACCGGCTGGCGCCTGACGTTCGGCGGGGAGCAGATGGGCTGGGACGGCTCGCTGGCGACGGTGGTCGAGTCACCCGGTGACCAGGTGTTCGTGGCGCTGTACGACATCGCCCCGATGGACGAGGAGTCACTCGACCGCTGGGTGGGCTCCGACCTGGACATATACCGCAGGATCCAGCTGCGCGTGCACACGCTGGCCGGCGAGGAGCGGGCCTGGGCGCACGTCCTGAACGGCTACGAGGGCGGCCTCCCCTCCGCCCGCTACCTGGGCGAACTCGCGGACGCGGCGGAGTCGGCGGGAGCCCCGCACGACTACGTGATGGAGCTGCGCAAGCGCCCCTGCTGAGGAAACGACCGCACAACGATCATTCGCGCGTGAGCTCCATCATCTACGCGCGTAGGCCCGAACCGGCTACCCTCGTGCGCGTGAACGCATCTCTTCTTCCGGACGACATCCAGGGCGACCCCCATGCCGCCGCCGACGCCGCCGCCGCACGCCTGCGCGAACTGACCGGCGCCGAGTCCCACGACGTCGCCCTCGTGATGGGCTCCGGCTGGGCCCCGGCCGTGGACGCGCTGGGCGCGCCCGACGTCGAGTTCCAGGTCACCGAGCTGCCGGGCTTCCCGCCGCCGGCCGTGGAGGGCCACGGCGGCAAGATCCGCTCGTACCGCGTCGGCGACAAGCGGGCCCTGGTCTTCCTGGGCCGCACGCACTACTACGAGGGCCGCGGGGTGGCGGCGGTGGCCCACGGAGTCCGCACGGCCGTGGCGGCGGGCGTCAAGACGGTCGTGCTCACCAACGGCTGCGGTGGCCTGCGCGAGGGCATGCGCCCCGGCCAGCCGGTCCTGATCAGCGACCACATCAACCTGACGGCGACCTCCCCCATCGTGGGCGCGAACTTCGTCGACCTCACCGACCTCTACAGCCCTCGGCTCAGGGCCCTGTGCAAGGAGATCGACCCGACCCTGGAGGAGGGCGTCTACGCCCAGTTCCCGGGCCCGCACTACGAGACTCCCGCCGAGATCCGCATGGCCCGGGTGATCGGCGCGGACCTGGTGGGCATGTCGACGGTGCTGGAGGCGATCGCGGCGCGTGAGGCGGGCGCGGAGATCCTCGGCATCTCCCTGGTGACCAACCTGGCGGCGGGCATGACCGGCGAGCCCTTGAACCACGAGGAGGTCCTCCAGGCGGGCCGCGACTCGGCGGCACGCATGGGCGAACTGCTGACGCGGGTGCTGGACCGCTTGTAGAGCGCCGTAGTCCCTCCTGGGGCCGACGCCCAACCGCTGTGACCACGACGGCGGGTGGGCCGCGTACGGCGGGAAGGGGACGGGCCGGGGGTGTCCGCCCGCAGCGGTTGGCGCGTCAACACGGGTACCTCTTGCAACAGACCGATTCCGCGCCGTTCCGAG
>NZ_JBEXOP010000070.1:0-15339 GCF_040611575.1 Streptomyces sp. NPDC006610
ACCCGTGCGAACCCAGCGACAACCGACCCGTGAACGTCACCCCGTCCGAATCCGGCGACGGCACCACCGCACCCAGCAACGGATGCCCAGCAGACACCAGACCCGCCGACGGGACACCGCCCACTTCGCCGCCCAGCCAGGAGTTCGCCAGGTACTGCTGGGTGTCGACCCAGTAGCGCTCGCGCTGGAAGGCGTAGGTGGGCAGCTCGACCCGGCGGGCACCGGAGCCGGTGAAGAACGCTTCCCAGTCGACTGCGACGCCTGCGGTGTGCAGGTGGGCCAGGGCCGTCACGAGGGTTTCTGGTTCCGGACGGTTGCGGCGCGAGGCCGCCACGACAACCGCGTCTTCGGACTCGACGCTCTGCCGGGCCATCCCGGCCAGGACACCGTCGGGGCCGAGTTCGAGGAACTGCGTGACGCCTTCGGCCTCCAGGACGCGGACGGTGTCGGCGAAACGGACCGGTTCCCGGACCTGGCGCACCCAGTAGCCGGGATCGGTCAGGTCCTCGCCGAGAGCACCGCTCACCGTCGAGAGCACCGCTATCCGCGGCTGCGCATACGTCAGCCGACTCGCGACCTCGCGGAACTCCGCGAGCATCGGCTCCATCAGCGACGAGTGGAACGCGTGGGACACCGCCAGGCGGGTCGTCTTCCGCCCCTCAACCTCAAAACGAGCCGCGACCTCCGACACCGCGCTCTCCGCACCCGAGACCACCACCGCCTGCGGGCCGTTGACCGCTGCAATGTCGGCATCGCCGGTGAGCAGCGGCCGTACCTCGTCCTCGGACGCCTGCACCGCCACCATCGCCCCACCCGCCGGCAACGCCTCCATCAACCGGCCCCGAGCAGCCACCAACCGCACCGCATCCGCCAGCGACAACACACCCGCCACATGCGCCGCAGCCACCTCACCGACCGAATGCCCCGCAACGAAGTCCGGCCGCACCCCCCACGACTCCACCAACCGGAACAACGCCACCTCGAACGCAAACAACGCAGGCTGAGCACACCCCGTCCCGTTCAGCAGCCCCTCGTCCCCGCCCCACACCACATCCCGCAACGGCCGATCGAGAAGCACATCCAGCTCACCCGCCACCGCATCGAACGCCGCCGCGAACACCGGATAAGCCGCATACAACTCCCGCCCCATCCCCAACCGCTGCGCCCCCTGCCCCGTGAACAGGAAGGCGGTCGAGCCGGTGTTGGTCACGCCCCGGACGACGCCGGGGCGGGCTTCGTCGGCGGCGAGGGCGCTGAGGGCTGCGAGGCCGGTGTCGCGGGTGTCGGTGAGCACGACCGCCCGGTGTTCGAGCGCCGCGCGGGAGGTGGCGAGGGAGTGGGCGATGTCCAGGGAGGTGGCGGCGTCGGTCGTGAGGTGGTCGTGAAGGCGTGCCGCCTGGGCGCGCAGGGCCTGCGCGCCGCGTCCCGAGACGAGCCAGGGCAGCGGCGCTCGGGTGGCCTGCGCAACGGGGGCCGGTCGGCCGGCGACGGGTTCCGAGGCTTCCGTGGCGTCGGCCGGCGCCTGTTCCACGATGACGTGGACGTTGGTTCCGCTCAGGCCGAACGAGGAGACTCCGGCGCGGCGCGGGTGGTCGGTCTCGGGCCAGGGTGTGGCCTCGGTGAGGAGGCGCACGTGGCCGGCCGTCCAGTCGACATGGGTGGACGGCTCGTCGACGTGGAGGGTGCGCGGCAGCAGGCCGTGCCGCATCGCCATCACCATCTTGATGACACCGCCCACGCCGGCGGCGGCCTGGGCATGGCCGATGTTCGACTTGATCGAGCCGAGCCACAGGGGCCGGTCCTGGGGGCGGTCCTGTCCGTAGGCGGTCAGGACGGCCTGGGCCTCGATCGGGTCGCCGAGGGTGGTTCCGGTGCCGTGGCCCTCGACGGCGTCGATCTGGGCGGCGGGCACCCGGGCGTTGGCCAGGGCCTGGCGGATGACGCGTTGCTGGGCGCGGCCGTTGGGGGCGGTGAGGCCGTTGGAGGCGCCGTCCTGGTTGAACGCGCTGCCACGGACGAGGGCGAGCACGGGGTGCTGGTTGCGCTTGGCGTCGGAGAGCCGTTCGAGCAGCAGGACGCCGACGCCCTCCGACCAACCGGTGCCGTCGGCGGCTTCGGCGAAGGACTTGCAGCGGCCGTCGGGGGCGAGGCCCCGCTGCTTGCTGAAGGCGATGAAGGGGGAAGGGGTGGACATCACCATGACGCCGCCGGCGAGTGCCAGGGTGCACTCCTTCTGCCGCAGGGCCTGTACGGCGAGATGGAGGGCGACCAGCGACGAGGAGCAGGCGGTGTCGACGGTGACCGCGGGGCCTTCCAGACCGAGGGTGTAGGAGATGCGGCCGGAGATGACCGCTGCCGCGTTGCCGGTGGTCATGTACGTTTCGGCGATCTCGGGGACGGAGCCGAGGAGGTGCTCGTAGTCCTGGATGCCGGATCCGGCGAAGACGCCGACGGGGCCGCCGCGCAGGGACTCGGGGTCGATGCCCGCGCGTTCGAAGGCCTCCCAGGACGCCTCCAGCATCAGCCGCTGCTGCGGGTCGGTGACGAGTGCCTCGTTGGGGCTGATGCCGAAGAAGCTGGCGTCGAAGTCCCCGGCGTCGTGAACGAAGCCGCCTTCGTGGACGTAGCTCGTGCCGAGGTGCTCGCTGTCGGTCCCGCCGCCGAGCCGGTCGAGGTCCCAGCCGCGGTCGGCGGGGAATTCGGTGATGGCGTCGCGCCCTTCGGCCACAAACTCCCACAAGTCCTCGGGGGACGCGATCCCGCCGGGGTAGCGGCAGCTCATGGCCACAATGGCGATGGGCTCCTGCTCCTGGCCCTCGACCTCCTGGAGCCGGCGCCGGGTCTGGTGCAGGTCGGCGGTGACACGCTTGAGGTAGTCGAGGAGCTTGTCGTCGTTCGCCATCGTGAGGTCCACCGAGTCCTTTGGTTCGTCGGAGCCGTTCGCGCACTCGATCAGGCGAGGCCGAGTTCCTTGTCGATGAAGTCGAAGAGCTCGTCGGCGGAGGCCGTTTCGAGCTGGTCGCCGACGTCTTCGCCGCCGCCGGGCGCGGCGAGGGTGTCGGTGAGGCGCGTCACCAGGCTCTGCAGGCGCGCCATGATCCGGTTGCCCTCGATCTCCTCGGCCGTCAGCGCCGAGACGGCCTCCTCGAAGCGGTCGAGGTCGGCGAGGACGCCGAGGGCTCCCGTGCCGCCGCCGGAGAGGAGTTCGGTGCGCAGGTGTTCGGCGAGCGCTGCCGGGGTCGAGTGGTCGAAGATCACGCCGGTGGGGAGTTTGCGGCCGGTGGCGGTGCTGAGCCGGGTGCGCAGGTTGACGGCGGCGACCGAGTCGAAGCCGAGGTCGTCGAAGGCACGGGCGGGTGCGACGTCGGCGGGGTCGTCGTACTCGAGGAGCGCGGCGACGTGCGAGCGCACCAACTCCAGCAGGGTCCGTCGCTGTTCGGCCTCGGGCAGGACGGCGAGCCGTGCCACGAGCGCCGCGCCTTCCGAGGTGTCGCCGGTGTCGTCGCCTTCGAGGGCGGCGCGGACCTCGGGGAGGGCGTCGAGCAGGGGGCGGGGGCGGGCGAGGGTGTAGGTCGGGGCGAAGCGGGGCCAGTCGAACGCGGCGATCACGGGGCGTGCTGCGCGCAGGGCGAGGACGCGGCGCAGCGCGGCGACGGCGAGGGCGGGGTCCATGGCGGGGGCGCCGATGCGGCGCATCATGGCGGCGAGTTCGGCGTCGACCATGCCGCCCTGCCAGGAACCCCAGGCGATCGAGGTGGCGGTGAGTCCGCGGGCGCGGCGGTGGTCGGCGAGTCCGTCGAGGAACGCGTTGGCGGCGGCGTAGGCGGACTGGCCGGCGCTGCCCCACAGGGCGGCGCCGGAGGAGAAGAGCACGAAGGCGTCGAGTGGGGTGTCACCGAGCTGTTCGTCGAGGTGTCGTGCGCCGAGGGCCTTGGCCGTGGCGACGTCGGCGATCTCGGCGAGGGTCAGTTCGCCGAGGGGCGCCATGCGCTGGGCGACGCCGGCGGCGTGGAAGACGGCGGTGAGGGGCCGGTCGGGGTCGGCGCGCAGGGCGGTCAGGAGGGTGTGCACGGAGGCGCCGTCGGCCATGTCGCAGGCCTCGACGGTGACCTCGGCGCCCGATCGGCGCAGCTCGGCCGCGAGTTCGGCGGAGCCCGGAGCCTGCGGTCCGCGGCGGCCGGCGAGGACGAGGTGCGGTGCTCCGTGCCGGGCGAGCATGCGGGCGACGTGGGCGCCGAGGCCGCCGGTGCCGCCGGTGATCAGGATCGTGCCGCGCGGGCGCCATGCGGGCTCGGGGGCCGCGTGGCCGGCGGCGTGGACCATGCGGCGGGCGAGGACGCCGTGCGGGCGGACGGCCAGCTGGTCCTCGCCGGTGGCGCCGGACAGGGCGTCGCACAGGCGGCGCAGGGTGGTGTCGCTGGCGTCGCCGGCGGGGATGTCGACGAGGCCGCCCCAGGTCTGCGGGCTCTCCAGGGAGAGTCCGGCGCCGAGGCCCCATACGGCGGTTTGCGCGGGGTGGGCCGGCTCGTCGGCATCGGGTCCCGTGCCGGCGCCGGGTCCCGTCCCGACGGAGACGGAGACGGCGCCGGTGGTGACGCACCACAGCCGCCCGTTCCAGCCGATGTCGCCGAGCGCCTGGGCGAGGGCGACGGTGTCGGCGAGCCCGCGGGAGAGAGCGGGGTGTTCGGGGTGGGGGCGGTCGTCGAGGGCGAGGAGGGAGACGACACCGGCAGGGGTGTCCTCGGCGCCGGCGGGCGTGTGTGCGCGCAGCAGGTCGGCGAGGGTGGCGCGGTCGGCGCCGGCCGCGTCGACGTGGACGGTGCGGGCGCCGCGCGCGGCGAGGGCGGCGGTGAGCGCCTCGGCCGGGGCGCCGGGCGCTGCCGCGACGAGCCAGGTACCGGTGAGCGGGACTGGGGGCCGGTCGGTGACCGGCGTCCAGGTCACCTCGTAGCGGACCGCGTCGGCCTCGGACTCCTCGCGCCGACGGTGCCGCCAGGCGGACATCGCGGGCAGCACGGGGGCGAGGGCAGTCGGGTCGAGGCCGAGCCGTTCGGCGAGAGCGGTGGCGTCCTCGCGTTCGACGGCGTCCCAGAAGAGGGCGTCCTCGGGCGTGCCGGACGGGTGCGGGGCGGGGGCGCCGTCCGGACCGGCGCCGCCGTCGTCGGGGCTGCTGCCGTCGGTCCAGTAGCGGCGGTGCTGGAAGGCGTACGTCGGCAGGTCCACCCGGCGGGCCTCGCGCCCGGCGAAGAAGGCGGGCCAGTCGACCGTGGCGCCGCGGGCGTGGGCGAGGGCGAGGGCGCCGACGGCCGCCCGGTCCTCGCCCCGGTCGCGGCGCAGCACCGGCGCGAAGGCCGCGCGGTCCGGGGCGTCCTCGTCGGCGGTCAGGCAGTCGGCGCCCATGGGGGTGAGCGCGGCGTCGGGGCCGAGTTCGAGGAAGGTGGTGACGCCCTTGGCCTCCAGGGCGCGCACGGCGTCCTGGAAGCGGACGGTCTCCCGGGCGTGGCGCACCCAGTAGTCGGCCGAGCGCAGGTCGTCACCGGTGGCGGGTTCGCCGGTGAGGGCGGAGACGACCGGGATGCGGGGTTCGCCGTAGGTGATCCGCTCGGCGACCCGGCGGAAGTCGGCGAGCATCGGGTCCATCAGGGGCGAGTGGAAGGCGTGGGAGACGGCGAGCCGCCTGGTGCGGCGTCCCTGCGCCTCGAAGACCGCGGCGATCCGTGAGACCGCGTCCTCGGCGCCCGAGATCACGACCGCTGCGGGGCCGTTGACGGCCGCGATGCCCACCTCGCCCGCGAGCAGGGGCAGTACCTCGTCCTCACTCGCCTGCACGGCCGTCATGGCGCCGCCGGCGGGCAGCGCCTGCATCAACCGACCGCGGGCGGCGACGAGTTCGGCGGCGTCGGACAGGGACAGCACGCCGGCGACGTGGGCGGCGGTCAGTTCGCCGACGGAGTGCCCGGCCAGGAAGTCGGGCCGCAGGCCCCAGGACTCCAGGAGCCGGAACAGGGCCGCCTCGACGGCGAACAGGGCGGGCTGGGCGTAGGCGGTGCGCTCCAGCGCCCGGGGATCCTCGCCCCACAGCACGTCCGTGAGGGGAAGCTCCAGGTGCCGGTCCAGAGCGGCGGCCGTCTCGTCGAAGGCGGCGGCGAACACCGGGTGGGCGGCGTGGAGTTCGCGGCCCGCTCCGAGGCGTTGCGCGCCCTGTCCGGTGAAGAGGAAGGCGGTCGGCGCGTCGGGGCGGGCGCTCGCGAGGGCGGTGCTCGCGGTGGGCCTGCCGTCGGCCAGGGCCCGTAGCTCCCGGGCGAATGCGTCCCGGTCGCCGGCCACGATCACGGCGCGGTGTTCCATCGCGGCCCGGCTGGTCGCCAACGAGAGGCCGAGGTCGGTCAGGCCCTGTCCGGGGTGGGTGTCGAGGTGCGCGACGAGGCGGGCGGCCTGCGCGGCAAGGGCGTCCCCCGTCCGGGCGCTGATCACGAGGGGTACGGAGCCGGCCGTGGGCGTCGCGGGCTGCTCGGTACGGGCGTCGGGCTCCTCCGGCGCCTGTTCGACGATGACGTGGGCGTTGGTGCCGCTCATGCCGAAGGAGGAGACTCCGGCGCGGCGCGGGGCTGCGCCCTCCGGCCAGGCGATCTCCTCGGTGAGGAGCCGGACGCCGCCGGACGACCAGTCGACCTTCGGCGTCGGCTCGTCCACGTGGAGGGTGCGCGGGAGTACGCCGTGCCGCATGGCCTGCACCATCTTGATGACGCCGCCCACGCCGGCCGCGGCCTGCGCGTGGCCGATGTTCGACTTGAACGAGCCGAGCCACAGCGGTCGGTCCGCGGGCCGGTCCCTGCCGTAGGTGGCGAGGAGGGCCTGCGCCTCGATCGGGTCGCCGAGGACGGTGCCGGTGCCGTGCGCCTCGACCGCGTCGACGTCGGCGGCGGACAGCTGGGCCTCGGCCAGCGCCTGGCGGATCACCCGCTGCTGGGAGGGCCCGTTGGGCGCGGTGAGGCCGTTGGACGCACCGTCGGAGTTGACCGCGGAGCCGCGGATCACGGCGAGGACCGGGTGCCCGTTGCGGCGGGCGTCGGAGAGCCGTTCGACCAGCAGCATGCCGACGCCCTCGGACCAGGTGGTGCCGTCGGCCGCGGCGGCGAAGGACTTGCAGCGCCCGTCGGGGGCGAGGCCGCGTTCCTGGCTGAAGCCGACGAATGACGACGGGTGCGCCATGACGGTGGCTCCGCCGGCCAGCGCCATCGAGCACTCGCCCGCGCGCAGCGACCGCACGGCCCAGTGCAGGGCGACCAGGGACGACGAGCAGGCGGTGTCCACGGTGATGGCGGGCCCCTCCAGGCCCAGCACGTAGGCGACCCGGCCGGAGGCGACGCTGGCCATGCCGCCGGTTCCGCCGCCCACCGCGTAGTCGTGGTAGACGACGCCGGTGAAGACGCCGGTACGGCTGCCCTTGAGCGAGGTCGGGTCGATCCCCGCACGCTCCAGCGCCTCCCAGGAGGTCTCCAGCAGCAGCCGTTGCTGCGGGTCGGTCGCGCGGGCCTCCCGCGGGCTGACCCGGAAGAAGCCGGCGTCGAAGTCGCCCGCGTCGTGCAGGAACCCGCCTTCCCGGCAGTACGTCTTTCCGGTGACCGCCGGCTCGGGGTCGTACAGGGCGTCGACGTCCCAGCCGCGGTCGGCCGGGAAGCAGGAGATGGCGTCCCGGCCCGCCGCGACCAGGTCCCACAGTTCCTCCGGCGAGCCGATGCCGCCGGGGTAGCGGCAGCTCATCGCGACGATCGCGACCGGCTCGTGCTGCCGGTCCTCCAGTTCGCGCAGTCGCCGCTTGGTCTGCTGGAGGTCGGCGGCGGCGCGTTTGAGATAGTCCCGGAGCTTGTCGTCGTTGCTCATCACACTCAGCCAATCTCGAACTGTTCGCGGGGAGGGAGCCGGCGGGGAACGGGCGTCAGGGAGTGCCGAGTTCGCTGTCGAGCAGGTCGAACAGCTCGTCGTCGCCGGCCGCCGACAGATCGCGGTCGCCGGCGCCGCCGGTCGGGGAACTGCCGTGCGCGTCGCGCCACTTGCGCAGCAGGGCCTCCAGGCGGGCGGTGATCGCGGCGTGCCCGTCGTCGGTGGGACCGAGCGCCGGGAGTGCCGTGAGGGCCGCGTCCAGCCGGTCGACGTCGGCGAGGACGGGCCGTACCGGGTCGCCGCCCGCGGGGTCGAGCGCGCCGTGGAGGTGCTCGGCGACGCCGCGGGCCGTCGGATGGTCGTAGACGAGCGTGGCGGGCAGGTTCAGCCCGGTCGCCGCGCTGAGCCGCTTGCGCAGCTCGACGGCGGCCAGCGAGTCGAAGCCCAGTTCCCCGAACGCCCGGTCGGGTTCGACGGCGTCCGGGGAGGAGTGGCCGAGGACGGTGGCGACGTGTGCCCGTACCGCGTCCAGCAGGGTCCGGGCGCGTTCGGCAGCGTCGAGTCCCGTAAGACGTCGCCGCAGGTCCGCGCCGCGGCGCACGGCCGGGCGGGGCGGCGCGGTCGCCGAGGGGGACGGCGGCGGGCCGTCGGGACGGTGCGCGGCGAGGTCGTCGGCGGAGACGGTCCGCCAGCCGACCGTGTCGGCGGAGAACACCGGGACGCCGTCCTCGTCGGCCAGCGTCACCGTCACCCCGCCGCCCTCCGCCGACGCGATCCGCACCCGCCCTGCCGAGACGCCGGAGGCATGGGCGCGCACGCCCGTCCAGGAGGCCGGGAGCAGGGGCAGCGGCGGCTCGTCGTCGGGCCGGTCGACCAGGGCGAGGTGCAGGGCGGCGTCGAGAAGGGCCGGGTGCAGGACGAACGGATTCCCGGCGTCGGTCCCCTCCGTCTCCTCCAGCGCGTCGGCGTGGAACGCGTCGGCCGGGCGGGCGACCTCGGCGAAGAGCTCACCGCCGCGCCGCCAGGCCGCCGTGACGCCCTGGAAGGCGGGGCCGTAGACGTGCCCCCGGGCGAGCAGGCGGTCGTAGACGGCGTCGACGTCGAGGGGCTCCGCGCCGGGGGGTGGCCAGGCGTTCAGGGATACGGATGCGGAGGTGGGCGTGGGTGCGGGGTTGCGTGCGGGCGCGGGCGCGGGTGCGGGCCGTTCGGCGGGGGCGGTCGGGGCGGCAGAGGTGGTGGAGGCCGTGGAGGCCGTGGAGGTCGTGGCGGCGGCCGACGTGGTGGGCGCGGCCGACGCGGCGGCGAGCATGCCGGTCGCGTTGCGGGTCCACGGCTGCCCGGGGTCGTCGGGGCGCGAGTGGACGGTCAGCTTCCGCCGCCCGCCGTCGTCCGGAGCGCCCACACGCACCCGCAGGACGAGCCCGCCCCGGCCGGGGAGGACGAGTGGCGCCTCGGCCGACAGTTCGAGCAGCATCGGACAGCCGGCCCGGTCACCGGCCGCGAGCGCCAGCTCCACCAGACCCGCCCCCGGGAACACCGTGCTGCCGAGCAGTTCGTGATCCCCGAGCCAGGACAGCCGCTCGGCGGACAGTCGTCCCGTGAGCAGCAGCTCGGCGCCCTCGGGCTGCGACACGCGAGCACGCAGGACCGGGTGGACGACGGTGTCCAGGCCCGCGTCCACGACGCCCTGGTCGGCGGCGGGCGGGGCCAGCCAGTACCGCCGGCGCTGGAAGGCGTACGTGGGCAGGTCGACCCGGCGGGCCCCGGCGCCGGCGTGGAACGCCTCCCAGTCCACGGCCGCCCCGCTGGTGTGCAGCCGGGCGACGGCGGCGACCAGCGTGTCCGGCTCGGCCCGGTCGCGGCGTCCGGCGGCGGCGAACACGGCGTGCTCGGACCCGGCGGTGTGCCGTGCCATCGCGGTCAGCGCGGCGTCCGGGCCCAGTTCCAGGTAGCGGGTGACGCCCTGTGCGTCGAGGTGGCCGACGGCGTCCGCGAACCGGACGGCCTCGCGGACCTGCCGCACCCAGTATTCCGGGTCCGTCAGCTCCTCGGCGCGGACGCCGGTCACCGTGGACACGACCGGGACGCGCGGTTTGTCGTACGACAGCCGCCGCGCGACCTCGCGGAAGGCGGCGAGCATCGGGTCCATCAGGGCGGAGTGGAAGGCGTGGGAGACGGCCAGGCGGCTCGTCCTGCGTCCCTCGGCCCCGAAGCGGGCCGCGATCGCCGCTACCGCGTCCTCGTCGCCCGAAACGACGACCGCCCGCGGGGCGTTGACGGCCGCGATGCTCACCCGGTCGTCGAGGAGCGGACGCACCTCGTCCTCGGCGGCCTCCACGGCCGCCATCGCGCCGCCCGCGGGCAGGGCCTGCATCAACCTGCCGCGCGCCACGACGAGTTCGGCGGCGTCGGACAGGGACAGCACGCCGGCGACATGGGCGGCGGCGATCTCGCCGACGGAGTGACCGGCCAGATGATCGGGGCGGACGCCCCAGGACTCCACCAGCCGGTACAACGCCACCTCGTAGGCGAAGAGCGCGGGCTGCGTGTACGCGGTCCGGTGGAGCAGCCCCTCGTCCTCGCCCCACATCACCTCGCGCAGGGGGCGGTCGAGCCGGGCGTCCAGCTCGGCGGTCACGGCGTCGAACGCGGCCGCGAACACCGGATAGCCGGCGTGGAGTTCCCGTCCCATGCCCAGCCGCTGCGCTCCCTGCCCGGTGAACAGGAACGCCGTCCGTCCCGTGGAACGTGCCGTGCCCTGCACGACGGCCGGGTGCGGCTCGCCGGCCGCCAGCGCCGCGAGTCCGCGGGTGAGTTCCTCCCGGTCCCGGCCGACGACGGCCGCCCGGTGCTCGAACCGGGCTCGTGAGGTCGCCAGGGAGTAGGCGATGTCCAGCGCGGAGGCCGGATCCGTGGAGGTGTGGGTGGGGGCGGCGGCGGTGGGGTGGGCGGAGGTGCGGTCGGTGGAGGCGGGGTTCGCGGACGCCGGGTTCGCAGGCGCCGCGTTGACGGACACGGGGTCACGGGGGTCCGGTCCGGTGGCGGCCAGCAGCTTGCGCGCCTGTCCGGCCGGCGCGTCCGGCGTCCGTCCCGACAGCACCCAGGCGAGGACGGGCAGCCGTACGCCCGTCCTCGTGCCGGCCTTGTCGCACTCGTGCTCGTACTCGTTGAGTTCCTTTGGCTCGGCGGGCTCCAGGGATGCCTCGGGCCGCGGGACCTGCTCGATGATGACGTGGGCGTTCGTGCCGCTCATGCCGAACGAGGAGACACCGGCCCGGCGCGGACGTCCCCGGTCCGGCCAGTCGACCTCCTCGGTGAGCAGCCGGACGTTGCCCTGAGACCACTCCACATGCGGGGAAGGCCGGTCGAGGTGCAGGGACTTCGGCAGCCGGCCGTGCCGCATGGCCTCGACCATCTTGATGATGCCCGCCGTGCCCGCCGCCGCCTGCGTGTGCCCGATGTTGGACTTCACCGAGCCGAGCCACAACGGCTCGTCCTCCGGCCGGTCCTGACCGTACGTGGCGAGCAGCGCCTGTGCCTCGATGGGGTCGCCGAGCCGCGTGCCGGTGCCGTGTCCGTCGACGGCGTCCACGTCGGCCGCGGACAGGCCCGCGTTCGCCAGCGCCTGCCGGATGACCCGCTGCTGTGAGGGGCCGTTGGGGGCGGTGAGGCCGTGGGAGGCGCCGTCCTGGTTGACGGCGGAGCCGCGGATCACCGCGAGGACCGGGTGCCCGTTGCGACGGGCGTCGGACAGCCTCTCCAGCAGCAGCACACCCGCACCCTCGGAGCAGGCGACCCCGTCGGCGGACGCGGAGAACGACTTCGACCGGCCGTCCGAGGCGAGGCCCCGCTGCTCGCTGAAGTAGACGAACATGTCGGGCGTGGACATCACCGTCACGCCGCCCGCCAGGGCGAGGTCGCAGTCCCGGCGGCGCAGCGCCTGTCCGGCCCAGTGCAGTGCCACCAGCGACGACGAGCATGCCGTGTCCACGGTGACGGCCGGCCCCTCGAACCCCAGGCTGTACGCGACCCGGCCGGAGACGAGACTGCCGCCGCTGGAACTCGCGGCGGACCGCCCCAGGGCGTAGTCGTGATACATCACCCCGGCGAAGACACCCGTCGAACTGCCCCTCAGCGACACCGGGTCGATCCCGGCCCGCTCGAACACCTCCCAGGACACCTCCAGCAGCAGCCTCTGCTGGGGGTCCATCCCGAGCGATTCACGCGGGCTGATGCCGAAGAAGTCGCTGTCGAAGTCGCCGGCGTCGTACAGGAAACCGCCCTCACGCGCGTACGTCCTCCCGGGCCGGCCCGGCTCCGGGTCGTACACGTCCTCGGCCCAGCCTCGGTCGGACGGGAAGGCCGAGATCGCGTCCACGCCGTCCGTCACGAGGTCCCACAGGCCCTCCGGCGAATCGACGCCGCCCGGGTAACGGCAGGCCATGGCGACGACGGCGATCGGCTCATTCGCCTGCCGCTCGTTCTCGGCGAGCCGCTTCCGCGCGTCGCGCAAATCGGCGGTGGCGCGTTTGAGGTATTCGAGAAGCCTCTGCTCATTGCTCACCGAGGTCCACTCCTCACGGTTCACGGATCTCCGAGGCCCTGGGACGGGACTTCTCGGCGACGGTCTTCTCGATGCCGGTTTTCTCGGTGCCGGTTTTCTCGGTGTTCGGATTTCTCGGTCTTCCCCGGTCTGGGTTTCCCCCGGTCTCGGTTTCCCCGATCGGTTTCCCGGTCTGGGTTTCCCCGATCGGTTTCCCCCGGTCGATTGCCCCGGGCTCGGTTTCCGTCGTCGGCGGGCCCTTCGTCAGGGACTTCCGCGCCGGCTCGAGGCTACGGACCACCTTTGTGGGGGCCAACCTGGGCCGACCCTTAACCGCACCCCAGTCACCCCTAGACCGGCTGCTGGGGTGCGGGGACGCCCAGGTCAGGCGTCCCCCTCACCGCGTCCGGGTCACTGGGCAGGGGTCTCCAGCTCGCCGTCGAGGATGTCGAACAGCTCGTCCGCCGTGACGTCGCTCAAATCCGTTCCGTCGTCGTCCGCTCCGGTCCTGTCCGTGGAGGCGGATACGGAGGCGGAGGCGGAGGCCGTGACGGGGCCGGATGCGATGGCGGAGGCGGAGTCCGACGCCGGGTGGCCGTCGGCCCATTTGGAGGCGATCGCCCGCAATCGGGCCGCTATCCGGTCGCGTTCCTTTTCACCGGTTTCATCGTGTTCCACTTGCGCGAACAGCGTCTCCAGTCGGGTGAGTTCGGCGTCGACGGCGGACAGGGCGTTCGCGTATGCGTTCCGCGAGCCGGAACGCGTCCCGTCGAGGACC
Source organism: Streptomyces sp. NPDC006610 (assembly GCF_040611575.1). Lineage (NCBI taxonomy): Bacteria > Bacillati > Actinomycetota > Actinomycetes > Kitasatosporales > Streptomycetaceae > Streptomyces > Streptomyces sp. NPDC006610. The sequence goes on from NZ_JBEXOP010000070.1 coordinate 13,206, forward strand.
GGCCGCAGGAGTTCGTGGATGTGGTCGGCGACGGCTGCGGCGGACGGGTAGTCGAACACCAGGGTCGCGGGCAGCCGAAGACCGGTGGCCCGATTGAGCCCGTTGCGCAGTTCGACGGCCGAGAGCGAGTCGAAGCCCAGTTCCCCGAAGGGGCGGTGGGGTTCGAGGTCCTCACCGGACGCGTGGCCCAGGACGCCGGCGACATGCCCGCGGACCGCGTCCAGCACGGCGCGGGCACGCTGGTCGTCGTCCAGGACGGCGAGCCGCTGCCGCAGTGCGTCGCCCGCGTCGGAGGTGGGTTCTGCCGTGCCGGGCGCCTCCTTTCGGTGACGGCTCTCGGGCACCAGCCCTCGCAGGAGGGCGGGGACTTCGTCCGGGCGGTTGCGCAGGGCGGCTCGGTCGATGCGCAGGGGGACGGGGGCGGCTGGGGGTGCGGGCGTGGGAGTGGTTTCGGTTGTAGGAGTGGTTCGGGTTGTGTGAGTGGTTGGGGTGGTGGGAGTGGTGGGAGTGGTGGTTGGGGTCGTCGGGGTGGTCGGCGTGCTTGCTGTGAGGGACGCGTCGAACAGGCGCAGGCCCTCTTCGGCCGAGAGCGGCGGGGTGCCGGAACGCCGCATCCGTTCCAGGTCGGCCTCGCCCAGTTCGGCGGCCAGCCCGCTGCTCACGCCCCACAGTCCGTAGGCCAGGGCCGTCGCGGGGAGCCCTGCGGCGCGGCGGTGATGGGCGAGCGCGTCCAGAAAGACGTTCGCCGCCGCGTAGTTGCCCTGCCCGGCCGCCATCACCAGTCCACCGGCCGACGACAGCATCACGAACGCGGTCAGGTCCAGGTCCGCGGTCAGCTCGTGCAGGTGCCAGGCCGCGTCCGCCTTCGGCGCGAGGACGGCGTCCAGTCGCTCGGGGGTGAGCGCGCCGATCAGGCCGTTGTCGGCCACGCCGGCCGCGTGCACGACGGCGCGCAACGGACGGTCGTCCGGAATGCCGGCCAGCAGGGCGGCGAGCGCCTCCCGGTCGGCGGCATCGCAGGCTGCGACGGTGACGTCGGCACCGGCCCCGGTCAGTTCGGAGCGCAGGGCGGCGGCGCCCGGGGCCTCGGGACCGCGGCGGCTGGTGAGGAGGAGGTGGCGGACGCCGTGTTCGGTGACGAGGTGGCGAGCGAGGAGGGCGCCGAGGCCTCCGGTGCCGCCGGTGATCAGGACGGTGCCGTCGGAGGGCCAAGGCGTGCAGGGGGGGTGGGGGGCGGCGGAGGCGGGACCGGCGGTGTCGGCAGGGGGTTCCGTCTTCGGTGGGGCGTCGAGGGGCGTGAGCCTGGGGATGAATGCTCGGCCGCCTCGTACGGCCATCTCCGGCTCGCCGAGTGCCAGGGCGGTGGGAGGTACGGTCGCCTCGTCGGTGTCGACGAGGCGGAAGCGGCCCGGGTTCTCGGCCTGCGCGGCCCGGACCAGGCCCCACAACGGCGCCTGGGTGACGTCCACGGAGGCTCCCTCGGTGGTGGCGACCGCGTGGTGGGTGACGACCGCGAGGGTGGCGTCCGCGAAGCGTTCGTCGGCCAGCCAGGTCTGGAGGGCGGTGAGGACGTGTTCTGTGGTTCTGCGGACGGTGGTGGGGATGTCGGCGTGGTGACGGAGGCCGGCAGTCTCGTCGATTCCGGTCCTCTCGGCAGGCTCGGCGGGCTCGGCGGGCTGAGTGGGGTGGAGCACGACCACGCCCGTTACCGGTCCTTCGGCCGGCAGTTGCTCCCAGGCCGTCAGCTCCGGGGGCGTGGGCGTTGTCTCGCCGCTGGGCCGCAGGGCACTCCATTCGATGACGAACAGTGAGTCGCCGGTGCCGTGGCCCAGTTGTTCCGCCGTCACCGGGCGTGACACCAAGGTTTTCACGGACAGCACCGGCAAGCCGTTCCGGTCGGTGATGCGCAGGGCGATGCCGTCGCCGTGCGGCGCGCGGGTGATGTGCACTCGCACCTCGGAGACGCCGGGGGTGTGGAGTTCGACGCCTTCCCAAGCGAACGGGAGCATGGGCCGGCCGGTGCCGTCTTCATCCGAGATGCCGAGGAGGGCGGGGTGGAGGGCGGCGTCGAGGAGGGCGGGGTGGAGGGTGAAGCGGGTGGCGTCGGGGTGGGTGTGGTCGGGGAGGGTGATGT
>NZ_JBEXOP010000071.1:0-14996 GCF_040611575.1 Streptomyces sp. NPDC006610
GGCAAGGGCGACCTCGCCCAACTCCTCACCGGCAACGACACCTGGACCGTCACCGACTGACCCGGACGACACCCCCACACGAAACCCGGGCGGACGGTCCCGGAAAAACCTTTTCCCATATCAATGGTCCTGCCAACCATCCACCGGAAAAGGGCGCCCGGCACCCCGTGCCGGAACCGCCGGCCCGGGAACCGGAAATCCTCCGCGACCCCCGGCCGCGCCCGCCGCAATTTCCCGCGGACGGCCCGCCCGCGCATTCCGGAAATCCCCTTCCAGGGAAAGCCGGGCCACCTTACCGACCGCCGCTGGAGAGCTGCTCGAAATGCACTAAGGGCGGCAATTGTCTTGACAAATTCGACGGCCGGCGCCGACACTTCACCGAGCGGCAGAATGGGCGCGACCTCCGTTCCGGAGTGAAAACCATTCGTTCAGCCGACGGCGCTGCTGGCGTACTGCCGATCATCCGCCCTGATTTCACACAGACGCTCAGACACGAGACGCCCGGAGACACAGGAGGACGAATGACCAGGACAGGTGCGGAAGGCCTTTACTCCGCCATCGAGGAAGCAGCCGGACTGCTGGACATCACTCCCTCGCGTGAGAAGGTCTGGCCGATCCTGACCACCTACGAGGACAGCCTCGAGCAGCTCGTCGTCGCCTTCCGGGTGACCACCCGCGGCAAGGAGGACCTCGACTGCCGCTTCACCGCGCTCCCCGGGGACGTCAACCCCTATGCCTACGCGGTCTCCAAGGGGCTGACCCCGCAGACCGACCACCCCGTGTCCACCCTGCTGGAGGACGTCCAGGAGCGGCTGCCGGTCCTGGCCCACGGCGTCGACTTCGGGGTCGTCGGGGGATTCAAGAAGACCTGGACGTTCATCCCGCCCGACAACCTGCAGAAGCTGTCGAAGCTGGCCGACATGCCCTCCATGCCGCGCTCCCTGGCCGAGAACCTCGGCTTCTACGCCCGCTACGGCCTGGACGACAAGAACAGCATGATCGGGATCGACTACCCGAGCCGGACGGTCAACGTCTACTTCCTCCAGTTCCCCGCCGAGTGCCGCGAGCCCGGGACCGTCCGGTCCATGCTGAGCGACCTGGGCCTTCCCGAGCCGAGCGAGCAGCTGCTCCAGCTCGCCGGGCAGGCGGTCGGCATCTACACCACCCTCAGCTGGGACTCCCCGAAGATCCACCGGATCACCTTCGCGACCATGGTCCCCGACGTGCCGGGCCTTCCCGACCGCATCGCCGTCGACCCCCGCGTCGAGACGTTCGCGCGGAACATCGCCCGCACCTACCCCGGCCCGGCCCAGGGCCTGTACAACGTCGCCTCCTACAGCGGCGGGGAGTACTTCAAGCTCCAGTCGTACTACCAGCTCAGCGAGAACTCCCTGGAGGGCAGGGTGCTGCTCGGCCCCAAGGGATCCGGCGCGGCGCACGCCTCCGCGGCCGGCGGCCGGTAGCGGCCCGGCACGCACGGCGCCTGGCGCGGGCGCGGCCCCGAAGGCCGCGCCCGCGCCGGGCGTTCGCGTGTGCGCCGCGGGCCCGCCGCCCGGGGACGTCCGGCGTTGGACACCGTCTCCACCGGGCCTTAAGGCGGACGTGGAATTCTTCGGGGGAAATCAGTCGGAAAACGGGACCCACGCGGGGAGTAAAAAGCCCATGCGCACCTATGAACAGGTCGCTCGCTTCCTCGAAAGTCTCGGCGCCTCCTTCGGGATCGCGGCACTCCGTATCTCTATAGGAATCATCTTCCTGTGGTTCGGGGTGCCCAAGCTCTTTCCCGGCACCAGTCCGGCGGAGGCGCTGGCCGCGGAAACGGTGGAAAGACTCACTTTCGGGATCGTCGAGGGAACGGTCGCTTCCGTCCTGACCGGCGCGCTGGAGGCCGCGATCGGGCTGCTCCTGGTCAGCGGCAGAGCGATTTCCCTGACGGTCATGATTCTGCTCGGTCACATGGCCGGGACGTTCACTCCGCTGTTCATCTTCCCGAAGGAAACGTGGGAAGCGTTCTGCGTCGGCACGCTCGAGGGACAGTACATCCTCAAGAACCTGGTCATCGTGGCCGCCGCCCTCGTGATCGCCGGCCACACGAGGAAACGCGGCCGGCCCGCCCCCGGGCCCGCCGCGACCGCGGCCGAGCCCGCCGCCACCGCGGCCGCGCCCGGCGCGGACCGGCTGGAGGGCCGGCGTCCGTAGCCAGCCGGCGCGGCAGCACCGGTGTCCGTGCACAACGCGGCAGCCGGCCCCGGAGGTCCCGGGGCCGGCTGCCGCTTTTTCCGTGTCAGTCGCCGGCGGTGGCGGCGTCCTCGACGAGGTCGTCCAGGTTGAGCTCGAACAGCCCGCCCGACCGTCCGCTGAGTCCGGAGACCAGACGGACGAAGTCGACCTCGGCGTCGTTCTTCTTCTCGGGGTCGACCATCTCCTGGGCCATGTTGAAGTAGAAGCCCTTGGTCTTCGACCGGTCGTAGAAGCCCTCCACGAACTTGCGGATGTCGTGGAAGAAGTCCTGGTAGGCGGTGGAGTACCGGTCCAGGGCCTTCTCCTCGATCTCGGGGTGCTTCAGGATCTGGTCGACGACCTTCGACAGGGTGCTGCCCGCCAGCGTCGCCAGCGCCACGCCGGTGGAGAACAGCGGGTCCACGAACGCGGCGGCGTCGCCGACCAGGACCCATCCGTTGCCGTGGAAGCGCTCGTTGGTGTAGGACCAGTCGCGCGCGGAGCGGTAGCCGGCCGCCTGGGTGGAGTCGCGCAGCAGGTCCTTGAGCTTGGTGGTCTGCTGGATCTGGGCGGCGAACAGGTCCTCGAGGGACTTCTCGGAGGCGCTCGCGGACTCCGACCGCGTCACGTAGCCGACGCTGAAGACGCCCTTGTCGATCGGGATGCCCCAGAACCAGCCGTCGTCGGTGCCCTCGATGAGGATGTTGCTCCACTCGTCGCCGGGCAGGCGGTGGCAGTTGTCGAAGTACGTCCACACCGCGACGTTGCGCAGCTGCTCGTTCCAGTTGACCTCGGTGTACTTGCGGCCCAGCACGCGGGCCTGCCCGGAGGCGTCGATGACCAGGGAGGCGCGGGCCTCGTGGGTTCCGTTCAGGCCGCGCAGGGCGTAACGGACGCCGACGACGCGGCCGTTCTCCTCGATGGCGTCCTTGACGGTGGCGTCCTCCACGATGAAGGCGCCCAGTTCACGGGCCCGGTCCATGAGCAGCGCGTCCAGGTCGGCGCGGCGCGTGTGGAAGGCGTAGGGGATGCGGCCGCCCGTGGTGAACGAGAAATTCCACGGCACCTCGTTGTTGCCCCAGACCAGCGTGCCACCGTACTTCCGCTCGAATCCCTTGGCCTCCATGCGCTCCTTCAGGCCGAGTTCCTCCATGGGCACCATCACGCCCGGGATGAGCGATTCGCCGACGTGGTAGCGCGGGAATCGCTCACGGTCGAGCACGAGAACCCGGTGTCCCCGCTTGGCGAGCAGCGCCGCGGTGGTCGAACCGGCGGGCCCACCACCGATGACGATGACATCGAAATCGCCAGAAAACCCGAAGAGAGTGGACGACATACGAGACCTTCCCCAGTTTTTGATCCGGCCGCGCCCGCGGCTCGCGCGAAGAAACCCGCGGCGTTCCCGCAGAGCGCATTCACCGACCAGAATGCGGGGGCGAAAGGGGCGGTGTCATCGCCCAGATTGCTCGGTCGGCCGGCCACCGGGCGGGCTCCACCGCGTCTTGAGCGGAAAAAGAGCGGCCGGCGCACCCGCCCGGTCGGCCCGGCGCCCCGCAGGGGCCCGGGCACCGGGGGAGAGGAACGCCCGTCCTGGCGGCGGGGTGCGCAAAGGCCCGTGCCGGGCCGGATTCCCGCAGGCCCCCCTAGGGGGAACGCGGCTGCGTCCCGGCCCGCGGCCGGTTTCCCGGGGCAGGAACACGGACCGGAACCGCTGCGGTCCACCCCCGGGCGCCCGTGTTCATCATGGCGCCGCCCACGATTAGCAATGGCGGGCGCAAGAAGGGCCGACATGCATAGCACACCTATTTCCCGGCGCCCCGGCGAAGGGTTGATACCGACTACTCGGCATGTCAACGGGATATCTATCCTTAGTCCATTTCGAGCGACTCTTGAGTGGCGGCTGCTAGGGTGACGGATCAGGATTTCAGGAAGATATTCCGCATCGGCTGTCCCGGATGTATGGTGCCCGGGAGAACGCGGTGCCGGACTCCGGCGCCGACTGTGAAGCGAAACAATAAATCCGGCCCGGCGGGGAGACGCCGGCGCACGCCGGCAAGCGGTCACTCCAGCGCGAAGTCCTGGACCTCGCGGCGTACCACCAGGTTTCCGCTGTGCATATGAAGGAACTCAAAGCGCAGGAAGGCCTCACCTCGTGACGACATCGGGTCGCGCCCAGCAGATACCCTTCGATTTCGACAACGGCAATTTCATCCGGGATCTGATCACCGTGCACGGCGGCGGGGGATATCCGCCGGCGGACGCGATGGCCCCGGCGGACGTGGCGACGTACACGTGGCTGACGCATCTGCTGCAGACCTCCTGGTTCGACGCGCTGGCCCCCTACCACCCCACCGCCGTCGGCGTGTACTCCCGCATCCCGCGCCGCCCGGCGCAGGAGTCGGCGACCAACCGGAACAAGAACATCGCCGGCCTGCACGCCATGTTCCAGGTGGTCAAGGCGGTGTTCGAGGAGCGGGAGCCGGTGGTGCGGCAGGCGATGGGCGCGCTCGGCCTCGACCCGGACGACACCTCCGAGGACCTGACGACCCCGGTCGGCATCGGCAACCGGGCCGGCCGCTCGATCGTGGAGGCCCGCGCGCACGACGGCATGAACGTGCTGGGCGACAAGGGCCGCACCTACCACGGCCGCCCCTACGAGGACTACACCGGCTACCGGCCCGTGAACACCGCCGACGAGCTGACGGACCCCTCGCGCTGGCAGCCGGCGACCGAGCCGCACCGCCGCCGCGTCGACGGCGGCCCCGGCGACAAGGGCGTCTTCACCGTCCAGCGCTTCGCCACCCCCCAGCTCGCCCTGGTCACGCCCCAGACCTACAAGGACCCCGCCGAGTTCGAGCTGCCCGCGCCCGCGCACCTGGACCCCGCCGACGCCAAGGCGTACGAGAAGGCGGTGGAGGAGGTCCTCAAGGCCTCCGCGCACCTGACCGACGAGCAGAAGGTCAAGGCGGAGTTCTTCGAGCACACCCCGCTGTCGGTCACCCTCTCGCCGCGCGCCGCCGCCCTGGCGCACGACCTGGACCTGGACGGCTGGGCCCAGCTGTTCCTGGCCGCCTCCACGGCCCGGTTCGACAGCCTGATCGCCGCCTGGCACCACAAGCGCCACCACGACGCCGTACGGCCCTTCAGCGCGGTGCGCCACGTCCACGGCAGCGCCCCGGTGACGGCCTGGGGCGGTCCCGGCAGGGGCACCGTCGAGGACATGCCCGCCGACGAGTGGACCGGCTACCTGCCCGTGGGCAACCACCCCGAATTCCCCTCCGCGTTCACCACCCTGTGCGCCGCCCAGGCGCAGGCGGCCCGCGGCTTCCTCGGCGACGACGTCCTGAACTGGACCCACACCTTCCCGGCCGGCTCCGCCCAGCGCGAGCCCGGCGCCGTCCCGGCCACCGACCTCGAACTGACCTGGGACACCTGGAGCGACTTCGCCAAGGACTGCGCGGACAGCCGGGTGTGGGCCGGCGCCCACTTCCGCGAGACCGTCGAGGCCTCCCTGGAGTTCGGCGCCCGCTTCGGTGACCTCGCCCACGAGTTCGTCCGCCGTCACGTCAGCGGCGACGCCGGCAGCTGACCGCCCGGCGCCCGCTGCCACCGCGGCCCCCTCCGGCCCCGGCGCACCAGGCGGCGGGCCCCTACGGCGCCGCACACCACACCACCGCACACCACGCCGCGCCACGGCGCCGCACGGGCACCGTGCCGCCGCGTTTTTCAGCACCCACTCGAAAAGAACAGGAACTCACTCATGACGATGTCCGGACGTTCCCCTGTCTCCGGCTTCGGCCTGGGCCGCCGGTCGCTGCTGTTCGGTGGGCTCGGCGGTGCCGCGGCCCTGACGGTGGGCGGCCTGGGCTCCGGCCCGGCCGCCGCGGCCGGGAGCGCCGAGCCGGCCCCGCTCGACTTCGACCTGGACACCGACAACTTCATCGAGTGGGCGCAGCCCAGCGACGACATGGCCGGCAAGTCGCCCAACGGGGACCTGTTCGGCCCGATGGACGTGACCGTCTTCCTGTGGATCAACCGCCTCACCGCGCTCGCGGTGTTCGACGCGCTGGCGCCCTACCACGAGAGCGCGGTCGGCATCTACTCGCAGATCCCGCGCCGCCCCTCCGGCGAGTCGACCACCAACCGGAACCTGAACATCGCCGCCGTCCACGCCACGTACCAGATCTGGAAGCGCGTCCTGCCGTCGAAGATGGCGAACACGCGGGCCATGATGGTCCAGATGGGCCTGGACCCCGACGACACCTCGGAGAACCTGACCAGCCCGGTCGGCATCGCCAACGTGGCGGCCAAGGCCGTGTGGGAGGGCCTGAAGAACGACGGCATGAACTTCCTCGGCCACGAGGGCGGCCGCAAGTACAACCCCCGCCCCTGGTCGGACTACACCGGCTACCGGCCCGTCAACACCGCCTACGAGGTGAGCGACCCCTCGCGCTGGCAGCCGCAGCTGGGCCCGCACAACGGGCGCCGGCTCGGCGGCGGCAACGGCGACATGGGCATCTACGTCGCCCAGCACATGGTCACCCCGCACCTGCGCAAGGTGAAGGCGCACATCTTCCGGGACCCGGCCGCCTTCCGCCTGGCCCCGCCCACCCACGTCGACCACACCCGCCCGCGCGAGTACAAGCGCTCCGTCGACGAGATCCTCGCCGCCTCCGCACAGCTGACCGACCGGCAGAAGATCCTCGCCGAGATCATGGACAACAAGGTCTGGGGCATCGGCCACTCGGCGATCGTGATGGCCCGCAGCCACACCCAAGAGCTCGGCATGCACGGCTGGATCCACTACATGCTCGAGCACATCCTGGCCACCTTCGAGCCGGCCATCGTCGCCTGGCGGCACAAGGTGATCTACGACGCCGCCCGGCCCTTCACCGCTGTCTCCCACGTCTACGGCAACCGCAAGGTCACCGCCTGGGGCGGCCCCGGCAAGGGCACGGTGAACGACATCCGCGCCTCCGAGTGGGCCAGCTACCTGGGCGTCAGCGACCACCCGGAATACCCCTCCGGCTCCACCACGCTGGCCGCCGCCTCCGCCCAGTCCGCGCGCCGCCACTTCGGCACCGACACCCTGGACTGGAAGTTCACCGTCGGCGCCGGCAAGTCGCTGGTGGAGCCCGGGGTCACCCCGCACGGCGACCTGCCGCTGCACATCCGCACCTGGAGCGAGTTCGCGCGGATCTGCGCCGACAGCCGGGTGTGGGGCGGCGTCCACTTCCAGAAGACCGTCGACCGGTCCCTGGAACTGGGCGAGCAGTTCGGCGACCTGGCCCACGAGTTCGTCCAGCGCCACGTCAGGGGCGGCGCCAAGGGCTGACCGCCCGGGCGGCATCCGCGTCGACGGACACGGACAGACCCGACCGCGTCCGCACCCGCCCCCGGCGGCCGCTCCCGCACCCCGCCCGCCCCCGGGCGGGAGGGGCACGGGCGCCGAACAGGCCGCCGCGCGCGCTTCGCCGTGCGCGGAGGGGGCGGATCCCGCCCCGAGGACGTCCGGCGCCACGCCGGGAAACCGGCCCATTGCTCCACGGTGGTCCCGCAGCGGCCCGCCCGCCGCCGCGGGACCACCGGCCCCCGAAAGCCGCGGCGCAGCCTTCGCACATCCCGAATTCCTCGACAGAAGGAAACACGACCATGAAGACGTCCCGCAGATCACTGCTGCTCGGCGGCGCCTCGGCCACGGCACTGTCCATGCTGGCCTTCTCCCGTACGGCCGGCGCCGCCACCGGCGAGGAACCGCTGCCGGTGGACTTCGACCTGGACAGGGACAACTACGTCAGGTGGGCACAGCCCGACGACGACGAGGCGGGCAGGAACGCGCCCAGCCTGGAGTTCATCGGGCCGATGGACGCGACCGTTTTCCTGTGGACCAACCGCGCCGCGATCCTTGCGGTGTTCGACGCGCTGGCGCCGTACCACCCCACCGCGGTCGGTATCTACTCGCGCATCCCGCGCCGCCCCTCCGGCGAGTCCGCCACCAACCGGAACATGAACATCGCCGCCATCCACGCCCAGCTCGGCATCTGGAAGCGCCTGCTGCCGCGCAACGTGGGCGCCCTGAAGCAGATGATGGTCCAGATGGGCCTGAACCCCGACGACACCTCGGAGAACCTGACCAGCCCGGTCGGCATCGGCAACGTGGCCGCCAAGAACGCCTGGGCGGCCCTGAGCCACGACGGCATGAACGTCCTGGGCGACGAGGGCGGCCGCAAGTACAACCGCCAGCCCTGGGAGGACTACACCGGCTACGAGCCCGTCAACACCCCCTACAAGCTGGTCAACCCCTCGCGCTGGCAGCCCAAGCTCGGCCCCCACAACGGCCGCCGCGTCGGCGGCGGCCCGGGCGACATGGGCATCTTCGTCTCCCAGCACTTCGTCACCCCGCAGATCGGGCGGACCAAGCCGCACATCTTCTCCGACCCCTCCCGCTACCTGCTCGCCCCGCCCTCGCACAGCGACCACACCAACGTCCGCGCCTACAAGCGCTCCGTGGACGAGATCATCGAGGCGTCGGCCACCCTCACCGACGAGCGCAAGGCGCTCGCCGAGATCATGGACAACAAGCTCTGGGGCATCGGCTTCGCGTCCATCGTCGTCGCCCGCAACCAGGACCCCGACGACGCCCTCGGCGTGCACGGCTGGGCCCACTGGATGGTCCAGCACATCCTGGCGACGTTCGACACGCTGATCGCCGCCTGGTACCAGAAGGTCAAGTACGACGCGGTGCGCCCGTTCAGCGCGGTCCGGCACGTGTACGGCCGCAGCAAGATCACCGCCTGGGGCGGGCCCGGCATGGGCACGGTCAACGACATCCGCGCCTCCGAGTGGGCCAGCTACCTGCCCGTCAGCGACCACCCGGAGTACCCGTCGGGCTCCACCTGCATCTGTGCGGCCGCCTCCCAGACGGCCCGGCGCTTCTTCGGCACCGACGAACTGGACTGGACGATCGACTTCCCGGCCGGCTCGATGCTGGTGGAGCCGGACATCGCCCCCGCCAGGGACCTCAAGATCCACCTCGCCACCTTCACCGACCTCGACAACGCGTGCGCCAGGAGCCGCGTGTGGGGCGGCGTCCACTTCGGCAAGACGGTCGAGAGGGCCCTGGACTTCGGCAGGAAGTTCGGCGACATGGCCCACGAGTTCGTCAAGCGGCAGGTCGAGGGAGACGTCAAGGACTGACGTCCCTCTCCCGCGCACCCCGAAGGGCTCCCGGTGCTCGATCCCGAGCGCCGGGAGCCCTTCGGGGTGCCCGGCCGGAACACCCCTCGCGCAGGTGACTTACGTCACGATCGGAGGCTCTAGGCGGCGATGTGCCGCCCGTGTCACTCTTTGGGCACGAACGTCCTGCCCGAAAGTCACTGACCGGGCAGTGAGTTGAGCGCCCCGCCCGCCGCCCGCCGGCGGTTCGGGAGCCCACCGCGCGCCCGAGCGGCGCCCGGCGCCGGGGCCGTCGCCGCCGGCTCACACCCCCCACACGCACCGCACCACCCCGCCCGCCCCGCCCCTTCGGGCGGCGCGGCACGCCGGCGCACCCGCCGGCCGCCGTCGGACTCCTCCGGCGCACCGACCCGACGCCGATCCCCGCAGGCCGAGCGCCGCGGTTCGCCGCGCACCACCGCGCACACCGGGCGGCGGGCGCCGTCCGCGGCCGGCCGGCCGCCCAGGCAGCGGGCATTCGGCCGACTCCAGAAGGGCCAATGCCATGACACCCCACACGCCGACACCGCGAGCCACGTTCACCCGACTGCGCGACTACATGGTGGGACCCTCGCGGTTCATGAGCCTGCTGTCCTGTTTCGAGCTCGGCGTCGTCGACCTGCTCCGGGACACCCCGGGCCTGACCGCGGCCGAACTCGGCGACGCCGTGGGCGCCAAGCCGGACGCCGTGGAACAACTGCTGCTGCTGCTGGTCAAGGAGGGCTTCGTCGCCCGCGACGAGGACAGCGGCGGCTACACCCTCGACGCGCTCGCGGACATCGGCGACAGCGACCTGCGCCAGGTCCGCGCCCGCATGGACATGATCAAGATGGTCGCGTTCCGGCAGCTGTTCCATCTCACCGAGAGCGTGCGCACCGGCACCGTCGTCGGCCTCCGAGAGCTCTACGGACACGAGGGAAACCTCTACGACGCACTGGCGGAACACCTCGAACTGCGCGAGCCCTGGGCGCGGCTGATGAACGGCGAGACCGCCCACATCGACCCCTGGTTCTTCGACAACATCGACGTGCCCCCCGGCTCGCGCGTCCTCGACCTGGCCGGGAACACCGGCCTGGGCGCCATCCACACCCACCGGCTCAAGGCGTCGCCCGGGCTGCGGGTGACGACCTTCGACCTGCCCGAGAAGGAGAAGGAGTGCCTGGACAACTTCCGGGCCCACGGCGTGGACGCACACTGCTCGTTCATCGGCGGCGACGTCTTCGACGGAGTGCCCACGGGGTTCGACGTCGTCCTGATCAAGCACTTCCTGCCCATGTTCGACAAGAGCGACGTCTTCCGGATCCTGCAGGGCGTCCACCGCTCGCTGGAGCCCGGCGGACAGGTCCACCTCCTGGTGCCGGTGTTCCCCGAGGACATCAAGGACCCCGACAACTACACCGTCGACTTCTTCCCCTCCTTCTTCATCGGCTGCGCCATGGGGCAGGGCGGGGCCCAGAAGACGTCGACGTGGCGCAACTGGCTGGAGGAGTGCGGGTTCACCGTCACCAAGACGGTCATCGAGGACCCCGCCGACATGCTGCCGCACGCCCTGCCCGTGGAGGCCGTCCTGTGCGGGACGAAGACCGCGTGAGCGGCTGACCCCCGTCCCGCCCCCCGCGCCCCCTCGCACGGGCGGGCGTCCTGCCGCGCCGGCCGCGCACCGCCCGCCCGCCGGCGCCCTTCTCCCCGCGACACCGCACCGTCCCCCGCGCGGTGTGTCCCCGCCCGCCGCCCGGCGGGCCAGGACACACCGCGCACCCCCCCCGTGCACCTCAGATGAAAGGGGCTGCCGCTCATGACCACGGATGCCTCGGCCGGACCGGGCCCGCAGGAGTTCATCGACCACCGGCCGATGGGCCGCCGGCAGCGGCTCATCGTGGCGGTGGGCCTGCTGACCATGGTGGCCGAAGGACTGGACACCTCCGTCGCCGCCTTCGTCTATCCCAGAATCCGCAAGGAATGGGACATCGACCTGAGCCTGGTGACCGCGACCGTCACGCTGAGCGTCCTGGCGATGATCGCCGGCGGCGCGGCCGCCGGCCCGCTCGCCGACCGCTACGGGCGCAAGGTCGTCACCCTCGCGGGCACCGCCGCCTTCGGCCTGGGCACGCTCGCCATGGGATTCACCGACTCCATCGGCCCGTTCGCCGTCCTGCGGACCGTGTCCTGCCTGGGACTGGGCGCGGTGCTGCCGACCGTGATGGTCCTCGTCGCGGACTGGATGCCCGCCCGGCGCAGGGTCCAGATGGTCGCGCTGGCCTTCGCCGGGATGACCGCCGGGACCACCCTCGGCGGCATCCTCGCCTCGGTCCTCATCCCCGCCTCCGGCTGGCAGACGCTGCTGGTGGTGTGCGGGATCGTGCCGCTGCTGCTGATCCCGGCGATCGTCCGCGTCATCCCGGAGTCCGTCAGCGTGCTCGCCGCCCGCGGGCGGCCGCCGGCGCAGCTGCGCGGCGCCGTGCAGGCCGTTCTCCCGGACGCGGACCTGTCCGGCGTGAACTGGGAGCACGCCGCGGTGCGCCGGCGCCAGCGGCCCTCCCCGCGCGTGGTGCTGTCCCGGGACTTCGCCCGCACCACCCTGCTGCTGTGGCTGTGCTTCTTCCTGGGGCAGGGCGTCGCCTTCGTGATCATCACCTATCTGCCGCTGCTGGCCGAGCGCGAGGGCCTGTCGGACCCGAAGGCCGCGGTGTCCGTGGCGGCGTTCGGGTGGGGCGGCCTGATCGGGCAGCTCTCGGTGTCCTTCGTCCTCAAGCGGTTCGACCGGTTCCGGGTGCTGACCGCCCTGTGGGCGCTGACCGCGGCGGGACTCGCGGCCGCAGCCGGGACGGCCGGCCGGTTCGCCGCGCTGCTGGCCGCCGCCTTCCTGCTCGGCCTGTGCCTGCCGGCGGCCACCTCGGTGCTGCAGGCGGCGGCCGCGGTCGCCTACCCGCCCTCCGCCCGCGCCACCGGCGTCAGCTGGGCCAACAGTGTCGGCAAGACGGGCCCGCTGGTCTTCGGTGTGCTCGGCGGCGTCATGGTCGACGCGGGCTGGTCGCTGGCCACGGTCCTGCTGGTGCTGGCCGCCCCGGTCGGCGCGGGCCTGCTGGCCACGCTGGCGCTGCCCGCCCGCGGCCCCGAGCCGCAACCGGAAGCGGCCCCCGCCGAATCCCTATTCACTGTCAAGTGACAGCTGCTACCTTTTTCGTATGGCTGTTAAAAATCGCTGGTTAGCGTTGATCGGTCTGACGATCAGCGTCCTCGTCATCGGATTCGACACGACGATCCTCAACGTCGCCCTGCCCACCCTGGCCGCCGAGACCGGCGCGTCCACCGGTGAGCTGCAGTGGATCGTCGACTCCTACGCCGTCATCTTCGCCGCCGCGATGCTGCCCGCAGGCTTCCTCGGCGACCGCTTCGGCCGGCGCAAGCTGCTGCTCGCCGGGCTCGTGATCTTCCTCGGCGGCTCCATCATCGGGATCTTCGCCGACGACCCGGGCGCGCTCATCGGGGCCCGCGCCGTCATGGGCCTGGGCGCCGCGCTGATCATGCCGCTCACGCTGTCCACCATCCCGACCCTGTTCAAGGGCGAGGAGCAGACCAAGGCCATCGCGATCATCACCGTGGGCGTCTCGATCGGCCTGCCGCTGGGGCCCCTGATCAGCGGCTGGCTGCTCGACCACTTCTGGTGGGGGTCGGTCTTCGTCATCAACATCCCGCTGGTCGCCATCGGCATCGTCGCCTGCGCCCTGCTGATCCCCGAGACCAAGGACCCCTCCGCCCCACCGGTCGACGTCCTCAGCACCGTGCTGGGCATCCTCGGCCTCGCCGCCCTCGTCTACGGCGTCATCGAGGGGCCCGCCGAGGGCTGGAGCGACCCCGTCATCCTCGCCGCGCTGATCGGCGGCCTGGTGATGCTCACCGGCCTGGTGCTGCGCGAGAAGCGCCGGCCCCGCCCGATGGTGGACCTGGAACTGCTGCGCAACCCGGTCTTCGGCTGGAACACGGTCTTCCTCATCCTCGGCATGTTCGTGTTCATGGGCCTGATGTTCGTGCTGCCGCAGTACCTCCAGGTCATCCAGGGCCACGATGCCTTCGGCACCGGCCTGCGGATGATGCCGCTGGTGGCCGGCATGATCGTCGTCGCCAAGATCGTGCCGCCGCTGACCCTGAAGGTCGGCACCCGGCCGCTGGTGATCGCGGGCCTGCTCATCATGTCCCTGGCGATGTTCCTGGGCAGCACCACCAGCACCGACTCCGGCTACGGCTTCACCGTGGTGTGGATGGTCCTCACCGGCCTGGGCGTGAGCCTCGTCATGGTGCCTGCCCTGGACACCGCCCTCGGCGTGCTGCCCAAGGGCAAGGAGGGCACCGGCAGCGGCCTGAACACCACCCTGCGCCAGGTCGGCGGCGCCATCGGCATCGCCCTGCTGGGCAGTGTGCTCAACGGCGTCTTCGCCGACCGGGTCGACACCGGCGGGATCCCGTCCGAGGCGGCCGAGGCCGCCGAGGAGTCCGTGGTGGCCGCGCAGATGGTCGCCGCCAGGCTCGACCTGCCCGAGCTGGCCCGCTCCGCCGAGTCCGCCTTCGTCGAGGGCATGGGCGCGGTGCTGCTGGTCTGCGCGATCGCCGGCGTCGTCGCGGCCGCGCTCGCCGCCTTCAAGCTGCCCGACAGCCGGCACGCCGCGCCCGGCGCGCAGGACGCGGAGCAGCCCGAGACCGAGGCGTCGTCCGGCATCGCGGACGGTGCGCGACAATGAGCCCCATGCCCTCTGCAACGACCAGCGCAGCGGCGTCGGCAGCCGGCGTCGCCGGAGCCGACCTCGGCCTGCGCGAACGCAAGAAACTGCGGACCCGTCAGACCATCCGCGAAGCGGCCCGGCGGCTGATCGACGAGCGAGGGTACGACAACACCACCATCGAGCAGATCGCCGCGGCGGCCGAGGTCTCGCCCAGCACGGTCTTCCGCTACTTCCCCAGCAAGGAGCACATCGTCCTGACGGACGACTACGCCCGGTTCACCATGGCCTTCCTGCGCGAGCGGCCCGCGGACGAACCGCCGCTGGCCGCCCTGCGGGCGGTGGTGACCGAGACGGTGCGCCGCCTCGCCGGGGAGTTCAGCGAGGAGTACCGGTGGCGGCGCCGGCTCGTGCGCCAGGTGCCCGCGATCCGGGCCCTGGTGGGCGAGGAGCAGGACCGGTGGGTCGAGTCCGTGGGCGAGGTCCTGGCCGAACGGGCGGGCCTGGCCGCGGACAACCTCGAACTGCGCGTCCTGGTCGGCGCCGTCACGGGCGCCTTCCACCAGGTGCTGTGGGGAGAATACGAAGAGGAGGCCGACCTGGTGGAGATGATCGGGCGGGCTCTGGCGGTGCTGGAGCATCCCGACGCCGTCGGCCGCCCGGCGGCCGGCGGACCGGGCGGCGCCTGACGCCTCCCGTTTCCGCCCGGCGGAAACCCGGCAGAAGAAGGGGCCCTTTCTCGCTCGGCGCCGAGCGAGGTAGGGCCGCGTGGTGGGTGTGGGGCCGGTCCGGGCCGGGCCGGGGGGGGGGGGGTGGCGGCGCGGCCCGTGATTTCATCTCTAAGTA
>NZ_JBEXOP010000072.1:0-14715 GCF_040611575.1 Streptomyces sp. NPDC006610
CCGAAGCAGGGCGGCAGAGCCCGCCAGGCACAGCCACTGACCAGCACATAGATGATGGCCGCGAACAACGTCTCATCAGGAGTGTCCTGCGTCCCACCGCCCTGCGGCCGCACCTTCGACGGCGGGATCAGCGGCTTCGCGATCTCCCACAGCCCATCCGGAACAATCCAACTCCACGTACCCCGCCCCATAGCCGACTCAACGAGCCAGCACCACATAGGACACGGCCTAACTGATCGTTTCAGAATGATCGAGAGAGCCGCCGCAGGCAGATGATCGAGCAGGCGAGTTCGAGGAGCCCTTGGTGAAGGTCTGCCCGGTACTCGTAGCGGATGCGCAGGCGCTTGAACTGGTGCAGCCAGGCGAACGCGCGCTCCACGACCCAGCGCACTTTGCCGAGTCCGGAGCCGTGAGCGATGCCGCGTCGGGCGATCACCGGCTTGATGCCGCGCTTCCACAGCTGGCGGCGGTACTTGTCGAAGTCGTAACTCCGGTCGGCGTATAGGCGCCGGGGCTTGCGGCGGGGCCGCCCTCGCAGACCCCGGATCGGTGGGACCGCGTCCAGCAGCGGCAGGAGCTGAGTGACATCATGTCGGTTGCCGCCGGTGAGCGTGACGGCCAGCGGGGTGCCGTGGCGGTCGACGATCAGGTGGTGCTTTGAGCCGGGGCGGGCGCGGTCGACGGGCGAGGGGCCGACGTGATCCCCCCTTTGAGGCCCGGATGTGTGAGCCGTCCACGGCGCAGTCGTCCAGGTCCAGCAAGTTAGCTCGACGCAGTTCGGTCAACAGTGCGGCATGGAGGCGAGGCCAGACGCCCGCCTCTGTCCAGTCCCGCAGGCGGCGCCATGCCGTCACCCCGGAGCAGCCCACCACTGCACTCGGTACGTCGCGCCAGGCCACGCCCTTGCGCAAGACGTAGACGATGCCGGCCAGGGCAACCCGGTCCGGCACCGGGCGCCGCCCAGGGTGGCGATGCCGTCGCACGGGCCGCGCTGGCAAGAGCGGGGCTATCCGGTCCCATAGCTCGTCGGGGACAGGGTTCGCGATCACGATGCTGGAGCTTGCCAGAGAACCCAGTTGAGAAGCTCGGGCAGGCTGGACATACTCCCCGGATGGCCAACACCAGGAGCGAAACCGCGGAGCAGGGTTGGGACTGGGACGGACCCTTCTACCGCGTCCGCACGGATCGGTTCGAGGCGTCGTTCGTACCCAATGCGGGCGAGCCTTTGGACAGCATCTCCAACGTCGACGTCGAGGTTCGGCTGACGGCGGACGGCTCGCTCTGGAGCGCGACCGTGTTCACGCTCGCCGAGGTCGAACGCATCATGGACAGGTGGTCCCGTACCGGCGAGGCCCTGGGCGGCCGCTACTTCTGGTGCTCCGACGGCCTCATCGTCCGGGATCCCGGCATCGACAACATGACGCAGGTGCTGGCCGGCCTGCTCGACGACGGCGACTTCACACAGGTTCTCCAGCGGCTCGACAACGAATGATCGTCCAGCTCTCATTCTGAAACGATCAGTAAGGGGGACTCCGGACCGCGAGGTCGAGAAGCCTACTTCCCAGGCCGGGCAGTGCTCCTTCGTCGCGCTCGAGTTCACCTACCGTCCTCTCGCTGTTGAGCAGCGCACGGGGATTGCTCTGGACCGCGGGTGGGAGATCCTGCCTGCGCGGTACAACGTGCAGGCCAACGCTCACCAACTCGAGGGCTGGCGGAAATACGAATGGTTTGGCTGAAATGACGTACTGGAGTCCAGCCCTGTCAGTGTCCGGTTCCAACTGAGTGAGTAGGGCGAGAGCTGGACAAGTGGCAGTAGCAGCCCCGCGCTTTTCACTCGCATCCGCTCAAGGCGCGGCTTAAAAAGGTCGCTGGCTGAAACGAGACGTTGACGCAGTGATCGCTACATGTTTGCGTAGTAGGCGAGAAGGGTGGGAAGTAATCCGTCAGGTGAAATGAGAAAAGAATTGCGAACCCTTAAACGTCTCGCAGTAGCAGCGACCGCCTCAGCTCTGTCGCTGCTCATGTCTGCGACCGCGAGCGCCAATAGTGAGCCTGCGAATCTGGCCGGAATTACTAGCGGTGCAACCATGATCAGCGCCGTCCCGAGTCATAAGGCCGGCGTCTCTCCGTCGGACTTCAAGGCATTATCTAAAGAGAAGTCGGAGGCGCCTGATTCTAACTGTGATGAGACCAGGCGGAACCTGAAGAACCTTCGTGCTGCAGGCCAGAAGAGGGCCATATGCTTCGAATGGCAGACGCCTCAGGAGTTAGCAGCAACTCAAGATGTGTCACGCGAATCCGCTGCCAGTGTGGTCTGGTGCGGCAGCCAGCCGGAGAATCAAGTCTACGTCCAAAGGACGTCGATCTGCTCGCGCCGCGGTGTGGTCATAATTCAGATGGACATCGTAACAGGCGTCATCTACGGTAAATCCTACGGCATTCTCGAACAGGAGATTGACACCCAGAACGCGATTCCTCAGTTCTTTGAGTACATGAAGTTCGATCTCACCTCAGCTGACATTACGTCGAGCGTGATGACCGTGAAAGTCGAATCGACATGTTCGCTCGACACCAGTTGCAAGCAGAACTCGGCCTGGGACACTCATCGGCCGATTGTCGTCGGTGGCTCTCTGGACGGGAGCATCACGCGCAACTGGACGGGAACCACGGGCCGCAAATCCTTCCTCATCGAATACTCGCTGTCCGTCAACATCGGAGGGACACACGGATCCACCAGTTGGGGTGGCCACGGAGAGCAGAGCGCCGGGGATTACACAGTCCGCTGCGACGCCGAGGTGAGCGCATATGCTGGTTGTGTCGTGCCGGCCTTCACGCCCACTTTTGTGGTTGATCCGAAGTACAAGGAAGCTCGCATGTTCATCGGGATGGTCCAGTCAAGCATGGCCACTCACCCGGGTTGGGAGGGCCATGGACAGCCACTTCACCGCGAGGCGGACGAAGCTGAGGCACGCAAAAACCGCGATGTCATCTGCGACAGTACCTTTGTGCCCCACTCATCCACTCCTCCGCCGGTCCAGTGCGACGAGTATCCCTTCGCCAAATCTAAGGAGAGCGGGAGGCAGCTTGGGGTTACGTCGGGAGCGCAATGCCAGCAGTACATGGTGACGTCTCAGACGATCGAGGGCAAAGTCTACCTTAATCTCATATGGCCGGGCCTCAAGCAAGGTCAGATGCCCCCCCCAAACGCAAAGTGTGCGCGTGCCAGCATGCCCAAGGTGCAAAACGAAGGGGTCGGTGGCGATCTGGGAAGGAAGACGACGGAATGGCGCCTGCTGGGCGGGGACGCCTATTGGGTGGATGCCGGTAACGGATAGTAGCTGTTTCCAGACGAGTGGCCCGGTCCGATAAGAATCGGACCGGGCCACTCAACGCTTGCAGAGAAGTTAAGGCTCAGTATGATCGTGAAGAAATTCCCTAATTCGTCACTCTATCCAAATGGCTACAGTGTCGTGTTCTTGCGGCACGTAGATCCTGTCGAATCATTGCGTCGAGTGGTCGGCAATACCTTTCACCTGGTGCATCTTGCCCGGCATGAAGCAGAAGTCATTAAAATGATCGGCGAAGATATCGAACCCGAAGATGTGCCTGACCTCTGTCTTGACGACCTCGATGCGGCGGATATGTTGAGGACTGATGGCCCTTTGCTGCGTGCCGGAGTGTACGAAGACTGGTCGTTCATTATAGAAGCCGAGGGTTCCTATATCGCGAAAGATGAAGCGCTCGTGACGCTCTCTTGCGGCACGGTCGCCCTCTCTGCTCGAGTAAGTGAAACAACGTCTTCCTGGATTGCCTATGCGGAAGACGGAGTGACTCTTTCATCCTTTGACCCCCTCTTTTCGGAGTATGATTACGGGGCGCGTCCGGATATCCTCGCAGAACGCACGGGATACAGGGAAGCAATCGCTAATGGGGATCGCTCCGAATCCTTCGAAAATGCATTCCGAAGGATTCAGCAGGTGCTGGGATGTGATCCACCAGAAGGAGTTGATGCCGCTCGCCTGCTCGCAGTGCGTATTGCCAATGGGTACTGAAACCGCCCTTCTTTGCTGGGGAGTTGTGCTCACTTTCCAGTCGATAGGAGTTATTGACAATAAGATTTCCGCCGAATGGTAGCCGGTGTGGCGCGTAAAGCCCGACGCCGCTGGTCGTTTTGAGAACGCTGAGCCTTTTCCGATTTGATCGGGTGGCGAGTTCGAGGCGACGGCGGCTCGACGGCGGCGGTGATCCGTGTAGTGCTGCAGCGAAGCTTTCGCAGGAGCCGCCAGCATTCGCGGGTGGCCATGGCACGTTCGCCGAGGGTGCGGATCTTGGCGTGGTCCCGGTTGTGATGCAATGTCAGCCGCCGTGCAGATTACGCTGTGGCGGGACGGCGGTCGTGAGGCTCTGGCCTCCCGTGGCCCGAGCGGGTCGCGGTGCCGTCTGTCGCCGCGCCGCTTGGAGAAGCTCGCGGGGTATCTCGAGCAAGGGCCGGCCGCGCATGGCTGGGTGGAGGACCAGGTGTGGACCGCAGCGAGGGTGGCCACGCTGATCGGCAGGAAGTTCCACGTCTCCTACAGCGTCTCCGGAGCGACGAGACTGATGCACCGGCTCGGCTTCAGCCCGCAGGTCCCCGCGCGCAGGGTCGCCGAACGCGACGAGCAGGCCGTGACCGCGTGGAAGGAGGCGACCTGGGCTGAGGTAAAAGGGCCCGGGCCGCCTGCGGAGGCTACATCTGCTTCGAGGACGAAGCCGGGTTCACCCGACGGCCGCCCAAAGGACGCACCTGGGGCCGGCGCGGCCACACGCCGGTCGTGACCGTCAGCGGCCGCCGCTCGGGGCGCCTGTCGGTGGCCGGGCTGATCGCGATACGGCCAGGCTCCCGCACCCGGCTGTGTCACCGCCTGCGCGTCCACTCCGCAGGCAAAGGCAAGCGCCGCAGCATGGGCGAGCGCGACTTCATCGCGCTGATCGATGGCGTCCACCACCTCGTCAAAGCGCCGATCGTGCTGGTATGGGACCGGCTGAACATTCCACTTCGATGTTCCGGGCGGGAAGTGGCAGACGGTGATCTCCAGCCCGCTCTCCAGGGCGAAGGCGGCAAGGTGTTTCTTCCACGTCGAGCGGCGTGGGTCGTTGGAACCGCCGCAGTCGGCGGTGACCAGCAGCCGGCTGGCGTCCGGATGGTCGTCGCGTCCGCGGTGCTGCCACCAGCGGCGGATGCATTCCACCGCGAACTCGCCCGTGTCGTGGTCGGTCCCGACGTTGACCCAGCCCGTGTTGCGGGCGATGTCGTAGATCCCGTAGGGGATGACCACGGGCTGGTCGCTGGTAATGAAGGTGTGGCAGTCCACGCGGATGGGATTCTTGCCCGGACGCCAGGTGCGTCCGGGCCGGTCGCGGTTGCCGAGCCATTCTTTGGCTTTGGCGTCCACGCTGATTACCGGCTGGTTGTCGTCGAGGAAGGCCGCGGCGGTGGCGTTGATGTGGGTGAACTGGGCATCCCGGTCCGGATGAGCGGCGCCTTCCGTGGTTTTGGCGGTTCCCTGCAGGCTGTATCCCAGGGCGTGCAGCAGGCGTCCGACGGTCACCGCGCTGACCGGGTGGCCCTGAGCGGTCAGTGTCGAGGCCAGGGATCGCAGTGAGAGCGTGGTCCAGCGCAACGGCGAGACTGGATCGCCCCGGGTATTCGGCTCGAATCAGTGCCTCCAGCGCGGGCAGCAGACCGGGGTCGGTGACCGTCAGCGGCTTGCGGCCGGCTCCCCGGGCACGGACCCTCCGGGCAGGCAGAAGACACCTGGACAGCTCGGCAATCCCCCGGGCGATGGGGCCCACACTGGCGCCGGAAGCGGCAGCCACCAGTGTGATCCCGCCGTGGCCGAGCGCGGCGGCCTCGCTGGCGAGGTAGAGCCGACGGCGACGCTCATCGAGATGGGGCAGGAGCCGATCGAACTTGGCCCTCAGAGCCACCACCGAGGCTCGAGCGGCCGTATGTGCAGTCACACCCCAGTGTCCCGCCAACTCTGGCTGGCACAACAGTAATTGAAATACAAGCCCCGGCGGTGCCGGAGTACTGGCGCTGGACACCTGCGGAGGTGGTGCCTTTCTTGACGAAGCCAGTGTCGTCGAGGATGAGGACTCCGTCGGCTTCGCCGAGTCGTTCAGCGGCGTATGCCTGCAGGTCGTCGCGGATGTCGTCGGCGTTCCAGGTGGCTCCGTTCAGCAGCCGTTGCAGGCCGTCGGGGGTGCGGTGGCCTGCGTGTTCGGCCAGTTGCCAGCCGTTTTTTCGGCCGACCGGGCCAAGCAGGGCGCGGACGTAGTCACGCATGCGGCGTCGCAGGTCGGCACGGCCGAAGCGGTGGCCGATGCGCAGGAAGAGGTCGTCGAGTTCACGGTCCCAGGTCGCGTCGGCAAGGTCGTCGATCACGCGGGAAGGCTGCCCTCGTCACAGCTCGGACAGTTCTCGATGTCATTCGTTGGAGGGGCGGTCCGGCGAGACCGCCCCTGACGCGTCAGCAGTCAACTACACCGCTCGACGACGAGCCGGTAGACCTGGCTCGACGACAGGCTGATGCCGCGTTCCTTCAGCGGCGGGATGAGGCCGGTGGTGGAGAACATCCCGCGGTCCGCCATGACCTTGCGTAGGTGCCAGTGGTAGTCGAGCTTGGCTACCATCATCGGGTTCCTCCCTCTCGTTGGCCCGCGAGTCCCGGGCCCGATTCCTCTGGGCAGGCTTCCGCCGGGTCCGCGTCTTCCGGACGGCGCACCGAGGCGCTCAGTTGTCCGGCTCGAGGATGTAGGGCCGGGTGAAGGTGACCACCTCGAAACCGCGCTTGCGCAGGATTGCTTCAGAGGTGGGCAGTGCATCGGTGACCAGCAGCCCGCAGCCGCGCTCCCTGGCCTGCCGCAGCCGGGAGCCGACCACTGCGGTGAAGAAGCCCTGCCGACGGTGGGTCGTCTTGGTCCGGGCGCCCGCCAGCTCGGCGAACGGGCTGCCGGCCTGGAAGTAGACCCGTCCGCAGGAGACCGGCTCGCCCTGGGCGTAGGCGATGTGCACGCTCATCGCGTCAGGCTGTTCTTCGAGCAGTCGAGCCAGCTGCCGACGCTCCTCTTCCGCGTTGCGCCGACCGATCTGGCGGGAGATCTCGGCGTAGTCGTCGAGATCGGCGCCGTCGGTTACCTGCCGCACCTCGTAGCCCGAGGTGTCGAAGAGGGCCGATGATGCCTCGGCGACCGGGAGCATCAGCACCTGCTCCTCCTCGTCGGGCTCGAAGCCCGCTGCTTCGAGCGCGGCAGCCAGGCCCTGCTGCCGGTCGTGGCCGTAGACTTTCCACTCCAGGGTGTAGCCGCCGGACCGGGCGAGCTCCCGCTCTTCGCGGACCAGTTCCACGACCTCGCCGTCCGCCAGGTCGGCGAAGACGATCCGGCACTCTGAGCCATCCGCCGAGTACTCGCGCACCAGGTCGGCGTGGCCGGTGGCGACACCGCTCGCGCGCCGCAGCCCGTCGAGTTCCGCCAGAACCTCAGCTTTGACTGCTTCGTTCATGTCGGTCCTTCCTCGTCAGACGCCGGCGAACGCCGGGGCCAGGGCCTTGCTCAAGGCAGTGTTCATGAAGTCGTCGCTTACGTGCGTGTAGATGGCCGTGGAGCTGTCACACTCATGACCGACTTGCTGTTGGATTATCTTGAGTCCGGTCCAGTACCGTCCCTGTGACCTTGGCGTTCGCCGTTGACGACGATGTTGTCGAGGCGGAGTTGGCCAGGCTGGCAGCATGGAGGACAGCTGACCGATCGATATCAGCGCGAGACATACCGCCACGAGTTATCGTGGGTTGGCTCATCTGCGCGCTGCGGGTGCTGGAGTTCACTAGGTTGCCGGTCGTGACGGAGTAGGACGGGTTGCCCGGCCGACCTCCTGAGCTCGCTCGCGGGCCGCGACCTGCTGCAGTTCGCCGTAGCGGTGGAGTGCCTGCGGATCGCCGATGTGTTCGGCGGCCGCGATGGCCGCGTCGAGAACTCCGTCCATCCAAAGTCGGGGAATCCCCTGCAGATCCTGCTCACTCGCAGCGAGGAGACGCTGCGCGGTCAAGGTGTCAGGTGCCTTCGGGACGAGAAGGAAGCACTCTTTGACGAAGTGCCGCCATTTGCTCTGCTCGAGGCCGCGCTTGTCTGGCGGCAGGGTGTGCTGGGCCTCCTGAAGCGTTTGCCATGCGCCGGCGAAGTCGTCGGCTCGCCGTTGCAGTTTGGCGAGGGTGAGCAGTTTGCTCCCTTTCGCCCCTGACCACGAATCCTTGAGTGCGACGGCTTCCTTCTGCACGTCCACGGCTTCGGCGAGGTAGCCGAGGTGGGCGAGGTGGAACTGCAGTGTGTTGAGCGTGTCGTCGGTTCGAGGCTCGCTGGCGGCCCACCCGGTCATGAACAGGCGGGATGCCTCGCGTTCGCCGAGGCGGGCTGCGTGGTAGGCCCATGCTTTGAGCCCTTCGTCGGCAGGGTCGGCGGGAAATCGTGCGCGTTGCTGGTCCAGCCATTCTTCGACCACTGTGTCGGTGTGGCGGGCCGATGTGATGTCGCCCAGGATGCGGTCGCGGTCAGGGTGGGAACTGGCCTGCACCGCCTCGGTGCTGGCGGTGATGCCTGCGGTGAGGAGGTGGTAGAGGTGGTAGCCCAGGGCCGTGTCGAAGCTGACGTTCTTGGCGTCCCAGTGCAGCCACAGGTCATCGACCTGGCGGTGCTCAGCGACCAGGAACCCGGCCAGGGGCAGGTCGGGTGCCATGCCCCAGGGGACGGCTTCGCGGTAGTAGGTGGTTTGCTGCTGGAGGAGGAAGCGCAGGAGCGGTAGGTCCCGGGGGCGGCGGTCGTATTGCAGTGCCCACAGGACCGCGAAGCGGGCGGATCTGTTGCGGTCGGTCACGGCGCCGTCGTCGGTGTCCTGAACGCCGCAGTAGGCCAGGTCCGCCCACGTCGCCTGGTCCAGCCGGGCTCGTTGCAGAGCGGCTCTGGGTCCCCGCAGTAGTCGGTCCTGCTCGTCGGCGGTACTCATCGTTGTCCCCTCGCTTGGTCTCGCGTGATTCTCTCGGCTCGCTTTTCGCCCAGTGTGCTGGCCAATTGGTCGCGGAGACGGCGGTTCTCGTCCGTGAGTTGCCTGACGCGGGTGTTCGCTGCTTCGAGTCGCCGTAGTAGGGAGGCGTCGGAGGTCCGCTGGCGTGCTGGAACCGAGGAGGCGGGTGCTCGGCGGTGTGCTGCCCGCAGGCGCTCGACTTCAGCCCTCAGGTCCGGCTGGCCGTAGAGCCAGGACCGGGAGACGCCCGCCTGCCTGGCAACGGCGTCGAAGGTGACCGGCTCTCCGGCCGCGTCGAGGGAGCGTAGTGCCTGGATGCCTTGGAGCGGGTGTACTCGCTGCGGCTGACCGCCAGCGTCCACGACTTCCCCAACACCGCAAAGGCCGGCTGACTGGCGGCGAGGCAGCCGTATGCCTCCCGGGAGGCGCGGCGGGCCCTGTCGGCCGGTCACGCACGGCAGGGCCCAGGAAGGGGAGCCGTCTGGGGGAATCGGCTTCCCATACGCACACGATGCACCATGATTCAGCCACTGTGGTAGGTGGCGGCCGGAAATAGTCGAATGTCAGTGCTGCCCGGCATGATGCCCGCATGCAGAACTACACCTTCACCTGGACCGATCCCGACGGCCGGCCGCGGGCATCCGCCGTCGCCTACGACCAGCACAGCGCCGACGAACGCAAGACCGAACTGGAGGCCGCCGGCTGCACCGCCGTGGAGATCGTGCCGGTCCAGCCCGGCCAGCTGCTGGCACCGTAGGGCTGACATGCGAGCGCCCGCCCTCACGTCTCAAGGGCGGGCGCCCGCTTCATCCACAACGCCAGACCCACAACCGGCCGATGTTCTGATCTGGCAGACCTGCCGTCAGCGAAGCCCGCGGCGGTGCGCTTCCCTTCGGATCCACGCTGCCTTCTGGCGAGCCTGCGCCGCCCGCTCTCTGGCCTCGCCGACCAGGTGATCGGGCAAAGGGTGAGGCTTGCCGTTCGGATCAAGGAGCAGGTCGGCTTTGCGAGGCAGCGGCAGCATGTCCGCGCTGCTGTAGCAGTCGTCCCAGCTGAGGTGGTGGCCTGGCGGCGGGCAGGCAATGTCGGCGAACGCGGTCGCCAGAAGGTGATGGGCAGGAGGGCCGCCGAGGTCCGTCTCGTGTGGCTCCGGCAGATGCCGTGCGATGAACTTGGCAGCGTTGACGCGATTGCAGGCCACGAGTCCTTCCAAACTCCATGCGGTCGTCCCGACCGCCGTAGGCCCCGCACCTGTATCAGACGGTACAGCACCCCGTGTGCGCACGCGCCAGCGCTTCAACGCGCTTTGACGATGTACTTACTGATGGTTTCAGAATGAGATCCGGAGGCAGTTAAGGCACATCGGTGCAGCCGGTTGAGGCGAAGGCCTGTCCGGCTTGCCCCATGCGGCTCTGTCTCACAGTCTGACCCACGGCGACCGGCAGCCGCATAGACTTGGCCGTCCGGCCGAGGCACCGTGCATAGTGTGCTCATGGATCGGTTCGTGGGTCAGGCCCGCCTTGAATGGCAGGCCAATCACGCGACGTGCCTTGAGAATTACGACATCGACATCACTATCGCTGTCGACGCGGTCGGCACGTGGCGAGCAACCGGTCGGCATGCCAATGCCCTCGACACGACCCAGCGTGAGGGTTGGGACTTCCTCATGGAGATGGACCCCTACTTCTCCATTGTGTTTCCCGGCGAGGACAACGGCGGGATCTTGGTGAGGGTCTGCGAGGCGGAGGATGGAACTCTCACGCTCACGGAGGCGCCGGACGGGACGGTTCGGTGAACATCATCTTCGACCTCTCATGAGTTCAGCCCTCAACGGCGGGAATTGACTTTGCCGCCTTGCCACCGCCTCTGGCAGGTCGCCCCTCACTGATCTTTCAGAATGGAGTTCGGAGACGGCGAAGGCATATGAGGCTGCAGGCCGGGCAGCATCTGAGTGACGTCATGCCGGTTTCCGCTGGTGAGCGTGACAGCAAGCGGAGTGCCCTAGACGGTGTCCCGTAAATGCTCTGGGACATGCTGGTTGACCTGTTCGTTTGCCTGTCATCCGGTGAGGGTGAGGTTGTGCAGGCGTGCGATGCCGAGCATGGCGTGGTGAATGCCGTCACCTCTGAGGCGGCAATCGCGCAGGATCTTCCAGCTCTTCATGCGGGCGAAGGTGTGCTCGACGCGGGCGCGGACCTTGCGGTGGGAGGTGTTGTGGTCCTCCTTCCAGGACGGCAGTTCCTCGTTCTTGTGTCGGCGGTAGAGGTTGTCCCGTAACTGCTGGTCAGAGGTGAGATGATCTTGCCGTGGCTGGTGTGATCACGGCGTCGGAGCCCTCATGGATAGGCCCGTTCACCGGGCTGAGCCCGCGGCAGTTCAACAAGCTGATCACCGCGTTGCGTCGTGAGGGGGCCGATCCGGTGCGCAAGGGCCGGCCGTGGTCGCTGCCGTTGGAGGACCGGGTGCTGCTGGTGGCCGCGTACTGGCGCACCAACCTCACCCTGCGCCAACTCGCCCCGCTCTTCGGCGTCTCCAAGTCTGCGGCCGACCGGATCGTCGACCGCCTCGGACCGGCTCTCGCCCTCCAGCCCCGGCGGCGGTACCGCAAGGACACCGTGCTCATCGTGGACGGCACGCTGGTCCCCACCCGCGACCGGACTGTGGCCGCCTCCAGCAAGAACTACCGCTACTCCACCAACCACCAGGTCGTCATCGACGCCGACACCCGCCTCGTCGTCGCCGTCGGCAAGCCGCTGCCCGGCAACCGCAACGACTGCCGGGCCTGGCAGGACTCCGGCGCCAAGGCCACCGTC
Source organism: Streptomyces sp. NPDC006610 (assembly GCF_040611575.1). Lineage (NCBI taxonomy): Bacteria > Bacillati > Actinomycetota > Actinomycetes > Kitasatosporales > Streptomycetaceae > Streptomyces > Streptomyces sp. NPDC006610. Next base: position 11,869 of record NZ_JBEXOP010000072.1, read on the forward strand.
GGCACCACCCCCACGGTGATCGCCGACGGCGGCTACCGGGGCACCGGCCTGACCATCCCGCACTACCGCCGACACAAGAACGAGGAACTGCCGTCCTGGAAGGAGGAGCACAACGCCTCCCACCGCGCGGTCCGCGCCCGCGTCGAGCACACCTTCGCCCGCATGAAGAGCTGGAAGATCCCGCGCGATTGCCGCCTCAGAGGTGACGGCGTTCACCGCGCCATGCTCGGCATCGCACGCCTGCACAACCTCACCCTCACCGGATGACAGGCAAACGAGCAGGTCAACCAGCATGTCCCAGAGCATTTACGGGACACCGTCTAGTCTTCTGAGTCTGGAATTCTATTCAGATGTGTAGGGTTGCCTGGTGGCACGTACTGGGCGGCCGAAGGCCGAGTCGATCCTGTCGGATGAGGAACGGGCTGCGCTGGAGGGATGGGTTCGGCGCCGTTCCACCCCGCAGGCGTGGGCTTTGCGGTGCCGGATCATCCTGGCCTGCGCGACCGGCGCGTCGAACAAGGACGTGGCCGCCCAGCTCGGTTCGACGCCGCATGCGGTGGGCCGCTGGCGGAAGCGGTTCGTCGAGCACCGGATCGCCGGGCTGGGTGACATGCCGCGGTCCGGCGGGCCCCGGACGGTTACCGACGAGCAGGTCGCTTCGGTGGTGAAGCGGACGCTGGAGACCGCGCCGAAGAACGCCACGCACTGGTCGACGCGGGCCATGGCCCAGGAGATGGGCCTGTCGCAGTCGACCGTGTCGCGGATCTGGCGGGTCTTCGGCCTGCAGCCACACCGCACCGAGACGTTCAAGCTGTCGACGGACCCATACGTCGTCGACAAGGTCCACGACGTGGTCGGCCTCTATCTGGACCCGCCCGAGCGGGCCTTGGTGTTCTGTGTCGACGAGAAGTCGCAGATCCAGGCCCTGGACCGGTCCCAGCCGGTGCTGCCGATGATGCCTGGTGTCCCGCAGCGGGTCACCCACGACTACGTGCGCGCGGGCACCACCACATTGTTCGCCGCACTGGAGGTGGCCACGGGGAAGGTGATCGGCTCTCTGCACCGCCGGCACCGGGCCGAGGAGTTCAAGAAGTTCCTGATCAAACTCGACCAGGAGATACCGGCGGACCTGGACGTGCACCTGGTGCTGGACAACTACGCCACCCACAAGACGCCGGCGATCAAAACCTGGCTGCTGGCTCACCCCCGCTTCCACCTGCACTTCACGCCCACCGGCTCGTCCTGGCTCAACCTGGTCGAGCGGTGGTTCGCCGAGCTGACCAACAAGCAGATACGGCGCGGTGTGCACAAAAGCGTCCAAGCGCTGGAGAAGGACATCCGCACCTGGATCGCCGCATGGAACACCGACCCCAAACCCTACGTCTGGACCAAGACCGCAGACCAGATCCTCGAACGTCTCGCCAGCTATCTGAATAGAATTCCTGACTCAGAAGACTAGGTGCGGACTCCAAGGAGGACTGCTCCGCCCGGTCTCGATCTCGGGCAGCGCGAGCCATCCGAAGCCGGATTGCACAGCGCGCCGAGCGCCAAGGCCACTGCCGAAGAGAGTGGTATTGGTCAATTGTCACGAGCTGCACCTGCCCATAGCGGTTGCCCCAGAGCCGTCGGAACTTCGATGTGTCCTGTTCACGCCGTTTTGTCAAGTGAACGGGAGGGGCCGATTCTTGCCCGCATGAGAGCTGAGTTGCAGGGAACAGCTCGGTACTTTGTACGAGCCTGTGACAGGTTGTGGGCGCCCGGTGACCACTGGGGCCGCCGGGGTCCGTCTTCCTGTGGGGGGAAGTCATGCACGAGCGTGCCTTCGGCATGCCGTTTCGGCGTGCCCGCAAGAGATCAGCGACCGGCGTTTGCCTGGCGGTGATCGCCTCGATCGCCCTGGCCGTCTCCGTCCTGCCCGGCGCGGGCGTGGCGGCGGCCGACGACAAGCCGGTGTCGGTATGGGGCAAGAACAGCCCGGACTTCGAGATGCCGACGGTGAAGGTCGGCGCGAACCGTCCGGTGGCGTCCGAGCGCTCCGAGAACCCGACTGGCGAAACGTTCCTGCCGTGGCAGCGCGAACAGCGCGAGCGCGTCAAGGGCACCGCGGACAAGACGGCAAGCGGCGAGCAGGCGCCGGATCGCGGCGCCGCTGCGGACACCTCGGCGCTGAGCATCATCCCCGAGGGTCAGGGCGACGTTCCCTGGCACCGCTCCACCAGCTTCGCGATTACGGACGCGCTCACCGCGAAGATCGACTACTCGACCGGCAATCTGATGCTGACGGCGACGGACTTCGACATCGCCGGCGTAGGCCAACGCCTGCAGCTGGCGCGGACCTACAACTCGCTGGACGCCCCGTGGGGCAGGGTCTCGCAGCGCTGGTGGCAGCAGTACGAGCGCTACCTGTCCGTCGGCTCCTCGGAAGTGATCTTCTACGACGCTTCCGGTGCCACGGTCCGCTTCGCCAGGAACAGCGACGGCTCCTTCACCACGCCGAAGGGCTACTCGCAGGACCTGAGGAAGAACACGGACGGCACCTACACCCTGACGAAGTGGAAGTCGGGCGCGAAGGAGACCTACAACCAGCACGGAACACTGACGAAGGTCACCGACCGCAACAAGGGCACGATCACCGTCGCTCAGAACGCCGGTGGCGGCTTCAAGCTGACCGAGACCCGCTCGGGCCGCTTCATCGACCTGGTGAAGACCTACCCCTCGCAGTGGCAGGCCAAGGACAACACCGGCCGCACCACCGTCTGGAACCTCGACGCGAACGGCAACCTCACCACTACCACCGACACCGAGGGCAAGACGGTCACCTTCCGCTACGACTCCTCCGGCCGCATC
>NZ_JBEXOP010000073.1:0-3036 GCF_040611575.1 Streptomyces sp. NPDC006610
GCTCCACGCTTCAGCGTGGAGCACCCGCCCCTTCGACATGAGGCGCGCTACTGCTGCAGGTTGCTCTGGAAGCGGTCCCGAATGTCCAGAGTGCTGAGTGCGTTGGTCGCGCGCGGCGGGATCGTGCCCGTGCGGGGCAGCGTCTTGATACAGATCAGGTGCGGGCCGGAAGCGGCCTGGGCCCGCGCCATCGCGGCCTGCACAGCGTCCTCATGGTCACAGACGACCGCGCTGGCGTAGCCGGTGGCCATCGCCACATCGGGGAACGAGGTGGTCGCCGACGTCGTTGCCTGCCCACCCGTCGACTCGTGCACCCGGTTGTCGAGCACGACATGGATGAGGTTGGCAGGCGCCTCACTGCCGATCATGGACAACGCACCCAGGTGCATCAACAGGGCACCGTCCCCGTCCAGGACCACCACGGTCCGCTCCGGATGCGTCAGCGCGACCCCCAGGCCGATCGAGGAAGCGTGTCCCATGGACCCCTGCATATAGAAGGTTCCGGGCGCATCCGCCACGGCGAACGTGTCACGACCGGTGAAACCGGTGGTGGCGACGACGGCCGCCTGCGGTGCGGCCGCGGTGACAAGCCGGATGGCCTCGGCGGCCGGCAGGCCATCGGTGTGAGGGTCGTTGGCCGCGGTGGCCTTGCCGATGGCTCCGCGCTCGACCAGCACGAACGGCGCCCGCTGCTCGGCCAGGTCCTTTTCCGCCTTCTCCAGGACCACGGAAAACTCCTCCACCCCATTCTGCGCGTACAAGGTGTGGTACGGAGCGTCGACGCTGTCGAGGAGCCCAGGCGTCGCTGGCCCCATCACCGCGTGCTGGGGCTCGTCCGTGGCCGGGTCTGGCCAGCCGCGCAGACTGGTGAAGGTCAGGATCGGCAACTTGTAGGTCATCACCAGTGAGGTGAGCGGGTTGATGAGGTTGCCCAGCCCGGAGTTTTGCAGCATGACGTAGGCGCGCTGTCCGCCAAGGGCGGCGCCGGCGGCCACCGCGAGTGCACTGCCCTCGTTCGGGGCTGGCACGTACCGGCCCGGCTGGGTGCTCAGATGCGCGATCGGGCCGCCGAAGTGGGAGCAGGGAACGCCGCTGGCGAGGGTGAAGCCGTGGCCGGCCAGCAAGTCGCAGAAGTCTTGTGCGGAGATCATGGACGGGGCAGCTCCGTTTCAGGGGTGGTGGACCCGGCGGTGGCCGTCTCCTGGGTTGCGGCTGGGGCACTACGGGCGCGGCGCCGCATCTTGATGCCCTCGACGATGATCGGGATGCCGGAGACGAGGACGATGCCGATGACGATGGCTTCGATGTTGTTGCGGACGAAAGCGATCTGGCCCAGGTAATAGCCGACCAGTGTCAGGCTGACCGACCACAAGACCGCGCCGATCACGTTGAACAGGAGGAACGTGCGATATGCCATGCGTCCAACGCCGGCAGTAATGGGGATGAAGGTGCGGAAGACGGGGATGAAGCGGGCCATCACCAGGGCCTTGGGGCCATGCTTGAGCATGAACTGCTGAGCCCGTTCGGCGTTCTCCTGTTTGAAGAACCGGGAGTTGGGGCGACGGAAGAGGGAGCCGCCCACTTTCCGGCCGAAGGTGTAGCCGAACTGGTCGCCCAGGACGGCGGCCACGGCGATGGCCAGCATGACCACCCACAGGGGCTGATGGAGGAACTGGTCGTTGGCCACGAGCAGTCCCGCTGTGAACAGCAATGAGTCGCCGGGCAGGAAGAAGCAGACGATGAGGCCGGATTCGGCGAAGACGGTGGCCATGATGCCCAGCAACCCGAAGCCGGAAATGAGCGCTTCGGCGTCGAGCAAGGGTGATGCGGCGAGGTTCTGCACGGATGCCCCCTGGATGGTGGTGCGAGCGAGCGGATATGCCGTCTGCCGGCCCCATGGCGGGGCTGGCAGACGGCGCAGGTGATCAGACGGCGGCCCAGCTGGGCTGTTCGTCGATGCGTACGACGGCGCAGGTGATGGACACCCCGCCGCCGTGGGCGACGATCAGGACGTGGTCGCCGGGGCCGACCTGTCCGGTCTCCACCAGGTGTGTCAGACCCACGATCTGGTCGTTGACCGTCATGTGGCCGAGGTTGCGGCCGAAGTCGAGCAGGCCCTGCTCGGGGGAGAGTCCCATCGGGTCGAGAATAACTTTCAGGTAGCTCTCCTGGCCGGTGAAGACGTGGCAGACACGGGTAACGTCGCCCGGTTCCAGCCCGGCCTCGGCCAGGGTACGGAGCGCTATCTCCGTGCGCAGTTCGCCTTGGCGGCGCACGACCTCGGCGACGGTTTCCTCCAGACCGCCGGCGGCGGCCAGACGCTCCTTGAAGTCCATGCCGCGGCCGACCGTCAGCGACGGCGGGAACAGTGGCTCGGTCCCGCGGTACTGCTCCTCCACTTCGGCGGTGGAGCCGGTGTTGATGGACAGCAGGCTCGCGAAGCCCTCGGACTTCGACAGCAGAACTGCGCTGCCTCCGTCACCGAGGACACCGTTTTGGATACCGAAGGCCCACCGGTTGAAGTTGGGGGTGCCGACATTGTCGGCGCCGGTGAGCAGAGCGGCGTTGCGCTCCGGCACGGCTTTGAGGTAGCAGGCGGCCAGCTCCAGTGAGCCGATCAGGCCGCTGCATGCCTGCCAGACGCGGAAGGAGGGTACGTCGCGGTCGGTCAGGTGCCGCAGGATGTAATGCTGCGGCGACCAGCCTTCGGGCCCCTGCTCGTGGCCGCAGGCGTGGATGTGGAAGTCGATGTCATGCGGGTGCAGTCCGGAGCGGTCCATGGCCTGGCGGGCAGCGGCGATCGCCATGTCCGGAGCGGGCTTGTCGCCGGCGACCGCAGCGCCGGTCCAGCCGTAGAACTCGTACTCGTCGGCGTCGTACAGGCCCAGCGCGACGGCTTTGCGGGCGTCGACGATCTCAGGGATGTACGTGCCCAGTCCGGCGATGCGAATGTCGGTGGTCTTCATGAAGTCGGTCCTCGTCACTCGCTCGGTCAGGCCGAGGCGTCTGCGGCGTTCAGTTCGGCGGCCAGGGCCT
>NZ_JBEXOP010000073.1:3134-14462 GCF_040611575.1 Streptomyces sp. NPDC006610
GAGCCGGTTGAGCGGCCGGTTGGGGTTGACGCGTTCGGGGCGCAGTCCCATCACCACGGCGACCTCCTGCCTGAGGAAGTCCAGCAGCTCGCCGCCGATGCGAATGTCGGTGGTCTTCATGAAGTCGGTCCTCGTCACTCGCTCGGTCAGGCCGAGGCGTCTGCGGCGTTCAGTTCGGCGGCCAGGGCCTGTGCGACGGTGGTGATGGTGCCGTCCTTGAGGAGCTGGACCATGGGCAGCTTGATCTGGTAGCGGCGTTCGATGCGGTTGCGCAGTTCGACGGCCATGAGGGAGTCCATGCCGAGCCGGTTGAGCGGCCGGTTGGGGTTGACGCGTTCGGGGCGCAGTCCCATCACCACGGCGACCTCCTGCCTGAGGAAGTCCAGCAGCTCGCCGCCGGGCGCCGACTGCGCGGAAACCGGGGCCTGCGGCGCGGGCCGGGCTGTGGTCACCGGTGCGGGGACGGTTGCAGGGGCCACCGGTGCCGGAATCGGCGCGGGCGTGGCCGGGCGCGGAACCGCAGGCTCGGCGATCTGAGACGGAGTGACAGGTTCGACGTCCCGCTCCTCACCGGTCGGTGCATGGTGCCTCGGCCGGTCGCCGCTGATCAGGTGCTGCAGCAGCGGAGCTGTCGCGGCACCCGGGTAGGCGCGGGCCCAGGCGGGCCAGTCGGCCGGCAGTACCGCGGTGTGCACCCGGCCTTCGGCCAGGATCCTACCCAGCAGCGTCAATCCGTCGGCCGGGCTAAAGGAGCTCATGCCCTGCGGCAGCAGCGTGCGCTCTTCCTGCTGCTCCTTGCGGGCCACCATGCCGACGCTGTCCCAGAATCCCCAGTTGACGACGGTGGCAGGCAGGCCCTGGGCATGCCGGTGGTGTGCCAGCGCGTCGAGGAAGGCGTTTCCGGCCGCGTACCCGCCCAGCATGGGGGAGCTGAGCAGGGCGGAGCCGGAGGAGAACAGTACGAACGCCTCCACCGATTCCTCACGCAGCAGCCGGTGCAGGTTCCACGCACCGGAGACCTTGGCCGCCAGGACTCGGTCCATCTCGGCGCCGCTCATGTCGCTCAGCGGGGTGTAATCGATGACCCCGGCTGCGTGGAAGACGCCGCGAACGGGCGGTCGGCCGGCGCGGCGCCGGGACTCGAGCATGGCCCGCATGGCCTGAGTGTCGGCCACATCCACGGCCTGGTACGTCACGTGCACGCCGCGCTCGCGCAGCTGCCTGAGTACGGCGACGGCGGCGGCCTGCGGGTGATCCTCGTCCAGTGGCGCGTCATTTGCCGGCAGTGTGCTGCGGCCGGTGAGCAGAAGGTGTTGGGCTCCTTGGTCGGCCAGCCACAGTGCCAGCTGGCCACCGATGCCGCCCGCACCACCGGTGATCAGGTACGTGCCGTCGGCGTGCACCGTCACAGCCCGGCCGCGCGGACCGGTTGCCGCAGTGGGCTGGCCGAACGACATGACGATCTTGCCGGTGTGGCGGGCCTGGGCCATCAGGCGGAAGGCTTCCGCGGCCTTCTCGGCCGGGTACACCGTGTGCGGCAGTGCCTCCAAAGCACCCGTGTCGACCAGGGCGGCGACAGCCCGCAGCACCCCTCCGGCGCGCTCGGGAGCATGCTGGATCATGTGTACGACGTCGATGGCGTGGAAGGACAGGTTGCGGGAGAAGGCGCCCAGCGGTAGCGAGTTGTTGTCGAGGATGTCGCGCTTGCTGAGCTCCAGGTAGTGCCCGTACGGGGCCATCAGCGACAGATTCGCTTCGATGGCTTCACCGGCCAGGGTGTTGCAGATGACGTCGAAGCCTTCCTCGCCGACGGCCGGTCTGAAGGCCTTGGCGAAGGCGAGGCTGCGGGAATCGGCCACCTGCTCGACACCGAGCTCGGTCAGCAGCTCACGCTTGGCGTCACTGCCAGCGGTGGCGAAGACACGGGCTCCCTTCCAGCGTGCGACGTTCAGCGCGGCCCGGCCGGTGCCGCCGGTGGCGGTGTGGATGAGGATCTTCTGGCCGCGTTCCAGGCGGGCCATGTCGTTCAGCGCGTGGTAGGCGGTGAGGTACGCGGCAGGCAGCGTCGCGGCCTCAGCCGAGGTCAGTCTGGTCGGTTTGGGCGCGGTGAGGCAGGCGCGGGTGACGACTTCGGAGGCCAGCGAACCTTCGGCGAAGGCAATGACCTCATCGCCCACCGCGACGTCGCCGACGGCGCGGCCGATCTCACTGACCGTGCCGACGCACTCCCAGCCCATGACCGGCGGCTTGTCGTCCTGCCCGGGGTACATGCCCAGACTCAGCAGCACATCGCGGTAGTTGACGCCGGCGTGGCTGACGCGGATACGGACCTCGTCAGAGGCCAGGGCACGCGAGGGGGTCTCGATCAGCTGCAGGTCGTCGATGACGCCGGGCGAGGGCAGCGACAGGGCCTGCGGCAAGCGGGTGGCGGCCGACGGGCGCAGACGGGCTGCCAGGCGCCTTCCTTCTCGCAGCGCCATCTGGTCCTCCAAGTCCGCCTCCTGCAGCAGCTGCACCAAGGCGGAAACGCTGGCCGCGGACCGGTCGAGGTCGACCATGCGCGGGGACAGCGCGGGGGTCTCGGCCGCCAACGTGCGGCCCAGTCCCCACAACACGGCCTGAAGGGGATGGCGTACTCGCTCCGCCGTACCGGTGGCCTGGGCGAGCTGGGTGATCAGCCACAGCGGCGGGTGGCCGAGCGGTTCCTTCTCCAGGGCCCGTGCCAGGTACAAGACGCTGTGCGCGGCCAGCAGCTGGGCCCGGCGGATTTCGGCGGGCGTGGCGTCCAGGCCGACCTGGGCGTCCAGTGCCCACAGATGGATGATGCCGCGGCAGGATCCGTAGCGGGCGGTATCGCCCAGGACCTCTCGGAAGTGTTCTTCCTGCGAGGGGTCGATGCGATAGCGGTCGCCGCCTCCGGCAAGGCGGCCCGCACCAGCGGTGACGGCCACAACGCGCTGCCCGCGGCCGGTCAGCTCCCGCACCAGCGTGCGCCCGGTCGGACCGCTGTCGGTCAGCACCAGCCAGAAACCGTCCCGATCGGTGGCGGCTGTGACGGGAGCGGGCAGGGGGGCGTCTTCCCAGGCGAGAGTGTGCAGCCAGGTGTCGAGGTCGCTGCTTGCGGCGGAGGCCGGCGTGTCGGTCGTACGGGGTGGCGTCACGGCGTCCTCGGGGCGGGGGTTGAGCAGGGCGGGGGCGTGGCCCGCCAGGTACTGCAGGCGCAGGCCGCGCATCTGGGCGATCAGGCAGCCGTCGTCACCGCGGATGTCGATGTCGGCGACGAAGGAGTCCTCGCGCGGGGACGGCTGCAGCCTGGCGTGGCTGAACAGTGAGGCGGGCGGCTGCTGGTAGAAGCGGACCTCGTCGATGCCGCCGAGGACGAAGACGCCTTCCTCGCCGGGAGCCGTCAGCGGGCGGGCCGCGGCCATGGCGTGGCCGCTGGCGTCCAGGAGCGCCGGATGGAAGTGGTGGAGTGCAAGGCTGTCCGCGAGCGCGGCCGGGCAGGTCAGCTGGGCGAGGACTTCGCCGTCGGTGCGCCACAGTTCGGTGATGCCTTGGAAGGTGCCGTTCCACTGGTTTCCGCGGGCTGCGTTCCAGGGGTAGAAGTCGCCGGCGGCCTGGTGCTGCGGCAGGCGGGCGCGGATCGACTGGAGCGGTTCGTCGGGTTGGGGAGTGCCGCCGGTCAGGGCGCGGGCGGTGGCTTCGGTGTGCAGGATCCAGTCACTGGTGTCGGCGTCTTGGCTGTGGACACGGCAGTGCAGTGAGCCGTCCGCGCGTGGGGTGAGGGTGACCTGGACCTCGGGTGTGGGCCCGTCCTCGTCCAGGAAGAGAGCGCGGTGGTAGTGCACGTTGCTCACCGACAGCGCCCCGGAGCCCAGTTCGGTGCGGGCGGCGGCGGCGATCAGTTCCAGATGGGCCGTGCCGGGCAGGATGATCGTGTCCTGAATGCAGTGGTCGCGCAGGTAGGGGTTGTCTGCCAGGCGCAGAGGACCCTGCCAGATGCGAGTGGTGCCTTCGCCGCGGACTGGCCGGCCCAGTAGCGGATGCGCGGGCGGCTGGGACGGTTCGGGTTCGGCGGTCACCGCAGCGGCGGGTGCTGCCGGGGCGTTGGTACGGCTGATCCAGTGGCGGGTGTGCTGCCACTGGTAGGACGGCAGGGGTACGTAGCGGCCTCCTGCGGTCAGTGTGCCGAGGTCGAGGCCGGCGCCGGCCGTGTGCAGTGCCGCGGCCGAGGCGAGCAGGGCGCTGCGTTCGTCGGAGTGGCGGCGCAGACTGCCGACCGCGGTGGTGTCCGCGCCGGTGGCCATGCGGCTGGTCTCGCGGATTCCGGACACGAGCAACGGGTGAGGGCTGACTTCGACGAAGACCGTGTCGCCCAGGCCGAGCTGACCGCGGACCGCTCCGACGAAGTCGACCGGCTGGCGGATGTTGCGAACCCAGTAGTCGGCGTTCATTGCGGAGCCGTCGATCACTTCGTTGAGCAGGGTGGAGTGGAGCGGGATGCGGCCCGCTCGCGGGGTGAGGTGGGACAGCTCGGTGAGCAGGTCCTCGCGCAGGGCATCCATCTGCGGGCAGTGCGAGGCGAAGTCGACGTTGACTCGGCGATTGTCGACGCCGCGGGCGTCGAGGGAGGCCAGCACTTCGTCCAGGGCGTCGCTGTCGCCGGACAGCAGGGTGGAGGTGGGGCTGTTGATGGCAGCCACCGCCACCGTGTCCTCGTGACCGGCCAGTGCGGCTGTGGCCTCGTCGGCGGGCAGGGCGACCCAGGCCATGGTGCCGCGTCCAGAGAGGCGTTTGGCCAGCCGACTGCGGCGGCAGATGACTGCGGCGGCATCGGAGAGCGACAACGCGCCGGAGATGTAGGCGGCGGCGGACTCGCCCATGCTGTGCCCGATGACCACGTCCGGCTCGATACCCCAGGAACGCCACAGCTCGGCCAGGGCGATCTCCATGGCCCACAGGGTGGGCTGGATGACGTCGAGCTGCTTGAGCCGCTCCTCGTCCGCAGAGCGCAGCAGTTCGATGACCGACCAGCCGGTCTCGGTCTTGATGGCGACGTCGCAGACCTGTATGGCCTGGCGGAAGACCGGTTCGCTCTCCAGGAGTTCGCGGCCCATGCCCGGCCACTGCGAGCCCTGGCCGGGGAAGACGAACGCGATCCTCGGCACCGCTTCGGGGTCGGTGTAGTCGCTGAAGGACAGGCCGGGTTCGTTCTCCCCGTCGGCGAAGCCCCGCAAGGCGGCAGCGGCCTCGGCGTGGCTGTCGACGGGCAGTGCGAGCCGGGCGTCGTGACAGGTGCGGCGCAGCGCCGAGGAGTGGGCGATGTCGCGCAGGGAGTGCTGGGCGCCGGGACCTTCGAGGTGGTCGGCCATAGCGCGGGCGGCGTCGGTGAGAGCTTCGGGCGTGAGGGCGGACAGCACCAGCAGCTCGCTGCGGTCCGCTTGCGGCTGCGCATCCGGGGCGGGAGCGGCCGGCTCGGGGGCGGCTTCGAGGACGAGGTGGGCGTTGGTGCCGGAGAAGCCGAAGCTGGACACCCCGGCGATGGCGGGCCGGTCCCGCTCGGGTATCGGTGTGGCCTGGGTGGGAACGGTGAGCGGCAGGTTGTCCCAGTCGACGGCCGGGTTGGGGTTTTTCAGGTGCAGGTTCGGGGGGACCGTCTTGTTCTCCAGGCACAGCACGGCCTTGATGAGTCCGGCAATGCCGGCAGCAGCCTCTGTGTGGCCGATGTTGGTCTTCACCGAGCCGACCAGGCAGCGCCGGTCGGGCGGGCGGTGTCCGACGATGTCGGCCAGGGCCTGTAGTTCGACCGGGTCACCGACGCTGGTTCCGGTGCCGTGGGCCTCGATGTAGTCGATGTCGGCCGGGTCCACGCCCGCGTTGGCGTAGGCGCGGCGCAGTACGCCTAGCTGGCCCTCGACGGCGGGGGTGACCAGGTAGCCGCTGCTCTGGCCGTCGTTGCCGACGGCGGAGCCGCGGATGACGGCCCGGATGCGGTCACCGTCGGCCAGGGCGGCCGACAGCGGCTTGAGGATCACCGCACCGATGCCGTCGCTGCGCACGAAGCCGTCACCGGAGGCGTCGGCGAATTTGCAGCGGCCGTCGGAGGCGAGCATGCCGGCGCCGGAGTAGACGACGCCCTCCTCCGGCAGCAGGATGAGGTTGACGCCGCCGGCGATCGCCAGGGGGCACTCGCCGAGCCGGATCGCCTGCACGGCGTTGTGGACGGCCACAAGCGCGGCGGAGCAGGCGGTGTCGACGGTGAAGCTGGGGCCGCGCAGGTCAAAGGCGTAGGACAGGCGGCCGGAGGTGATGGCGCGGGAGGCCGCGCCCGTCATGGCGTAGAGGTCGAGCTGATCGCGGTCGTCGTACTGCAGATGCCAGTAGTCACCGCCTAGTTGGCCGATGAACACGCCTGTGTCGGTGCCGGCGATGCGGGAGAGGGGCTGGCCCGCGTCCTCGAGGGCTTCGTAGGCGACTTCCAGCAGCAGCCGCTGCTGGGGGTCCATGCGGTCGGCCTCGCGAGGGGAGATGCCGAAGAATTCCGCGTCGAAGGCGTCGATGTCGCGGAGCAGGCCGCCCCACCGGCTCACCGTGCGGCCGGGTGTGCGGGGTGTGGGGTCGTAGACGGCGTCTATGTCGTAGCGCTCGGGCGGGATGTCCGTGATGGCGTCGCGGCCCTGGAGCAGCATGTCCCAGAGCTGTTCAGGGCTGGTGGCGTCGGCGAACCGTCCGGCCATGCCGATGATGGCGATCGGTTCACTGGCGGTCTCAGCCGCGCGGGTGGAGTCGTGAGGCATGAATGTCCTTCCGGGCATGGCGAAGCCGTTCACTGGTGAAGCAGCACGGAAGGAACCGCGGCATGGGCGCGGCGGACCGGCAGCAGGCCGGCCCGGTGGCGGGCGCACACGCCGAGGGCAAAGGCGGGAGTGGGACGGGAAGGGCCGACTCCGCTGGCTGAGAGCGGTCATGTGCGGGGCGAGCGCACTGGCCGTTCGCGGGCCGGGTGCGGCTATCGGCACAGCCGCTGGTCCCCGATGTCGCCGTGGCACTGTGGGCGGGTGGCCCTGTGCCGTCACCCCCGTTGTTTCGACATGTATCGAGATTGACCCGACGTGCGGCGTCCGCGCAACGCGGCGCGGAGTGACGCTCGTCACAACCCGCGAAGGTGTGGCCTCTGGTTGACATTCATCGAAGTAAGGGCAAGGCTGGAATCTTGATTCGTTATTTATCTATACAGGCGGTCGTGATGCACTCGCTCCCGCGTCGCCGTCTGAGCCGCCACGACAGGAGCCGATCCTGATGAGTGATCCCGTCGGCCCCGCCGGTGCCGAGCAGACCAGCCCCTGCTGTGCCGCGATCGCCGAATTACGGCGGCGGGCAGAGCAGCGCACCACGCAGCGCACAGAGGCGGACGGCGCCGAAGGCCTCGGTACGTCCTCGCCCGATCCCACGCGAGATGCCTGACTGCCGCCCCGCCCTTCGTGAAAGGACACCGCACCGTGGTTGACCTCAGCCCCGACCGCCTTCCTGTCGCCGTGATCGGCGCCGGCCCCGTCGGCCTGGCTGCCGCAGCGCACCTGGCCGAACGCAGCGTCCACTTCGTCGTCCTGGAAGCCGGCGATGCCGCGGCCACAGCCGTTCGAGCCTGGTCCCACATCCAGCTCTTCAGCCCCTGGGAGTTCAACACCGACCCCGCCGCCCGCCGCCTGCTCGCGGTCGCCGGATGGGACGAGCCCGACGCCTCCGCCCTGCCCACCGGCGGAGACCTCGTGAAGCAGTACCTCCAGCCGCTGGCCGAGCTGCCCGTGCTGGCCCCCCACATCCGGTACGGTGCCGACGTCACCGCCATCAGCCGTCTGGGCATCGACCGCCTGCGTACCGCCGGCCGTGAAACGGCTCCCTTCGTCCTGCGCCTGGCCGACGGTGAGGAACTGCTCGCCCGCGCCGTCATCGACGCCTCCGGCACCTGGCGCCAACCCAACCACGTCGGAGCCAACGGCCTGCCTGCCCACGGGGAGCAGGAAGCCTCCGCCTGGATCAACCACGGGCTGCCCGACGTCTTCGGAGCCGACCGCGACCAGCACGCCGGCCGCCACACCGTCGTCGTCGGCGCCGGCCACTCGGCGGCCAACACCCTGCTGGCCCTGGCCGAACTGGCCGACACCGCGCCGGGCACCACCATCACCTGGGCCATCCGTGGCGCCGACCCGGCCGCATCCTTCGGCGGTGGCAGCGACGACGAGCTGCCCGCCCGCGGTGCCATCGGCTCCGGCCTGAAAATGCTCGTGGACACTGGCCGCGTGACCCTCGCCGCCAACTTCCGTACCCACACCATCCGTCCCCTGGGCGACAACCCCGCCCACGACCAGGTCGAACTGATCTCCCGAGGACCGGACGGCACCGAGCACGTCCTCACCGCCGACCGGATCGTCGCAGCCACCGGCTTCCGGCCCGACTACCGCATCGCCGACGAGCTCCGCCTGGAACTCGACCCGATCATGTCCGCACCCCGCGCCCTCGCCCCGCTCATCGACCCCAACCAGCACTCGTGCGGCACCGTCACCCCGCACGGCTACCGCGAACTCGCCCATCCCGAACCTGGCTACTACGCCGTCGGCATGAAGAGCTACGGTCGCGCCCCGACCTTCCTCATGCTCACCGGCTACGAGCAGGTCCGCTCCATCGCCGCTGCCCTCGCCGGCGACATGGAAGCCGCCCAGTCGGTCGAACTGCAACTGCCCGAGACCGGGGTCTGCTCGGTGACCGCCGGCGGAGAAGCACTCGCCCTGCGTCTGGGCCTGACCAAGGACCAGCACGAGCAGCTCCTTCACGTCACGGCCAAGCACCTGGGCACCTCAGCCACCGCCTCGGACGCCGTGCTGTCCGCTGCCACGGAACTGGGCATCGACCACACTGCGGCTCTGCAGCTCGCCGCCTACGCCGCGGAGATGTTCGACCAGCCCGGCGCACCCGGCTGCTGAGCACCGACAACGTGGTTGCCCTCCCGGTCCGGAAGGGCAACCACGTTCGGTGTCAGGGGGTGCGGTGCACCTTGTGCTGCGCCGCCTGGGCCCTGGGCCGCACCACCAGAAGGTCGATGTTCACATGCGGCGGCCGGGTCACCGCCCATGTCACCACGTCGGCGACGTCCTCGGCGACCAGCGGATCGGGGACGCCTGCGTACACGGAGGCGGCCCTGTTCAGGTCCCCGCGGTAGCGGTTGAGGGAGAACTCCTCGGTGTGCACCATCCCCGGCGCGATCTCGATCACCCGCAGCGGCTCCCCGCACACCTCCAGACGCAGTGTCTCGGCCAGCACATGGGCACCGTGCTTGGCGGCGCTGTAGCCGCCGCCACCCTCGTAGCAGGTGAACGAGGCTGTTGAGGAGAGGACGACCACCACCCCGTCACCCGAGGCCTTGAGGCTCGGCAGCAGCGCCTGGGTCATGTGCAGTGCGCCGACGACGTTCACCTCGTACATCGACCGCCAGTCGCCGGGATCGGCGTTCTCGATGTGCTCCGTCCCATAGGCGCCGCCGGCGTTGTTGACCAGCACGTCACACGCCGGCAGCTGCTCGGCGAATGCGAGGACCGCATCCCGGTCGGTCACGTCCAGGGGGGAGATCCGGGCGTCTCCGCCGTCGTTCCTGATCTCCTTCGCGACCGACTCCAGGCGCTCGGCCCGGCGTGCGGTCAGGACGACCTCGAAACCGTTACGAGCCAGTGCTCGTGCGGTTGCCGCTCCGATCCCACTGCTGGCTCCTGTGACGACGGCCGTCCTCACGGGCCCCTCCGTATCGGCGGTGCGCACGTCTGTCATAGCTCCCCCAGTTAATGATTAGATAGACATCTAATCAAGCGATCTTGGCAGGAGGTGGAACCAGTGTCAACATAGATGCATGTCGAAGCTAGCGCAGTTGGCGGCCGCCGCCTCCGCCCCGCCTTGCTGTCCCTCTCTCACGGACCGTGAGCTGACCGATGAGGAAGCGGAAGTCACCGCCGCCATGTTCAAGGCGCTGGGAGACCCGGTCAGGCTGCGCCTGTTCTCCAAAGTCGCCTCCCACCCCGACCGGGAAGCCTGCGTGTGCGACATCGCCGATGTCGGAGTCTCCCAGCCCACGGTCAGCCACCACCTGAAGAAGCTCCGCGAAGCGGGCCTGCTGCTGTCCGAGCGGCGCGGCACCTGGGTCTACTACCGGGTTGCTCCCGCAGTCATTTCCGCGCTGTCCGGATTCCTCACCGCCCGCGACTGAGGTGCGCCCCGGTGCTGTCGAGCTCGGCGCTCCGGCTGAGTCGCGCCGCGCCGCATAGGGCCCGAGATGTGCCCCCGCTACTGCTGCTGAGCCGCGCCCGTTGGCGCGCGCTCGGGACGCGGTGGTACGGGCCGGCTGCCGGGCAGTCCGCCCGTGAGGTGCTTGGCGTGCCTTGATTCTCCTTCTTCGGCTCGGCCGACCAGGCGGCGCTCTGCGCCTGCCCTTGTTCATGGTGGCGCTTTGATGTCACTCGAACACTATGCGTGTATCGACCGCTCGGGATTCGGCCTCTTTGAGTTCCGAGGAGCGGTTGACATCTGCCGTAGATCGACGCCAAGCTGAGTCTTGATTCGGCAACGGTCGATATAGCAAAGCTGTGACGGCTGCTTCCTGTGGCGTTTTCCACGGCCGTCGCGTCACCTGGCGCACCGATGCGCACGGGACCTCCGCACCACCGATCACTCGGCACGCCGCCACTCTGGCCGCGTCTCCCCACCTTTGTCGGTTCGCCTGTTCACAGCGCCCCTGCGTGAGAGGACTCGCACATGACCAGCACCATCCTCACCACTGCTCAGGCTCATCCCAACCACATCTTGCGGAGTGACGGCAGCTGCCCTGCGGAGCCCAACATCTTCCTGGCAGGCGGGAAGGGCATCCCTGAGAACCTGCGGATGCACCGGGTCGAACACTTCACGGACCGGGTGAAGTTCCACGTCGAGAACCGCTACGAGCATTTCGAGGCAACCACCGAAGTACGGCACGTTGACGGTCGTTCCCTGCGCGTCTACAGCTGGATATACCGGACCTACATAGCCGAGTAGGCGGTTCATCACGTCACAGGCGTGGCGGCCCCGCGGCCAGGGGCCCCTACGGCTGGCCCTGCCAGCCTCCATCCCTACCTGCCGCCCCACGAAAGGCCTTCTCACCATGGCGCGTGAGTCGGGCAGTGCCCGATCTACCGAGAGTGGTCTTCCCATCGAGCCGGTGTACGGGCCGGACGCCCTGGAGGGCTGGGACCCCGCCGAGAAGCTGGGGGAGCCGGGCGCGTACCCCTTCACCCGCGGCGTCTACCCGAC
>NZ_JBEXOP010000074.1:0-13548 GCF_040611575.1 Streptomyces sp. NPDC006610
TTGTTGTTGTTTTTTTTTTTTTTTTTGTTCGTTTGTCTTCGGTCGGTATCTGGGGGCGCGCGGCGGCGGCGCGGCGGGGGGGGGGCGGCCCGCGCGACCGGGATCGGGGTCAGAAGATCAGCGTCAGGGCGTAGATCAGGAAGAACGCCGCGACCAGCACCACCAGGAGCATGATCAGGGTCAACGGTCCCTTGGCCCAGCCCTTGGTCGGATTGTGCGTCTCCCGGGGTCCCGCCTCCGGCATGCTGCTCTCGGCGGGTGGCGTCTCCCCAGGGGGGACGCCGCCGCCGGGTTCCAGTCCGGTCGAGCGCTCGGGCTCCGGGTCGGGGTTGATGTACGTCATGGCCTCCGAGTCCCCCGATCCCACCGGGATCATCGGGCCCGTCCCACTTCCGCGTTCCCGGCGCCAACCGCCGCGGTCTGGGCTACATTCGACCACCGTCGATAACCGTTCCCGTCGGCGCCGTCACAGCCCGTAGACCGCAGGAGCAGCAGCGCATGCCCGACTTCGCACTCGCTCCCCCGCCCGTCCCGGCCTCGGCCGGCGGGCTCGCCGACAGCATCTTCGACACCGCCGTCCGGGAACCGGACCGCCCCCTGGTCGCCCGCCGCCGCGACCCCCTCGCCGCCGAGTGGGAGGAGGTCACCGCGGCCGAGCTGCGCGACGAGGTGGTCGGGCTGGCCTCCGGGCTGGTGGCCTGCGGGATCGCCCCGGGCGCACGGGTCGCCATCATGGCGCGCACCCGCTACGAGTGGACGGTTTTCAGCCATGCGCTGTGGACGGTGGGGGCGGAGGTCGTTCCGATCCATCCGACGTCCTCGCGCGAGCAGGTCGAGTGGATCCTGCGGGACTCCGGCTGTGTGGCCGTGGTGGTGGAGGACGAGCAGGGCGTGATGACGGTCGGGTCGGTGTGCGCGGCCCTGCCCCGGCTGCGCCATGTCTGGCAGCTGGACACCGGTGCGGTGGCCGAGCTGCGGGCGCGCGGCGAGTTCATCCCGCCGGCCACCGTCGACTCGCTGCGTCGCATCGTGGCGCCGCACTCCACGGCGGTCGTCGCCTACACCTCCGGAACCTCCGGCCGCGCGACGGGCTGCGCGCTGAGCCACCGTGGCCTGGCGAGCCCCTGCGACATCCTGCTCGCAGGCTGGGGCCACACGGCCGCCCGGCCCGGAGAGCAGGGCCGGGTCCTCGTCTTCCTGCCCTTCTCCCATGTGTACGGCCTGATGATCCAGGGTCTGTGCCTGCGCGGCGGACTGCTGATGGGGCATGTGCCCGATCCCACTCCGGAAGCACTGTCGTCGGCGCTGCGCTCGTTCCGGCCGACGTACTTCTACGGTGTGCCGTCCATGTTCGAGAAGATGTACAAGAATTTCCTGCGCACGGCCCAGGAGTCGGGACGCGGCGCACTGTTCGAGCGGGCCGCCGAGACCGCGCGGGCGTTCGCCGCGGCCACCGAACGGCAGCGGCTCGGCCGGGGACCGGGGCCGGGCCTGGACCTGCGGCTCCAGCACGCGCTGTACGAGCGCGCGGTCTACCGCCGGCTGCGCGGCGTGCTGGGCGGCCGGGTGTGCCGGGCCACTTCGGGCGGCTCGCCGCTGAGCCGGGAGCTGTCCCTCTTCTACGAGGGCATCGGCATCTACGTGCACGACGGTTACGGGCTGACCGAGACCAGCGGCGGCATCACCATGCAGCCGCTGGGCCGGGAGAAGTCGGGCACGGTCGGGCAGGCGCTGCCCGGCACGGAGATCCGGGTGGCCGCGGACGGGGAGATCCTGGTGCGCGGTCCTTCGGTGTTCCGCGGCTACGTCGGCGACGCGGCGCACCGGTCCACGCCGGGGCCGGACGGCTGGCTGGCCACCGGGGACCTCGGGCGGCTGGACCAGGAGGGGTATCTGACGATCACCGGCCGCAAGAAGGACGTGATCATCACCAGCGGCGGCAAGAGCGTGGCCCCGGCCGCGCTGGAGCAGCGGCTGCGGATGCATCCGCTGATCCACCAGGCGGTGGTGGTGGGCGACAACCGTCCCTGCGTGGGCGCGCTGATCACCCTGGATCCGGAGTTCGTGACGCACTGGCGGGCGGCGCTGGCCCTGGAGCGGGACGCGCCGTCCCGGGAGGCGCGGGAGGAGAACGCGCTGCGCGAGGAGGTGGCGCGGGCGGTCGCCGCCGCCAACAGCGCGGTGTCGCGGCAGGAGTCGATCCGGGTCTTCCGGGTGCTGCCGGAACCCTTCGACGTGGCGAACGGGCTGCTCACCCCGTCGATGAAGCTGCGCCGGGACGAGATCGTGCGGACCTACGCGGAGGAGATCGACGCCATGTACGAGGCCCGCTCGCACCGCGGCCGGTACGGACCGCGGGAGGAGGCCGCCGACTGGGACGACTCCGACAACGTGTTCCGGTGAGGGCGCGTTCCGGTGAGCTCCTGCAGGCGGGACGCGTAGGCCCGGTGACGACGGGAACCCGCAACAGTGGCCTCACGGCCGCACGGACAGGAGCACAGCCTTGCACGCGAGAGGCTGGAAAGGTGACATGGCAACCGAGCCCCGTTGGGACGACACACTGACCGGCCGACAAGCCCCGAGCCGTAGCGCCGGCTTCCCGGGCGAACCGCACGACGTGACGGGCGCGCGCCTGGCCGCGGAGGAGTTCCTTCGCGATCTGGCCCGCACCTCCCCGCCCGCGGCCCCGGAGTACTGGCACGACATCCTGCTGGTCGTCACGGAGCTGGCGGCCAACGCGGTGCAGTACGCGCCCGGCCCGTTCCGCCTGGACATGCGCCGCACGTTCGACGGGGTGCACATCACGGTGCACGACACCAGCAGCACGCCTCCGGCGCCCCGTCCCTTCCATCCGCGGCACGGCGGAGGAGGCATCGGATGGCACCTGATCCAGACCCTGTGCGACCAGGTCAGCGTGGTGCCCGACGGGCGCGGCAAGGACGTGCACGTCTTCCTGCCCTGGTGACCGGGCCGTGGCCGGCCCCGGGGGCGGGCCGGTCCGGCCCGCCCCCGGTCAGGCGCTGGTGGCCTGGCGGGGCGGCAGGCCGCGGTAGTAGTCGCCGACCGCGGTCAGATACGGCGCCTGCCGGGTCTCGCTGTCGGTGCGGAACCGCGGCGCCTCCTTGACCTCGGCCTTGCTGCACGCGAGCGTCACCCGGCGGTTGCCGGTGTCTATGCCGGTGACGAGCCCCACCGGGACCAGGACGCTGCTGCCGAACACCCACACGCCGGTGTCGACGACGAGGTGACGCATGCCGTGCGGATCGGCCATGCGGTCGACGTGACCGATCGTGCCGTCCGTCCCCTCGACGGTGAACCCCGTCAGGTCCTGTCCCTCGGCGTGCTCGGCGCCCGGTGCGTACGACCAGATTCTGTCGATGGTCACGCTTCCTCGTCCTCCCTCGCGGATCTGCCGCGGAACCGGCGGTCCGGCCACCGGGTCCGTGTGCTCCTTCACGCCACCAACTACCCCTGTGTCACGGGGACATTCGGCGCGGCGGCGGCCGGTCCCCGGACGATCGGGCGGGGCGAGGGAAATGCAGTCGAGTACCCGCTTTCCGGCCGCCCAATCCCGGTGGGTCTCTGGTTCCGGCCGTCTCCGTGAGAGGCTTTGTTCCGACCCGTGAACCTGGGTTAGCCTTCGGCGTATTTCTCATCGCGCACATCCGTGAACAGCGGAAATGCGGACACGACGGTAGGGGTCGGCAACGGCCCGGCGGGGTTCCGAGTCCTTCGCACGGGGACTCCTGGGGAGCGGAACGAGGGTGCACATGACAGGCAACACCTCCGGAGTGGTCGACGCGGTACCCGGAGACGACAATCTCCGGTTGCTGCTGGCCGGCCTGACGGCGGTACGCGACGGCGACTTCGGCACCCGGCTGCCGGACGATGCCGAAGGGCTGATGGGCGACATCGCCACGGTCTTCAACGGCATGGTCGACCAGCTGTCCGTGTTCACCTCCGAGGTCACCCGGGTGGCCCGCGAGGTCGGCACCGAGGGCACGCTGGGCGGGCAGGCGGAGGTGCCCGGTGTCTCGGGCACCTGGGCCGACCTCACCGACTCCGTCAACGCCATGGCGGGCAATCTGACCACGCAGGTGCGCGACATCGCCCAGGTGGCGACGGCGGTGGCCAAGGGCGACCTGTCGCAGAAGATCGACGTACCCGCGCGCGGGGAGATCCTTCAGCTGAAGGAGACCGTCAACACGATGGTCGACCAGCTCTCCGCCTTCGCCGACGAGGTCACCCGCGTCGCCCGCGAGGTCGGCAGCGAGGGCCGCCTGGGGGGTCAGGCGCAGGTGCCCGGGGTCGCCGGGGTGTGGCGGGACCTGACCGACTCGGTGAACCTGATGGCGGGGAATCTGACCGCGCAGGTCCGCAACGTCGCCCAGGTGACCACGGCCGTGGCCAAGGGCGACCTCTCCCAGAAGATCACCGTCGACGCCCGCGGCGAGATCCTCGAACTCAAGAACACCATCAACACGATGGTCGACCAGCTCTCCGCCTTCGCCGACGAGGTCACCCGCGTCGCCCGCGAGGTCGGCACCGACGGCCGCCTCGGCGGACAGGCCGACGTCAAGGGCGTCAAGGGCACCTGGCGGGACCTCACCGACTCCGTGAACTTCATGGCGGGGAATCTGACCGCGCAGGTCCGCAACGTCGCCCAGGTCGCCACGGCCGTGGCCAAGGGCGACCTCTCCCAGAAGATCACCGTCGACGCCCGCGGCGAGATCCTCGAACTCAAGAACACCATCAACACGATGGTCGACCAGCTCTCCGCCTTCGCCGACGAGGTCACCCGCGTCGCCCGCGAGGTCGGCACGGCCGGCAACCTCGGCGGGCAGGCCACCGTGCGGGGCGTGTCGGGCACCTGGAAGGACCTCACCGACAACGTCAACGTCATGGCGTCCAACCTGACCAGCCAGGTGCGCTCCATCGCGCAGGTGGCGACCGCGGTGGCCCGCGGCGACCTGTCGCAGAAGATCACGGTCGAGGCCAAGGGCGAGGTCGCGGCGCTCGCGGACGTCATCAACACGATGGTCGACACGCTGTCCGCGTTCGCCGACGAGGTCACCCGCGTCGCCCGCGAGGTGGGCACCGAAGGCCGCCTCGGCGGCCAGGCGCACGTGCCGAACGTGGCGGGCACCTGGAAGGACCTCACCGACAACGTCAACTCCATGGCCAACAACCTCACCGGCCAGGTGCGCAACATCGCACTGGTGACGACGGCGGTGGCCAAGGGCGACCTGTCGAAGAAGATCGACGTGGACGCCCGCGGCGAGATCCTGGAGCTGAAGACGACCATCAACACGATGGTCGACCAGCTCTCCGCCTTCGCCGACGAGGTCACCCGCGTCGCCCGCGAGGTCGGCACCGAGGGCCGGCTCGGCGGCCAGGCCGAGGTGGAGGGCGTCTCCGGCACCTGGAAGCGGCTCACCGAGAACGTCAACGAGCTGGCGGGCAACCTGACCCGGCAGGTGCGCGCGATCGCCGAGGTCACCAGCGCCGTCGCCGAGGGCGACCTGACGCGTTCCATCAACGTGGAGGCGTCCGGCGAGGTCGCCGAGCTCAAGGACAACATCAACTCCATGGTGGAGTCGCTGCGCGAGACCACCCGCGCGAACCAGGAGCAGGACTGGCTCAAGACCAACCTGGCGCGCATCTCCGGGCTCATGCAGGGCCAGCGGGACCTGCCCGTCGTCGCCGAGCTGATCATGGACGAGCTGGTGCCGCTGGTGTCCGCGCAGTACGGCGCGTTCTACCTGGCCGACGAGGGCGAGGAGGGCCAGGAGCTGCGGCTGGTCGGTTCCTACGGCCGCCCGGACGACGACTCCCGGCCCACCCGGTTCCCGTTCGGCCGGTCGCTGGTCGGCCAGGCGGCCCGCAGCCGCCGCACCATCGCCGTGGACGAGCTGCCGCCCGGCTATGTGACGATCTCCTCCGGCCTCGGCCAGGTGGAGCCCACCGCGCTGCTTCTGCTGCCCATCGTGTCCGAGGGACAGGTGCTGGGCGTCATCGAGCTGGCGTCCGTCACCCCGTTCGCCCAGGTCCACCAGGACTTCCTGGAACTGCTGATGGAGACCATCGGCGTCAACGTCAACACGATCGTGGCCAACGCCCGCACCGACGAGCTGCTCGGCGAGTCGCAGCGGCTGACGGCCGAGCTGCAGGCCCGGTCGGCGGAGCTGCAGTCCCAGCAGGAGGAGCTGCGGCGCTCCAACGCGGAGCTGGAGGAGAAGGCGTCGCTGCTCGCCGACCGCAACCGCGACATCGAGGCGAAGAACCTCCAGATCGAGCAGGCCCGCCAGGAGCTGGAGGCCCGCGCCCAGCAGCTGTCGCTGGCGTCGAAGTACAAGTCGGAGTTCCTGGCGAACATGAGCCACGAGCTGCGCACCCCGCTCAACAGCCTGCTGATCCTGGCCCAGCTGCTGGCCCAGAACCCCTCCCGCAACCTCACCCCCAAGCAGGTCGAGTACGCGCAGATCATCCACTCGGCGGGCTCGGACCTGCTCCAGCTGATCAACGACATCCTCGACCTGTCCAAGGTCGAGGCCGGGAAGATGGACGTCTCCCCGGAGGTCGTGTCGCTGCGCCAGCTCATCGAGTACGTCGAGGCCACGTTCCGGCCGCTGACGACGCAGAAGAGCCTCGACTTCACGGTGACGACCGCGCCCGGCGCGCCGGCCGACCTGCTCACCGACGACTCCCGGCTTCGGCAGATCCTGCGCAACCTGCTGTCCAACGCGGTGAAGTTCACCGAGCAGGGCGGCGTGGAGCTGCACATCGCGCCCACCTCCGACGAGGAGGTCCCCGCGGGCGTCGCCCGGGGCGGCCCGGTCGTGGCGTTCCGGGTCAAGGACACCGGCATCGGCATCCCGGAGCAGCATCTGGACTCGATCTTCGGCGCCTTCCAGCAGGCGGACGGCACCACCAGCCGCAAGTACGGCGGCACCGGGCTCGGCCTGTCCATCACCCGGGAGATCGCCCAGCTGCTCGGCGGCGCGGTCACCGTCGACAGCGCGCCCGGCCAGGGCAGCACCTTCACGCTGTTCCTGCCGGTGAGCCGGCCCGACTTCGAGGTCCTGCCCGGCACCGGCCAGTGGTCCGACCCCGAGCCCGCCGAGCTGTCGGCCTCCGCCGTCGTGCCCGCCCTGAAGCGGGGCGGCGCGGACCCGTTCGACGGCCGCCCGCGCCGACTGCTGGTCGTGGAGGAGAGACCGCGCGGACTGCTGACGCTGGTCGCCGAGAGCGTGGTCGCGGACGTGCAGGACGGCGCCGCCCACCCGTCCGTCGAGGTGCTCACCGCCGTCGGCGCGCAGGAGGCCGCCGGGGCGCTGGCCTCCTCGCCGTGCCACTGCGTGGTACTGGAGCTGGGCATGCCCGGCGAGGAGGCGCACCGCTTCCTGGAGGCGCTCAGCGGCGACGCGGCGCTGGCGAGCCTGCCCGTGCTGGTGCACACCGGGCACCGCACCAACCCCGTCCAGGAGGAGGCGCTGCGGGCTCGCGCCGAGGGCCGGGCGCTGGAGTTCGTCTCCAGCCTGGACGAGCTGCGCGAGCGCATCGTGCTGCACCTGTCGGCCGAGGAGCCCGGTGACGTGCTGCCGCTGGTCCGCCCGGAGGAGACGCAGATTCCGGCGCAGCCCTCCGACGGCGCCGACCGGGGCCGCACCGTGCTCGTCGTGGACGACGACGCCCGCAACCTGTTCGCCCTCAGCGGCATCCTGGAGCTGCACGGCTTCCGGGTGCTGCACGCCGAGGACGGCCGCAAGGGCATCGAGACGCTGCGCGCCAACCCGAACGTGGCGCTGGTCCTGATGGACGTGATGATGCCGGAGATGGACGGCTACGCGGCCACGGCCGAGATCCGCCGCATGCCCGAGTACGCGGATCTGCCGATCATCGCGGTGACCGCCAAGGCGATGCCGGGCGACCGGGAGAAGTCCCTCGCGTCCGGCGCCAGTGATTACGTCACCAAGCCGGTGGACACCCAGGACCTGATCGCCTGCGTGCGACGGTGGCTGCCCGCATGACCGCCGGGCAGTCCGGACGTCCCCCGCACCCCTTCCGAGGGCTCTTGAGCCGAGGAGCATGCGCACCGTGACCTTCCCCGAAACGCCGAGCGAGCCGGAGGCGGCCGAGACGACCCCGGTGGGCCGGCTCGCCGCCACCGTCGCGCGACTGCGCCGCGAGGTGCACGCCGCCCACGCGGAGGCCGAGGGCCGGGCGCTGATCGAGCTCGCCAAGGGCATCCTGGTCGAGCGCCTGGGCTGCGGTCCCGCGCAGGCGGCCCGGCAGCTCGACGAGCTGGCCGAGCAGGCCGGGCAGACGCCGCTGGAGCTGGCGGTCGAGGTCATCGGCAAGGCCGCCCGCGACCGGGTCTCCGAGGTGACGGAGGTGTTCCTCGCCCACGCCGCCGGCGCCGAGGCCCGGCAGGCCCGGCAGGCGCGGGAGGCGCGCGAGGCGCGGGACGAGACGACGGCCGTACGGCTGCGGCTGCGGACCGCGGAGAGCCGCGCGCTGGCCGCGGACGACACCCAGGCCGTCGCCGACTCCCTGCTCCAGCACGCGCTGCAGCCGCTCGGCGCGGTCGCCGTCGCCATCTGGGCGGCCGGTTCGGACGGCTCGCTCACCCTGGCGGGCAGCGCGGGCTTCTCCTCCGCCGAGGCGGCGCGCTGGCGGTATGTGCCGCCCGACGTGGCGACCGTGGCGCGCCGGGGCCTGATGGACCGGACGGGGCTGTGGATCGGGTCGCTGTCGGAGACCCCGCTGCCGACGCTGGGCCGCCGGCAGTATCCCGGCGGCGGCCGGGTCGCCCTGCCGGCCGGTGTCGCGGGAAGGGTGCACGGTGTCCTGGAGATCGCCTGGCCGGGCGTGCTGGAGCCGCAGCCGCCGCAGGTCGTGCGGCAGGTGGAGGCCCTGGCGGAGCTGTGCGCGCACACCCTGGAGACGTCCGGCGACCGCGAGGGCGCCGGAGCCGAGCCACGCCCCCTGCCGGACGCCCTGGAGCTGATGGACCTGGCGGACGGGCTGCACGACCCCGCCCTGGTGCTGGTGCCGCACCTGGACGAGGAGGGCCGGCTCGCCGACTTCCGCATCCAGCACGTCAACAGTCGCTTCCTGGACCCGGCGGGCCGTCCCCGCGCCGTGATCAGCGGCGCGCTGCTGCTGGAGACCTACCCGATGGCCGTCGGGGAGAGCGAGCTGTTCCAGCGCATCGAGCGGGTCTACGCCACGGGCGAGCCGTACCGGGCGCACCGGATGAACCTGACGGCGCTGGTCGACCAGGTGCGGCTGGCGGCGGTCGCCGACATCAGCATCAGCCGGCACGGCAGCAGCGTGCTGCTGATCTGGCGGATCGAGGACGAGACGGCGCGGCTGGCGGCGCTGCTCCAGCACGCCCAGCGGCTCGGCCGGATCGGCGGCTTCGAGGAGAACCTGCTCACCGGCGAGATCACCTGGAACGGCCAGCTGTTCGACCTGTACGGGCGCCCACAGTCCAGCACGCCGGTGCCGCTGGAGGAACTGCCCGCGCACGCCCACCCGGACGACTCGACGGGCCTGCGCCGCTTCCTGCGCACGGTGCTCCACCACCGGCGTCCGGCGTCGGTGGCGTTCCGGCTGCAGCGGCCGGACGGGATCACCCGGCACATCAGGCTGGTCGCCGAACCGGTCCTGGACACCGACGGCCGGCTGTTCGTGGTGCGCGGCGCCTACCAGGACATCTCCGCCCAGCACTGGACGGAGGTCGCGCTCGCCGCCACCCGCGACCGGCTCGCGCACAGCGAGCAGGAGGCCAGCGAGCACAGCCGGCTGGCCCTGCAGCTCCAGCACGCGATCATGCCGCCCGCCCAGGGGCCGCTGCGCATCCCCGGCCTGGAGGTGGCGGTGCGCTACCGGCCGGCGGAGACGGAGAACCTGGTGGGCGGCGACTGGTACGACACGGTCGTGCTGCCGTCCGGGCTGATCCTGCTGTGTGTGGGCGACGTGGCGGGGCACGGCATAGAGGCGGCCACCAGCATGGTGGTGCTGCGCAACGCGCTGCGCGGCCTCGCCGTGACCGGGGCGGGTCCGGGGCAGCTGCTGTCCTGGCTGAACCTGGTGGCGCACCATCTGACCGGCGCGGTCACGGCCACGGCGGTGTGCGCGCTGTACGACCCCGAGCGGCGGACCCTGCGCTGGGCGCGGGCCGGTCATCTGCCGCCGGTGCTGGTGCGCGGCACGGAGGCCGCGCCGCTGCCGCTGGTGAAGGGCCTGCTGCTGGGCGCCGTGCCGGAGACCCCGTACGACGAGGAGGAGATCCAGCTCGCCGTCGACGACACCCTGCTGATGTACACGGACGGTCTGATCGAGCGCCGGGACCTGTCGGTGGAGGAGTCGCTGACCCAGCTGCTGACGACCGCCCGCACGGCGGCGCCGACGGCGCTGGACCAGCAGCTGGACCGGCTGCTCACGTACAGCAGGTCGGACACGGACGACGACACCTGCGTGGTCGGGCTCCGGGTCGCGTAGCTCCGTCACGTGTGTCTTTCTGGGGAGAGGGCACTTGGATCACGGCCGGATCCGGCCGACGTGACAAGGGCGATCCCTTTCCCCAGGAGGTTGCACGATGACCGACGCCCGAGGGCAGCAGGACCCCACCCGGCAGCACGCGCGGCCGGAGTTCCCCTCGCAGGACCAGCCGCACCCCGGATGGACCGGGCCGATGGACCCGCCGCCGGACCACGGAGAGGAGTCCTACCGGGGCAGCGGGCTGCTCACCGACCGGCGAACGGTGATCACCGGCGGGGACTCGGGCATCGGCCGCGCGGTGGCGATCGCCTTCGCACGGGAGGGCGCGGATGTCGTGTTCACCCATCTGCCCGAGGAGGAGAAGGACGCCGCCGAGACCGTCCGGCTGGTGGAGGAGGCGGGCCGCAAGGCGGTGCCCGTCGTCTGCGACGTGCGGGAGGAGCGGCAGTGCCTCGATCTCGTCGACCGTGCCGTCGCTGAACTGGGCGGCATCGACGTCCTGGTGAACAACGCGGCCTACCAGATGTCCCAGCCGGACGGCATCGGGGCCATCTCGACCGAGCAGTTCGACCGGGTGGTGCGGACCAATCTGTACGGCATGTTCTGGCTGTGCAAGGCGGCGCTGCCGCACATGCCGGCCGGCGGCTCGATCATCAACAGCACCTCGGTGCAGGCGTACAAGCCGAGCCCTCATCTGCTCGACTACGCCATGACCAAGGGCGCCATCGTCACGTTCACGCAAGGACTGGCGCAGATGGTCGCCGAGGACGGCATCCGGGTCAACGCGGTCGCGCCGGGCCCGGTGTGGACGCCGCTGATCCCGGCGACGATGCCGGACACCCGCGACTTCGGCAAGCAGTCCCCGCTCGGCCGGCCCGCCCAGCCCGCCGAGATGGCCCCGGCGTACGTCTTCCTCGCCTCCCAGCGGGCG
Source organism: Streptomyces sp. NPDC006610 (assembly GCF_040611575.1). Taxonomy (NCBI): domain Bacteria; kingdom Bacillati; phylum Actinomycetota; class Actinomycetes; order Kitasatosporales; family Streptomycetaceae; genus Streptomyces; species Streptomyces sp. NPDC006610. Next base: position 11,441 of record NZ_JBEXOP010000074.1, read on the forward strand.
AGCTACATCACGGCGGAGATCCTCAACGCCACCGGCGGCACCCCGCTGCCGTGACCGGAGCGCACGCATCAAATCGGCCCGCCGGGGTATCCGGCGGGCCTGTCAGCACATCAGGAGGGGACACCGACATGCCCACTGCCCAGAACCCGCTGTCCGTGGACGTGACGCTGCCGCGCGAGGACGTCGTCCTGGTCGCCGTCGACGGCTATCTCGACCACGACACCGCGACCGAGTTCCGGCATCATCTGGCCAATCAGCTGCACCACGGACGCCATCACTTCGTGCTGGACCTCTCGGCGGTCCCGTTCATGGACTCGTCCGGCATGAACATCATCCTGCGGATCTACCAGGAGGCCCGCCGCACCGGCGGCACCGTCCAGGTCCTGACCCCCACCCCGGCCGTACGGCGGGTGCTGGACCTGACGGGCGTCAGCATCACGGTGCCGGTGTGCGGGAGCCTCGAGGAGGCGCTGGAGCTGATCGACCGGACGGCGGCGGAACCGCCCGCCACCCAGGAGGCCTGAGCTCCGGGCTCATACGGCGCGATTCCGGCCGAACCCGTGCATGCTGGTGCTGAGCGCTCGGCGGGCCGCCCGGAACCGCGGAAGGGATGGACATCGTGACACGACCCAGGATCCTGGTGGTGGGCGCGGGTTTCGCGGGAGTGGGGTGCGTACGGCGTCTGGAGCGCCGCCTCTCCGCCGGCGAGGCGGACCTCACCCTGGTGACGCCGTTCTCCTACCAGCTCTACCTGCCGCTGCTGCCCCAGGTGGCCTCCGGCGTGCTGACGCCGCAGTCGATCGCCCTGTCGCTGCGCCGCAGCAGCAGGTACCGCACGCGGATCATCCCCGGCGGGGCCATCGGCGTGGACCTGCGGGCGAAGGTCTGCGTCATCCGCACGATCACGGACGAGATCGTCAACGAGCCCTTCGACTACATCGTCCTGGCCCCCGGGAGCGTCACGCGCACGTTCGACATCCCGGGGCTCGTCGACCACGCCTTCGGCATGAAGACACTGGCCGAGGCCGCCTACATCCGCGACCACGTCATCTCGCAGCTGGACCTCGCCGACGCCAGCCAGGACCCCGCCGAGCGGGCGTCCCGGCTGCAGTTCGTGGTGGTCGGCGGCGGCTACGCCGGCACCGAGACGGCCGCCTGTCTGCAGCGTCTGACGCACAACGCCGTCAAGCGCTATCCGCGGCTGGACCCGCGGCTGATCAAGTGGCATCTGATCGACATCGCGCCGAAGCTGATGCCGGAGCTGGGCGACAAGCTCGGCCGCAGCGCGCAGGAGATCCTGCGCCGGCGGGGCATCGAGATCTCGCTCGGCGTGTCCATCGCCAAGGCGGGCCCGGACGAGGTCACCTTCACCGACGGGCGGGTGGTGCCGACACGCACGCTGATCTGGACGGCCGGCGTGGTGGCCAGCCCGCTCATCGCCACGCTGGGCGCGGAGACGGTGCGCGGGCGGCTCGCGGTGAACGCGGAGATGAACCTGCCCGGCCACGACGGGGTGTTCGCGCTCGGCGACGCCGCCGCGGTGCCGGACCTCGCCAAGGAGCAGGACGGCTCGGTGTGCCCGCCCACCGCGCAGCACGCGATGCGCCAGGGCCGGCACGTCGCCGACAACGTCATCGCCACCCTGCGCGGCGGGCCGATGCGGCCGTACGTCCACAAGGACCTCGGTCTCGTCGTGGACCTCGGCGGCCGGGACGCGGTGTCCAAGCCGCTCGGCGTCGAGCTGCGCGGGCTGCCCGCGCAGGCCGTCGCCCGGGGTTATCACTGGTCGGCGCTGCGCACCAACGTCGCCAAGACCCGGGTCATGACGAACTGGCTGCTCAACGCCGTGGCCGGCGACGACTTCGTGCGCACCGGCTTCCAGGCGCGCCGGCCGGCCAAGCTCCGGGACTTCGAGTACACGGACGCCTATCTGACGCCGGAACAGGTGCGGGCGCGGGTCGAGGGGTCGGATCGCTGAGCGGCGCGTCGCTCCCGAGCGCATGAGAAGGCCGGCGTCGGTGACCAGGGTGCTGGTGCTGACGTGGATGCGCGTCTTGGCGAGGATTGAGCGGAAGTGTGCGGGCGCGTAGCCGATCTTCCGGTCGAGG
>NZ_JBEXOP010000075.1:0-12305 GCF_040611575.1 Streptomyces sp. NPDC006610
GGCCGGCGCCCCCCGCCCCCCGCCCCCCGCCGCCCCCCGGCCCCCCCCCTCGGCCGCGGCCGTCCGGCGGGACTGCCGGCGGGGCGGCCCATAATGGAGGTCTCGACGACTTCGCTGGAGGCACCGTGGCCGGTCCCCGATCCCTGAACTCCGGGCTCCGCGCGCTGCGGCCCGCGGCCTTCGGCGGGGACCCGAGCGGCGAGCGCATGGCGCGCATCCGCAGATCGCCGCACTTCGCGGACGGCGTCTTCCAGAACCCGGGCGGCCCCGCACGGATCCGGCCGTCGGCCTCCCCGCTGGACTTCGCCAAGCTCCACCTCGACCGGGACAGCCGCGCCCGCCGGTCCCCGCGGCGTGCGATACCCGTGCACCCCACCACCCTCGCCGACCTCGCCGCACCCCCCGCGAGCGGCCTGCGCCTGACCTGGCTCGGCCACTCCGGCGTGCTGGCGGAGATCGACGGCCACCGCGTGCTGTTCGACCCGGTCTGGGGGCAGCGCTGCTCTCCCTTCCCCTTCGCCGGACCCAAGCGTCTGCACCCCGCGCCGCTGCCGATCGAGGCGCTCGGCCCGGTCGACGCCGTCGTCATCTCGCACGACCACTACGACCACCTGGACATGCCCACGATCAAGGCACTGGCCGGCACGGACACCGTGTTCGCGGTGCCGCTCGGCGTCGGCGCCCACCTGGAGCGCTGGGGCGTGTCCGCCGGCCGGCTGCGCGAGCTGGACTGGCACGAGTCGGCCAGGATCGGCGGCCTCACCCTGACGGCCACCCCGGCCCGCCACTTCTGCGGCCGCGGGCTGCGCAACACCCAGCACACCCTCTGGGCGTCGTGGGTGGCGGCGGGCGACGAGCACCGCGTCTTCCACAGCGGCGACACCGGCTACTTCGAGGGCTTCCGGGACATCGGGGCGTCGTACGGCGCGTTCGACGCGACGATGATCCAGATCGGTGCGTACAGCGAGTACTGGCCCGACATCCACATGACTCCCGAGGAAGGCGTCCGCGCCCACCTGGACCTCCAGGGCGGCGGCCCGGCCGGGGTGCTGCTGCCGATCCACTGGGGCACCTTCAACCTCGCCTTCCACCCGTGGGCCGAACCGGGGGAGTGGACGCTGGCGGCGGCCGGCGCGGTGGGACAGGCGATCGCCGTCCCCGTCCCGGGCCGGCCGTTCGAGCCCGCCGGCGAGCTTCCCACGCATCCCTGGTGGCGGGACGTGGCGCCGCCGCCGAACCGCGAGTGGCCCGTTCCGCGGATCGCGCCGACGGCGTCCCGCGAAGACCGCGACCTCGTGGGCGAGGGCTGAGCCCCCGAGGTCGGGCGCGCCGACCCCGGCGGATCGGTCAGTCGAACAGGTCCAGGAGCCCCACACCGCGGTCGGTGAGGACGAGACGCACCTCCTGGCCGTGCCGCCGCCGCTCCACCAGACCCGCCTTCGCCAGCCGGTCGCCGTGATACGTGACCGTGCTGACCGCCACCCTCGCCTGCCGGGCGATCTCGCTCGTGGACGGCCGCAGCCGGGCCTGGCGCAGAATCGTCGCGCGCACCGGGCCGAACAGCGAGGCGAGCCGGTCGGTGCGGGTGTCCGCCTCGGCCGGCGGCGCGGTCTCGGTGAGCCGGCCGAGTCCCGGCAGCGGGTAGCCGACCCAGACCAGTTCCTCGTCCTCCGCGCTGTAGGTGCACGCCGAATGGCCGGACGCCAAGGGGACGAGGATCAGGCGCCGCTGGTTCTGCCGGGTGAGGGGGCAGGGGTAGGCGTGCGGCAGCCGCAGCTGTCCGTCGGCGTAGGTGACGGACGCGCCGAGCGTGTTGATCACCGCGTCGGCGGCGCCGGTGAGCAGCGCCGCCCCGATGCGCTCGGCCTCCCGGTCGTGGAGCCGGCCGGCCTGCCGCCACACCGGCCCGAAGGCGTCCCACACGGTACGGGCGAGGGCGCGGTACGAGCCGACGAAACGCTCGGCATCGTCGGCGATGGCCCGCCAGTGCCGGGGGACGGCGCCGGGGAAGCGCAGGGCGATGTCGGCCAGCAGGGCGTCCGCGTCGACCAGGTCCAGTTCGTCCTCCACCGACGTGGCGCCGCCGCCGGCCAGCGTCCGGGCGAACGCCAGGCTGTCCGGCAGCCACGGATGCCCCGTGTTGAGGATCCCGCTCATCGTCTCGGCCGCGCCGGGCGGCGCCGCACTGCGCACCATGTGACGCCAGGCAGGCGGCATGCCGTGGGAACGGGGACCGAACGCGTTCGTGATGACGGACAGCAGCGTCACGCCCGGGTGCCGGCTGAGCGAGACGTGCATGTGTTCGATCGGCCCGACGGACAGCACCGATTGCTCGGTCATGGCTCCCCCCGACATGCCCCACTGCGGTGAAAGCACGGCTGCCCCCTGTGCGGCGACCACGCTTTCCACGGTCGTCACCAGTATGCCCGCGGCCCTTTCCCCCCGAGGTGCCCGATCGGCCAATCCGGGTGCTCCAATGGCGTGTTCACGACCCCGTGGGCCCGCAGCCGGCGCACCCGGCAGGTCCCCGTCGCGCCAGGTCCTACAGTGATGCAGGACTTACAGTGACTGGTGCCATACCAGCCGAACAGCGGACTGTGAGGTAGTCGCGAACCATGCCGACCGAAACGTTTGAGTTCCAGGTAGAGGCGCGTCAGCTGCTCCAGCTGATGATCCACTCGGTCTACTCGAACAAGGATGTCTTCCTGCGCGAGCTCGTCTCCAACGCCTCCGACGCGCTGGACAAGCTGCGCCTCGAGAAGCTGCGGGACGACTCGCTCGACGCGGACGTGTCCGACCTGCACATCGAGATCGGCCTCGACAAGGAGGCCCGTACGCTCACCGTGCGGGACAACGGCATCGGGATGTCGTACGACGAGGTCAACCGGCTCATCGGCACCATCGCCAACTCCGGGACGGCCAAGTTCCTCCAGGAACTGCGCGAGTCCCAGGACGGGGCCGGGGCCGACGGGCTCATCGGGCAGTTCGGCGTCGGGTTCTACTCCGGCTTCATGGTGGCGGACGAGGTCACCCTGGTGACCCGGCGCGCCGGGGAGACCCAGGGCACCCGGTGGTCGTCGCGCGGGGAGGGCACGTACACCCTGGAGACCGTCGACGAGGCCCCGCAGGGCACCTCGGTCACCCTGCACCTCAAGCCGGCCGACCCCGAGAACCAGCTGCACGACTACACCTCCCCCTGGAAGATCCGGGAGATCGTCAAGCGGTACTCGGACTTCATCACCTGGCCCGTCCGGCTCGCCCCGCAGGACGGCGAGGGCGGCGCCGGCGGCGAGGACGCCAAGGACGGCGAGGACGCCAAGGGCGAGACGCTGAACTCGATGAAGGCCCTGTGGGCACGCCCGCGCGACGAGGTGTCCGACGACGAGTACCACGAGCTGTACAAGCACATCAGCCACGACTGGCGCGACCCGCTGGAGACCGTCCGCCTTCAGGCCGAGGGCACCTTCGAGTACCAGGCGCTGCTCTTCGTGCCCGCGCACGCCCCGCACGACCTGTTCACCCAGGGCTACCAGCGCGGCGTCCAGCTGTACGTGAAGCGCGTCTTCATCATGGACGACTGCGAGGAACTGCTCCCGCCCTATCTGCGGTTCGTCAAGGGCGTCGTCGACGCGCAGGACCTGTCGCTCAACGTCTCCCGCGAGATCCTCCAGCAGGACCGGCACATCCGCATGATGCAGCGCCGGCTGACCAAGAAGGTGCTCTCCACGGTCAAGGAGATGACGACCGCGGCCCCCGACCGGTACGCCACCTTCTGGCGGGAGTTCGGGGCGGTCGTCAAGGAGGGGCTGGTCACCGACTCCGAGAACCGCGACGCGATCCTCGCCGTCGCCTCCTTCGCGAGCACGCACGACGCCGAGCAGCCGACCACGCTCAAGGACTACGTCGAGCGGATGAAGGACGGCCAGGAGGACATCTACTTCATGACCGGCGAGTCCCGGGCGGCCATCGAGAACTCCCCGCACATGGAGGCCTTCCGCGCCAAGGGCATCGAGGTGCTGCTGCTCACCGACCCGGTCGACGAGGTGTGGACCGACGCGGTGGGCGAGTACGAGGGCAAGCGGCTGCGGTCGGTCGCCAAGGGCGAGATCGACCTCGGCGACGGCGCGGACGACAAGAAGGAGGAGCGGGAGAAGCAGAGCGAGGAGTACGCCGGTCTGCTCGGCTGGATGACCGAGCACCTCGGCGAGGACGTCAAGGAGGTCCGCCTGTCCTCCCGCCTCACCGTCTCGCCCGCCTGCGTCGTCTCCGACGCCCACGACCTCACGCCGGCGCTGGAGAACATGTACCGGGCGATGGGCCAGGAGGTCCCGCGCACCAAGCGCATCCTCGAACTCAACCCCGAACACCAGCTGGTCAAGGCCCTCAACCAGGCCTACACCGAGCGCGAGGACCGCACCGAGCTGACCGAGACCGCCGAACTGCTGCACGCCCTCGCCGTGCTCGCCGAGGGCGGACAGCCCAAGGAGCCCGCACGGTTCGTGAAGCTGGTCGCGGAGCGGCTGGAGCGCACGCTGTAGTCGACGCGCCGCAGGGCTCACCCTCCTCTCCGGGCGGGTGAGCCCTCTCTTTGTGCTCAAACTCCCGTACGAAGCCTCATACCAGAGTGGGACGCTCACCGTAGGTCTTTGGCAACTGCCCACCGCACGTAATGCGTTGACGACTACCGTGAGTGGCCGCCGGGCGACGCAGGGCTGCGACCACGCGTCCGTCCCGTCGTCCGGCGCGGCGATGCCGCATGCCCCGAACGACGGACCAGTACGAGGACGCCGATGTCTCACCTCCGCGCACCGGCCGCACGCGCAGACCGCCGCGAGGGCGGACGGCACGGCCGGCCGGCCGCCCGCACCGCACCCTCGCCGGCCGAGACCCCCATACGGCCCCAGCTCCTGCGCCTCGCCGTCCTCCCCCCGGTCGCCGTCGCCCTCAGCGCCTGCGCGGCCGTGCTCTTCACCGTCCGCTCCACCGGGGCCCGCACCGGCCCGGCGCTGTGGGGCGTGCTCGCCGGAGCGGGCTGCGTCGCCCTCGCGGGCATCCTGATCGCCGCGGTCGCCGCCGACCGGGCCGTGCGCTCCGTGTACGAGCGCGTCGGCGCGCTGCGCCGCGCGGGTGCACGCCGGGAGGCCGAACTGCGTGCCCTCGTGGAGACGCTGCGGCGCGGCGAGACCCCGCCCCGGCGCAAGACGCGCGGCGGCCCGCCCGAGGACGCCGACGAGTTCGAGCTGCTCGCCGCCGATCTGGCCCGCGTCCACGAGGGGGCCGTCACCGCCGTCGTGCAGGCCGCGCAGCTGTCCAGCCGGGCGGGCAGCGAGCAGAAGCTGGAGGTCTTCCTCAACCTCGCCCGGCGGCTGCAGTCGCTGGTGCACCGCGAGATCGCCATCCTGGACGACCTGGAGCACGAGACCGAGGACCCCGACCTGCTCAAGGGCCTCTTCCACGTCGACCACCTCGCCACCCGCATCCGCCGCCACGCCGAGAACCTCGCCGTGCTCGGCGGCGCCGGCGCCCGCCGGCAGTGGACCAACCCCGTCTCCATGACGGAGGTGCTGCGCTCGGCCATCGCCGAGGTGGAGCAGTACGCCCGGATCAAGCTGGTGCCGCCCGTCGAGGGCACCCTGCGCGGCCACGCCGTCGCCGACGTCATCCATCTGCTCGCCGAACTCATCGAGAACGCCACGGTGTTCTCCGCCCCGCACACCCAGGTGCTGCTGCGAGCGGGCCTCGTCACCTCCGGGCTCGCCGTCGAGGTCGAGGACCGGGGGCTCGGCATGCCGGCGGACGAGCAGGAGCGCATGAACGACCTGCTCGCGGACCCCGACCAGGTCAACGTGGCGCGGCTGCTCGCGGACGGGCGGATCGGGCTGTTCGTGGTGTCCCAGCTGGCCAAGCGGCACGGGATCACGGTGCGGCTGCAGACCAACATCTACGGCGGTGTGCAGGCCGTTCTGGTGGTCCCCCAGGCGCTACTCGGTACGACGGCGGGCGCGGGGCGTCCGCAGGGCGCGACCGGCGACGCGCCGCCCGTCGGATCCCACCGCCGCCCCGGCCCCGTCGCGGACGGCGCGGAACCGGTGCCGCTGCCCGTCCGGGGCGGCCACGACGACCCACCGCACCCGGCACGGCCCCACCACACCCCGGCCGAGCTCCAGCCCCCGGACCAGCCGGGGACCGAGCCCTCGACCCGGTCCGAGCCCCCGACCCGGTCCGAGCCCTCGACCCGGTCCGAGCCCCAGGCCCGTCCCGAGCCCTCGGGCCGGGACGAGCCCCCGGCACCGGAAGGCCCGCCCCGGCCGGAACCGGTGGACCAGGCCCGGGCCCAGCCGCATCCGCAGCCCCGGCGCCAGGAGGCCGATGCCCCCGCCCTCGTGGTCCGCGGCACCATCGGCAAGCCCCGGCTGCCCCGCCGGCGTGCCCAGGAGCATCTCGTTCCCCAACTGCGCGGCGGTCCGGCGCCCCGGCAGGACGACGACCAGCCCGCAGGGCACGACCCCGGGCTCATGGCCGCTTTCCAGCGCGGCATCGGTCTCGCCGAGGCCCGGCAGCGGGCGGACGACGGGAGTCCCCCGCCCGCATGACCGCCGCCGCGCCCGCCGCAGCCCCGGCCTCCCTCGCCGCCGCACCTCCCGCCCCAGCGCCCGCACACCCCCGTACCCCAAGGAGTCGAACCCCCATGGCGACCGACGCCCCCACCGGCCATGCATCCGATCTCGACTGGCTGATGAGCGGCCTCGTGCAACGCGTCCCGCACACCACCAGCGCCGTGCTCCTGTCCTGCGACGGGCTGGTGAGGTCGGTGCACGGCCTCGACCCGGACAGCGCCGACCACATGGCCGCCCTGGCCTCCGGGCTGTACTCCCTCGGCCGCAGCGCCGGCGCCCGGTTCGGCGACGGCGGCGAGGTGCGGCAGGTCGTCGTGGAACTCGACTCCACCCTGCTGTTCGTCACCACCGCCGGCTCCGGCACCTGTCTGGCCGTGCTGGCCGGCCGCGAGGCCGACGCCGCGGTGCTCGGCTACGAGATGGCCATGCTGGTCAAGAGCGTCCGCCCGTATCTGGCGACCGCCCCCCGGCAGCCGGTGGCCGCACCCACGGTGACGAGGTCTTGAGCGTGGTGGCGGCCGGCGAGGGGCCCTGGCTCGACGACGCGGCCGGACGGCTGGTCCGCCCCTTCACGGTCAGCGAGGGCCGGACCCGTCCCACCGTCGCGCTCGACCTCATCTCGCAGGTGATGGCGACCGGGGCCACCCCCCTCGGGCACCTCGGCCCGGAGCACGCGCAGGCCCTCGACCTGTGCCTCGCGCCCGTCTCGGTCGCCGAGGTCGCCGCCCACCTGAAGCTGCCCGCGGCGGTCACCAAGGTGCTGCTGGCGGACCTCCTGGACTGGGGGGCGCTCACCACCAAGCCCCCCGTGCACCACCACACCCCCTCCGACCGGGCCCTTCTGGAGGCAGTGCTCGATGGACTACGACGACAGCTCTGACCGTTACGCCCCCGCGTCAGCCCCCGCCCCCGACCTCTTCCCGACCGCGCTCAAGATCCTGGTCGCGGGCGGGTTCGGCGTCGGCAAGACGACGTTCGTCGGCGCGGTCAGCGAGATCGCGCCGCTGAGCACGGAGGAACTGCTCACCACGGCCGGCGCGGCCACCGACAGCCTGGACGGCGTCGAGAACAAGGTCGAGACGACGGTCGCCATGGACTTCGGCCGGATCACCCTCGACCGGGACCACGTCCTCTACCTGTTCGGGACCCCCGGTCAGGAGCGGTTCTGGTTCATGTGGGACGAGCTGTCCGAGGGCGCGCTCGGCGCGGTGATCCTCGCCGACACCCGCCGCTTGGAGGACTGCTTCGCCGCGGTCGACTTCTTCGAGGAACGCGGGCTCGCCTTCATCGTCGCCGTCAACGAGTTCGACGGCGCCCACCGCTACGACCCCGAGGAGGTGCGCGCCGCCGTCGACCTCCAGCCGGGCATCCCGGTCGTCCGCTGCGACGCCCGGATCTCCGCCTCCGGCGTCGAGACCCTGCTGACCCTGGTCCGGCACCTCATCGCCCACGCCCCCGCCACCCCCGCGCCGACCCACGGCGCCCACCGATGACCTCGGCCCTGTCACCCACCCGAACCACCCCTGCGTCCACGCGAACTGCCCCCGCACCCGCCCGACCGCCCCCGCACTCACCCCGACCACTCCCGCGCCCGCCGCCGACACGCCTCCCGGAGCCGCACATGACGCCTGCGACCCATCCCCGCCCCGCCCCCCTCCGATCCGTGACCCGGCCATGAGCTACGACCCGCCCCGCCCGGCCGGCCGCCTGCTCGTCACCCCGGAGGACAAGGACGCCCCCGCCCGCACCCGGCGGCTGCGCGCCCTGGGGCTCGCACAGCGCCCCACCGCCGGTCTCGACGCCTTCGCCGCCCGCCTCGCGGCCCTGACCGGGACGCCGTACGCGATGGTCAACTTCCCGGACGACACGGGTCAGTTCCTCGCCGGGCTGCACGCGCCCGCGGTCGGCCCCGTCGTCAAGGAGGACGGGAGCCGGCCCGTGCTCGGCCGGTTCCTCCCCCGCGACCACGGCTACTGCCCCCACGTCATGGCCCGGGGAAAGGCACTGGTCCTGGAGGACGTGCGCGACTACCCGCGCTTCGCGGGCAACCCGGTCGTCGACGAGTACGGCGTCCACTCCTATCTCGGCGCGCCGCTCATCGACACCACCGGCATGGTGCTCGGCACGGTCAGCGTCGCCGATGTCACGCCGCGGGCCTGGGGGAGGACCGGCCTGGACACCATCAAGGCCACGGCCGCCGATCTGGCCCTTGGTTTGGAAGGTCTGGCGGGGCTGGAGCCGCCGGGTGTGAAGGAAACCTGGGGCGGCGCTTAAGAAATCCTCGATGGACCGGGACCCGCGCGATACGGCAGATTGCCAGGTGATCTCACCCCTCGCCCTGACCGCGGGCGCCCTCGGCGTGCCCCGCGGCCGGGCCTCACCTCGGGAGCCGTAGCGTTGAAGGCGCTGGTCAAGGAGAAGGCGGAGCCCGGACTGTGGCTCCGCGACGTCCCGGAGCCCACCGTCGGACCCGGCGACGTACTGATCAAGGTGGCGCGCACCGGCATCTGCGGCACCGATCTGCACATCCGGGCGTGGGACGGCTGGGCCCGGCAGACGATCACCACGCCGCTCGTCCTCGGACACGAGTTCGTCGGCGAGGTCGTCGACACCGGCCGGGACGTCACCGACGTCGAGCGCGGCGACCTGGTCAGCGGCGAGGGCCACCTCGTGTGCGGGAAGTGCCGCAACTGCCTCGCCGGGCGGCGCCATCTGTGCCGGGCGACGGTCGGGCTCGGGGTCGGCCGCCACGGCGCGTTCGCCGAGTACGTCGTGCTGCCCGCGTCCAACGTGTGGGTGCACCGCACGCCGGTGGACCTCGATGTGGCCGCCATCTTCGACCCGTTCGGCAACGCCGTGCACACCGCGCTGTCCTTCCCGCTGGTCGGCGAGGACGTGCTGATCACCGGCGCGGGCCCGATCGGCCTGATGGCGGCGGCCGTCGCCCGGCACGCGGGCGCCCGCAACGTCATGGTCACCGACGTCAGCCCGGAGCGCCTGGACCTGGCCCGCAAGATCGGCGCGAGCCTCGCCCTCGACGTGTCGTCGGCGTCGATCGCCGACGGGCAGCGGGAGTTGGGGCTGCGCGAGGGCTTCGACATCGGCCTGGAGATGTCCGGCCGGCCGGAGGCCCTGCGGGACATGATCGCCAACATGACGCACGGCGGCCGGATCGCGATGCTGGGCCTGCCCGCCGAGGAGTTCCCGGTCGACTGGGCCCGTATCGTCACCTCGATGATCACCATCAAGGGCATCTACGGCCGGGAGATGTACGAGACCTGGTACGCGATGTCGGTCCTGTTGGAGGGCGGCCTCGACCTCGCCCCCGTCATCACCGGCCGCTACGGCTACCGCGACTTCGAGGCGGCGTTCGCCGACGCGGCGAGCGGACGCGGCGGCAAGGTCATCCTCGACTGGACCACGTGAGTCGCGGTCCCGCCGGCAGACTTCCAGGAGATTTGGAGCTTCCCATGTTCGACTCCGTGCGCGACGACCTGCGCGCCGCCCTCGACGAGATCCGCGCCGCCGGACTGCACAAGCCCGAACGCGTCATCGGCACACCGCAGTCGGCGACCGTCAACGTCACCGCCGGTGGCCGGCCCGGCGAGGTCCTCAACTTCTGCGCCAACAACTACCTCGGCCTCGCCGACCACCCCGAGGTGCTCGCCGCCGCCCACGAGGCCCTGGACCGCTGGGGCTACGGCATGGCCTCCGTCCGCTTCATCTGCGGCACCCAGGAGGTCCACAAGGAGCTGGAGGCACGGCTGTCGGCGTTCCTCGGCCAGGAGGACACGATCCTGTACTCCTCCTGCTTCGACGCCAACGGCGGCGTCTTCGAGACCCTGCTCGGCCCCGAGGACGCGGTGATCTCCGACGCCCTCAACCACGCCTCCATCATCGACGGCATCCGCCTGTCCAAGGCCCGCCGCTTCCGCTACGCCAACCGCGATCTGGCCGACCTGGAACAGCAGTTGAAGGACGCCTCCGGCGCGCGCCGCAGGCTCGTCGTCACCGACGGCGTCTTCTCCATGGACGGCTACGTCGCCCCGCTGCGGGAGATCTGCGACCTCGCCGAGCGCTACGACGCCATGGTCATGGTCGACGACTCGCACGCCGTCGGCTTCGTCGGCCCCGGCGGACGCGGCACGCCCGAACTGCACGGCGTCATGGACCGCGTCGACATCCTCACCGGCACCCTCGGCAAGGCACTCGGCGGCGCCTCCGGCGGCTATGTCGCCGCCCGCGCCGAGATCGTCGCCCTGCTGCGCCAGCGCTCGCGCCCGTACCTGTTCTCCAACACCCTCGCCCCGGTGATCGCCGCGGCGTCCCTCAAGGTGCTGGACCTGCTGGAGGCGGCCGACGACCTGCGGGTGCGGCTCGCCGACAACACGGCCCGCTTCCGGCGCCGGATGACCGAGGAGGGCTTCGACATCCTCCCCGGCGACCACGCCATCGCGCCCGTCATGATCGGCGACGCGGCGAAGGCGGGCCGGATGGCCGAGCTGCTGCTGGAGCGGGGCGTCTACGTCATCGGCTTCTCCTACCCGGTCGTGCCGCAGGGCCGGGCCCGCATCCGGGTCCAGCTGTCCGCCGCGCACTCCCCGCAGGACGTCGACCGCGCGGTGGAGGCGTTCGTGGCCGCGCGGGCCGCGCTGGAGGGGGAGGGCTGAGCCGGAGGGGCGGGCGGACGGTCCCGGACATATTGCGATAATCGTTCGCATGATCGAAGCGCGGCGGCTCCACATCCTCCGTGCGGTGGCCGACCACCGCACGGTGACGGCGGCTGCCGCCGCGCTGTACCTGACCCCGTCCGCCGTCTCCCAGCAGCTCACCGCCCTGGAGCAGGAGACCGGCCACCGCCTGGTCGAGCGCGGCGCCAAGGGCGTACGGCTCACCCCGGCCGGCGAGATCCTGCTGCGCCACACCCACGCGGTCCTCGCCCAGCTGGAGCGGGCCGAGGCCGAGCTGGCCGCCTACGGCTCCGGCGAGGCCGGCACGGTCACCGTCGCCTCCTTCGCGACCGGCATCGCCCTGGTCGTCGCCCCGGCCGTGGCCCGCCTCGCCCGGACCGCGCCCGGCATCCGCATCCGCGTCCGGGACGCCGAGGGCGACGCCAGCCTGCCGATGGTGCTGGACCGGCAGGTCGACGTCGCCGTCGCCGTGGAGTACCGCGGGGCCCCGCCCGCCGACGACCCGCGCCTGACCCACGTCCCCCTGTACGCCGAGCCGTTCGACGCGGTCGTCCCCGTCGCCCACCGCCTCGCCGAGGCCCCCGAGGTCCCGTTGGCCGAGCTGGCGAAGGACCCCTGGATCGGGCCGTACCCCGGCAACCCCTGCCATGACGTGGTGGTCCTGGCCTGCGAGAACGCCGGATTCCAGCCCTTGCTCGCCCACTCCTCGGACGACTTCCGCGCGGTCGTCGCCCTTGCCTCGGCCGACGCGGGAGTCGCCCTCGTCCCGCGCTCGGCGCTGCGCGGCATGGACCTCACGGGCGTCGTCGTCCGCCCCGTCGACGGAGTGGCCCCGACCCGCCGCGTGTTCGCGGCGGTCCGGCGCGGCGCGGAGGCGCACCCGCTGATCCGCCCGGTGGTGACGGCGCTGGAGGAAGCGGCGGCAGCCTAGCGGCGTGTCTCTTCTCGACGGCTTCCGCCTTCGCAGCCTCAGACTGCTGCTGCTCCTCGGCCTGGC
>NZ_JBEXOP010000076.1:0-11401 GCF_040611575.1 Streptomyces sp. NPDC006610
CGTCGGTGACCAGGGTGCTGGTGCTGACGTGGATGCGCGTCTTGGCGAGGATTGAGCGGAAGTGTGCGGGCGCGTAGCCGATCTTCCGGTCGAGGGTGCTGAGTGGCCAGCCGGCGGCTACGAGGGCTTGGAGTCGCCGGTGGGTGCCGGTGGGGTCGATGAAGGTGGGGACTGCCGAGTCGGGGGTGATCGAGAGGATCTTGTCGAGGGTGGCGGGGCTGGTGCGGTAGCGGCGTCCTCGGACTCCGTTGCCGATGAAGTCGCGGACGGAGTGCGGCTGGAGGCCGGCGAGCGCGGCGATGCGGTGAGCGGTGTATCCCTGGGCGATGAGGTGCTGGATGTGTCGGCGGGCGGGTGCGGCGTCGACGAGGTTTTCCCAGGTTCCGTCGGCCTGCCGGGATGAGCGGTCGCGTTCCCAGGCGAGGTACCGCTCGACGCAAGCAGGGAGTCGGCAGCGGTAGTCGGTGTAGCAGGTGAGGGTGCGGTGGTGGGGGGCTTCGCGGACGGCGGTGGTCACGGCTTCTCCTTCCGCTGGTCGCGGCGGGCGGGTCGGATGGTGTGGGTGGCGGCGGTCACGCGGCGGCCCTTCGTGCTGCGGCGGTGCCTTTCCAGGTGCGGACTCCGCTGTGGTGGGCGGTGGGCCGGTTGGTCATGGCCCAGCCGGCGGTGCGGACGTAGCCCTCGTCCTTCAGCAGGGTCATGAGCCGGCCCCAGTGGGCCTGGGGGTTCGGCGGGTCGGGCAGCTGGTGGGCGTCGGCGATCTCGTAGGTGGTGAAGGTGCGGCCGGATGCGGCGGCGGCTATGAACACCGGCCAGACTTCGGCGAGCCAGGTCTCGTAGTCCTCGGCCTGCCGCTGCGTCCGCGTCTTCCGCGGCTCGGGGACACTGCCGTCGAGGGTGGGTTGCACGGTGGCGGTCATGCCTGCATTCGACGGCACGGCACTGACGCCTTTCGTTTCACGCGATGTTTCACGATCACGCATGGCGGGTGTTCTCCCTGGTCATCCGAGCGGTTGCGGCCTCTTGGCGTGGCGGGTGTTGGCTACGAGGCGCACTCCGCGTCTACTTGGGTGGGGGGCCGCCCGCACTGCCCGCGGGCGGCCCTGTCGTGTGTGCGGGCTACTGCTGGTCGTCTGCGGTGGGCGCCGGTCCCTGGGGCGGTGCTTCGCTGAGCCAGGCGAGGAGGGGGCCGGCGATGTCGCGGGCTCCCTGCGGGCGCTTGATGACCTGGCGGTTCAGGGCGGGGCAGCGGGACTTGAGGACTTCGAGGGTGTTGTCGATGTCCATTGCGACGGCGAGGTCGAACTCGTACTCGATGCCCTTGCGCTGTTCGGGCCGGGTGCCTACGCGCTGCGGCTTGCCGCCGTCCAGGACCCACTCGGTGTAGGAGCGCATCGAGGCGACGACGTGGCCGGGGTAGGCGAGGATCGCGGCGACCATGTCGTTCTGGAGAGGGGTGCCGTCCTTCCAGCCGGCGAACTTGTTGCCGCCGTACCTGCTGCTGGCCTTCTCGACTTGGTCGAGGGTGCCGTCGGTGCCCTTCCAGAAGTGGGAGAGGCTGTCGACGAACACGGTGGGGTAGCCGGCCTGTGCGGCGGCGTCGAGGACCCGGACGAGGTCGCGGGGGTCGTAGCGGTCCATCGGGCAGGTGTCGAACTGGATGCCGCCGATTCCGGCGTAAAGGCTGGCGGCGCCCTTCTCGGTGTCGATGACGGCGAACTTGCGCCCTTCGGACAGGCCGTGGGCGATGCCGAGGCCGGTCCACGTCTTGCCGGAGCCGGACATGCCCTGGATGGACACGCGGGCCTTGCGGCCGGCCTTGCTGGCGGGGCGGAACGTGAACTGCTGGGCGGAGCCGTTCTGTGCCGCGCGGGGGGCGGTCTGGACGGGCTTTCCGAGCTGGGACATGCAGGTTTTCTCCTAGCGGTACTGGCGCTCAAGCCAGGCGGGCGGCGAGATGAGCGGGGTCTGGTAGTAGCCGGGCCACTCGCCGGCTTCGCGGCAGAGGGCGTAGGTGTTGAGGGCGACCTCGTTGAGGTGGCGGCCGATGCTGCAGGCGGCCGAGTCGAGTTCGATCACCGAGACCAGGTAGGGCGGTTCTTTCTCCTGGAAGATGAACTTGAACGGGCAGACCAGTTCGGTGAGCCCGAACTCCAGGGCACCGTCGCGGTAGTACTCCTGCTGCTGGTGGTAGCCGTATTCGAAGAGGTGGTTGGCCAGCTTCGACGGGTTGGCGGAGCGGCAGGATTTGTAGTCGACGAGGGTGCCGTCGTGGCGGGCCCAGTCGATGCGGACTCGGCGCCAGACGCCTCGGTCGTTCCAGATGATGGTGCGTTCGGCGATGCCGCTGCCGGGCGCCAGGAGTTCCGCTGCTTCGGGGTGTTCGCGCAGCGCCTTGGCCATGGCGTGGACCTTGTCTAGGTCGCGTTGCTTGAGCGGAATCTTCCCGGCGGCGCGGATCTTCTTGACTTGCTCCTTGACCTCGTTGGTGTCCCAACGGTCCCGCTCGACGAGGACGAGTTCGGGTCCGTCTTCGAGGACGACCTTGTGTGCGGCGGTGCCGAAGTCGAACTCCTTCTTGGCCGGCTCGGGGTTGTCGAGCCAGTACTTGAAGGCGGCGGGGCATTCGGTGGCGAGTTTGCGTGCGCCGGTCGAGGAGAGGCTGCCGCCGGGGACGGGGTCGCTGTGGTAGACCGCGGCGTCGACGTTGTCGTACACGCCGGCCTCGACCTCGCTCGGCGCCTCCACGGTGGCGGTCATGCGGCACCGCCGGTCACGGCGTCGAAGACGTCTCGCGCCCAGCGGGCATCGCCGAGGGCGGTGTGGGCAACGTCGTCGCCGGGCGGCTCGACGCCGACCGCGCGGGACAGACCGCGGGAGGAGAACGGCAGGGACGGCAGGTCGCTAGGGAAGGCGAAGTCTCCGCCGTAGGAGCCGCTGTCCCGCTGCCCGAATCGGTAGCCGGCCGCGAGGGTGGCAATGTCGACGGTGCGGTAGTGCCAGGGCTTGGGGTGCCAGTAGTAGCGGGTGAAGATGTTGGCGATCATGTCGGCGTCGAAGGACGGGTTCGACCCGACGAGGACCGCGCCGTCGAGGAGTCGGTACAGGTCACGGGCGACGTCCTGCGGCTTGTCCCAGGTCCAGTTCTCCGTCTTGACGCGCTCGTGGTAGCGGTTGATCTCCAGTGCCTTCGGGTCAGCGTGGGTGAGGTCGGGTTCCAGGTAGAAGACGGACTCCTGGTCGGCCTCCCCAGGCTTGCGGAGGATGACGGAGATCTCCCAAGCGTCGTGCTGGAACGGGTCCAGGCCGGTCGTCTCTGTGTCGACGAACGCCACTGGCGGCGGATGTTTTGTGCTGGTTTCGGTGGTCATGTGACTCCGTTCTGGGTGTGGCTGGTGGGGGCGGCCCGTCCGACGGGTGGGGTGGGCGGGCCGCCCTCGACTGCCGCGTCAGCCGCGGCCGGTGTGCGTTGGTCGCTACGTGAGCCGGACGGGCATGCACACGGCCCGGTAGGTGTCGGTAGCGGCCCCCGCGTCGTCAACGGGTCGGATCAACACCGGCTTGTTCGAGGTGGTGAACCAGACCTGCACCTGGCCGCTGATCGGGGCCAGCAGTGAGCCGAGGAAGCCGGGCCGGTAACCGGCCGTGAAACCATCCAGGTCGGTGATCTCGGCGTCGACGCGGGAAGCCCCCTTGGATCCGTCCGCGCCGCCCGCCACAGTCACCTGGTCGTGGCCGAAGGTGAGGGTGATGGCCTGCTCCTCCTTGTCGTTGACCAGCGCGGCCCGCTTCACCGCCTCCAAAAGCTCGCCCGCGCCGACCCGCATCCACCCCGAGGCAGCGGCGGGGTCGGGGAAGAACTGGCTGACGTCGGGGAACGGGGAGGCGATGGTGCGGCTGGTCACCGTCAGGGCGTCGTTGCTGAGGGCGGCGACAGTGAGGTCGCCGGTGAAGGAGATCCGCACCGGGCCGCCGGCCAGCTGCTTGGCGGTGGCCGCAAGGTTGGCTGCGGGGACCAGCAGGTCGCCGGAGGCGTCACCATCGGGGGTCCACGGGATGCGGTGCCGAACGATCCGGTACCGGTCCGAGGCGGACACGGTCAGGTGGTCGCCGTCGGCTGCGACGTGGACGCCGCGGAATCCCTCCAGCTTGCCTGCGGCCTCCTTGTCGGGCATGGATGCCTGAGCGGCGTGCACCACGCTGGCGGCCAGCAGGTCGCCGTCCACTGTTCCCGCCGCGGCGGGCGGCTCCGGGAGGGCCGGGTAGTCGCGGCGGTCCATCGTGGGCAGCGTGAATGTGGTGCCCGGCGCGGACAGGGTGAGTTCTCGTTCGTCGGCGACGATGTCGATGGGGCCGGGGGGCATGGCGGCGGTCACGTCGGCGAGCAGCCGACCCGAGACGAGGATGTGCCCGGTCTCCAGTACGTCGGCGGTGAGGATGGCTCGGGTGCTCGTCTCGTAGTCGAAGCCGGACAGGGTGATCGCGTCGCCGCTGGTTTCGAGCAGGAGCCCGGCGAGTACGGGCTGCAGGGGATTGTTGGGCAGTCGGCGGTGGGCGCGCTTGGCGGCTTCCGCCAGCGTCTTCTGGTCGATGCGCAGCTTCATCAGGCGGCCTCCGCCTGCGGCTCGCGCTCGGTCTCGTCGGCCGTGTCGTCGGTGACGCCCCAGCGTGATTCGGGCTGCGCGTAGCCTTCGGTCTGCAGGTCGTCCAGGGGAAACAGGTAGGGCTGGTCCATCTCGTCTCCGTGAGAGGCTGGTGTCGGGTCCCCGGGCGATTGAGGCGCTCGGGGGTTCGTGGTTTGGTCGCCGCCGTGCCGGCCCGTGGGCATCCGGCGCGGCGGCGGGCTAGTGGGTGGCCTGCGGGGAGTGGTGCAGGCTGCGGACGGGGCCGGTGGTGAACCGGGCGGTGAGGTCGCGGGCCGCGGCCACGGGGGCTTCCTCGGTCGCCGTCTCGGCGGTGTCGTCGGTGGTGGTCATCGGTCCTCCCGGCGGGCGCGGATGTGGGTGGCGATCGGTTCGCCGAACAGGAGCAGGAACGCGGCACCCAGGACGACGAGCGCGTCAAGGAGGTAGGTCACGCCGCCTCCAGGACTTCCCGGTACAGGGCCGGGGTCGGTGCCTGCCGCTCCGGGACGAGCACCCCGTGCGTGAGGATCACGGCGTGCAGCGGAAGCACTGCGGGGATCGGGCCGTCGACCCGCTGCATCAGCGGATCCCCGGCGTCGGACACGTCGCACGTCCACAGCCAGCGCGAGTTGTCCACAGCGACCTGTGTGCGGTCCAGGTCTATCCGCGCACCGTCTATGAGCACATCCATCACGCCACCTCCGGGAGGGTGGCGAGCTGCTCCTGGCGCTGGGTGAAGGCGGCGAGCTGGGCGACGGCTTCCTGCAGTTCGGCGAGCGTCTCGGCCGGCGAGTTCGACACGGTGATGGCGATGGACCGGCCGGGCTCGCCGATGACGAGGCGGGCGAGCTGCTTGCCGGTGACGTCGCGGCTGTACTCGGTGCGGATCGGGGCGTCGTTCAGGTCGACGGTGATCCCGCCGTAGATGTCCGCGCTCACGACGTCGCCTCCTTGGCGGTTTCGGTGATGCTGTCGAGTCGGGCGATGGTCGGGCAGGGCCACTCGTAGCGGTCGGGCCGCCAGGTCGGGCCTTCGTCGTCCTCGTTGACGCAGGTGGCGCAGACGAAGCCGAGGTGCTGGCGGGCGCACAGGTACTCGCCGCCTTCGTCGGACTCGCAGTGGTCGTCGTCGTAGCCGTCGCTGTCCGGGTCGCAGCCGCAGTCCTCAGCGCGGGGCAGGATCTCCTGCTGCTGGTGGTCTTCCAGTCGGACGATCAGTTCGGGGTGGTTCCGCTCGGCCCAAAATCGGAGGCGGTTGGCGAACTCGGTGGCGGTCTCCCCGGTGTACGGGGTCATGGCCAGCGCGTTGCGGGCGAAGCCTTCGGCGGCGCGGAGGCGACGCTGCAACATGTCGTAGCCGATGCGGTTCAGCTCGTCGGCGATGCTCACGACGGCTCCTTGGTGGTTTCGGTGAAGAGGTCGAGGAGGGGCAGGGCGGTGACCCCGAATCCGGTCAGGCGGGAGTAGCCGGGCGCGGTGACCTCGGTCAGCCACTCCGTGCCCTCGGGCTCATCGAGGTCGGCCCGCCACAGCAACTCCTGCGTGGTCGTGCCGCGGTGTTCGCGGCGGGCGAGGAACTTCGCGTGCCGGCGCGCCTGCCCGGCCGTCGTGTACGCGGCGACCGTCACCAGGCCGTCCAGCACCCGGAACGCGATCGGATTTACCGACCGCTCCGCCAACTGCTGCTCCAGCTCGGCGCTCCGGTCTCGGTCCTTGTGCGCCTGCTCGTCCGCCTTTGATAGGGCCTCGTTCGTGGTGTGCCGCTCCGCCCGCAGCCGGTCGATCTCTGCCCGGAGTTCGGCCGTTGGGCCCCAGCCCGCCTCTTCGTAGAGGCATTCCAGGTAGTCGCGGCGGCAGCTCTCACAGTCCGGGCACTTGCGGTCACCTGGCTCGTCGCCGCAGACGCCGCACATCGCGCCCGCCTGGCTGAGTACCTGCACGGCGCGGTCGTCGTCCCACGGTCGCGGCTGGTTGCCCACCGGCACCGGCAGCGCACCCGCGGCGGCCACGGCGGCGGCGGTCGTCCGCGCGGAACCCGGGATCACATGCCCGGCCTTCGTCGCGTAGGCGATCTGCTCGTCAGTCAACGGCTCGCCGTGCTCGTCAGCGCGGTGCGCGGCCAGATGCCAGGCGCGGGCCTCCGTGTACTGGTCGGGGATACCGTGCGCCGACCAGAAGCAGCCGGAGACAGGGCAGTGGATGGGGGTGATATTCATGCCGCCACCTCCGCCTGCTTGCGGGCGGCGTCCCACAGATCGATGCCGCGACGGATCGCGTAGCAGCAGTGCAGGAACCCCGGTGTGTAGTCCTTCAGTCGCCACTCGGTCCAGTCGGCGAAGTAGTACGGGTACGGTCCGTCGTAGCCCTCGGGGCGGTACGAGAAGTCGGCGAGCGCCTGGTGG
Source organism: Streptomyces sp. NPDC006610 (assembly GCF_040611575.1). Taxonomy (NCBI): domain Bacteria; kingdom Bacillati; phylum Actinomycetota; class Actinomycetes; order Kitasatosporales; family Streptomycetaceae; genus Streptomyces; species Streptomyces sp. NPDC006610. Next base: position 7,027 of record NZ_JBEXOP010000076.1, read on the forward strand.
GCATCCGACTCGAACTCGATGTTGTAGGCGGCCATGTCGCTGAAGAAGTGCTCGTGGACGGTCTCGCGTAGCTCGCGGTTGGCGGCCATCCACTCCGGGCGAATCTGGTGGGACAACCACTTGCGGAGGCTGGGCCTGGAGTCCAGCACCTCGGGGTTGAAGCCCTGCGTCTTCGCCTGTTCCCAGATTCGCTCGGCGAGGTCGTCGCGCATCCACTGCGCGAGCGTCGACGCGACCTCAGCCTTCAGCAGGTCCGGGTCGTAACCCTCGATCTCCTCGCGTCCGGCGCGGACCTTCTCCTGCCAGTAGCCAGGGTTGATCTGCCCGGTGTGGGCGGTACGCCGGAACAGGTCGAACATGTCCTCGGTCGCGTTGATGTCGAAGTGGAACGTCCAGCCAGCCTTCACGACAAGGTTGAACGGCCACGTGATCAACTCGAACGGGTAGCGTCCGAACGGGGAGACCGCCGTCTCCTCGAACCGCAGATGCCGGTACAGGCCGTCCTCGTGCAGGACCGTCATCCGGTGGTCGGCGAACCGGGCCGCGATCTCGGAGTAGTCGCTCATCGGGCCGCCTCCTCGAAGGCGGCGTTAACCATGGCGTTGTGGGCGTCCACCTCGACGTTGAAGCAGTCCGTGCACAGGAACGTGACGGGCAGCTCATAGTCGGGGTCGTGCCACGGCTGGGCCGGCGGCTGGAAGCGGAACAGGCGGCGGGTGTGGCCGCAGTCGGGGCACTGTCCGTCGTGTGACGTGCCGACGATCAGGGCCTCCTCCTGGCGGCGGAGCTCGGCCTCGTGCTCGTCGTAGGTCAGGCCGCAGTCACACGGCCCCGGCCGGAAGATCGAACCGTGCGGCGGCTGGCACGGGAAGCTGTGCTTGCAGAGCGAGACCTTCTTGGCCTCGTGATCCTTCATACTGGGAGCCATGCGTGGCTCCCTCCTTTCGCTCTGGTGGGAGGGCTGATCGCATCGAGGTCGTCCCGTAGCCGCGGGGCGGCCTCTTTCACTGCCGGACTAGGCGGCGACAGCGGCCGGCTCGGCCTCGGAGTGGTCGCCGGCCATCCAGGCGTCCATCTCGGCGATCTCGTAGCGGTAGCGGCGGCGGCCGTGGCGGACGCTGCGCGGTCCGTACTGGTCGCGGCGCCACCGGTAGAGGGTGGTGACGGAGACGCCGAGGTAGTCGGCGGCGTCTTCGGACCAGAGCCATCCCTTCGGCGGCGTCTTCGGCTTGTTCGGCATGTGGGCGTCCTATTCCTCACTCGTGGGGGTGCTGTGTCGAGACGTTTGACTCGGTTCCGGAGACGCTGGGGGCGCGAAAAGCGGATTGATCGACACCCCGAGGGCCTCCGCGAGGGCGACCGCGTCATCGACGTCGGCTGTGCGCTGTGTCCCGTTGAGGAGCTTTTCGATCACTCCTCGCTTGACGCCTGACGCTTCGGCGAGGGCGCGTATCGAGTAGGGCGTCAGTCGCCCCGGGTACTGCATGCAGTGCTCGAAGAACGGGATGCTGCGCAGGGTCCAGCGTCGGCTCACGGTTCCCCCGGGTAGTGCGGAGCTGTTTGCCTGACATAGATAACCACAGCCGAGACGAGTCGTCTACAGGTCCGAGACGACTGAATGTCGAGTATCGGCACACTTCCTGGCTCGTTAACATCATTCTGTAGACGAACTGTCTCGGGTCCCGGATGGTTGTAGGGACTGAGCTGGTATTTTCTCGACGACCATCACCCCCCATAGAGACAGCCGGTATCTGAAGTGACCCGAGAGGAAGAGGACATGACGGCAGCGGCCACCGCCCCGGACACCGGGACGGACGAGCCGAGCGCCTCCCGAGGCGCGCTCTCGCGCCTCATCCGGGATGTCAACAACCAAGGTGTCTCCTACGCCAAAATGTCGGCGCGTGCGGTCGACCCCGACTCCGGGACCCGCCTGTCCAAGCCCTACCTCCAGCGGCTCGTCACCAACCCGCCGACCAACCCGCCCTCCCCCCAGCAACTCAAGGCCCTCTCCAACGCCCTCCACATCAGTGAGCGGCGCGTCAAAGCCGCCGCAGCCGAACAGTGGCTGGAGTACGAGGCGACCGAGCTCGCCGGCTACAACGACGAGGTCCGCATCATCGTCGGCCACCTCGCCGGGATGCCCGAAGCGGAGCTGCGGCGCTGGCGGGCGATGATCGAAGCGGACGAGCGGGCCCGCCGCGAGAGCGACTAGCAGTCGCGCCTCCTGGCAGACAATCAGCGAGCCGTAAAGTCCCTAAGTAGACATTCGCGCGGACGGATTGTCGCCAAGTGCGAGCAGGGCGTAGCCTTCCACAACCGTGCGCTTTCGGCACACAGCGCCCCAAGCGCACCGCGACAAGGGGAGGGCGCATGCTGCGCGTTGTGTACAGCACTACCGTCGAAGACCTCGCTCCGGGCCAGCTCGTCAACATCATCGAGAGCCGCGGAAGACTCGACGTCCACCTCCGCAGCGGTGCAGACATCGAGGACATCACCCACGCACTGAACGACGCGCTCGCCAAGTTCCTCTCCGCATGCAACTGGTTCCAGATATGGCGGGGCCGGATCATCAGCGCCGACTCCCCCGAGAGCCCGCTGACGGTGCAGTACGTCACCGACCCCAACGTCGACTGGCAGACCTGCGTGCAAGTCCGCGAATGGCGAGGCACTGTACGCGTGCACGTCTGCCCCGACGCCCCCGTGGAAGCATTCGCGCGGGTACTCACCAAGTCCACCGAGCGGTTCCTGGCGGGCGGACAGTGGTTCCAGCTGTGGCAGGGTGAGATCGTCACCATGGACCCGCCCGACTCCATGGCGGCCTGAAGCACCAGTGCAAGGGGGCAGCGGATGCCCGGTTACATCGAAGACCGGTGGATGACGAAGAAGCCGGATCCCGTCACCGGCGAGAAGCGCAAGACGGAGCGGTGGGGCAAGGGGAAGCGGTACCGGGTCGCCGGCATCCCCGGAGTGAAGGACCGCTCGTTCGAAAAGCTGCACGGGCCCGAGGGTGCCAACGCCTGGCTGGCGAAGGCTCAGCACGAGTCGGCTTCCGGGGAGTTCGTCGATCCGCGGCGCGGCCAGATGCTGCTGCGGGACTACATCGAGCAGCAATGGTGGCCAGGCCGCGACTACGACAATCCCTCCACCGAGGCGACGGTGAAGGGCCGGGTGTGGACGCACATCGTGCCCCACCTGGGTGACTATCAGCTCAACGCCGTAAAGACGGAGCAGCTGCGGCAATGGCTGCGGACGCTGAAGGAGACGGCCGGCCCCGGCACCAGCAACGAGTGCTGGCGGTACCTGTCGGCGATCTTCCAGGCCGCCATCGACGATGAGCGGCTCACCCGCAATCCCTGCCGCCGTCAGACGACGCTGCGCGTCCCAGCGCGCCCGCCGGCCGCGGCGCGGGCCTGGCCCAAGGAGCAGGTTCTCGCCGTGAAGGCGGCGATGGACGAGCGGTTCCAGTTGTGCGTCGACCTCGGCGTGGGCGCCGGGTTGCGCTCGAGTGAAGTGTTCGGGCTGTCGGTGGACGACATCGACTTCGCGGGCGAGCGGATCCTGGTGCGGCGGCAGGTGAAGAAGGTCGGCGCCAAGCTGGCGTTCGCCCTGCCGAAGGGTGAGAAGACCCGCGTCGTGCCCGTTCCCCCGTACCTGCTGAAGCGTATCGAGGAGTCGCTGGAGAAGCGGCCCGCGCAGCGTGTCGAGCTGCCGTGGAAGGACCCCCGACCGCCGAAGACGGACCGGGAGGCCGAGGAGCGGGCGCCGCAGGCCCACGCGCTCATCCTGACCGCTCCGCGGGGCGGGGCCATCCGCAGGGACGGCTTCGACTCGCGGGTGTGGAAGCCGGCGCTCGCTGCGGCGGGTGTCATCCCTCCGCCGCGGGAAGAAAAGAAGCCATTCCGGCACCGGCCCGGGGTGTCGCGCACGGTGCTCGTCTACCAGGAGAGCCGGGAGAACGGCTTCCACGCCCTGCGCCACACCTTCGCTTCGGTGCAGCTGGACGCGCGGGAGCCGATCGTGGCAGTCTCGAAGTGGCTGGGCCACGCGGATCCGTCGATCACCCTCCGGATCTACGCGCACATGATGCCCGAGGCGGACGGCCGGGGCCGTTCAGCGATGCAGAACTGGTTCGAGTCCTCCTCCTAGCGATTCTCCCCAGATTCTCCCCAGCGCTGATGATCAAGGCCGGAGAGGCCCCTCCCGACGGGTGCGGGAGGGGCCTCTCCGGGTTGCTCACCGGATGCCGACAGCGGCCAGTGCGCGCCTCTGAGCTGCGGAAAGCTTCACCGGGAAGTACAGGTAGCAGACCCCGCCGGTGCCGGAGACGACCTTGCCGCTGGCGTTGTGGCGCTTGGTTCGCAGCCAGATGTTCTCC
>NZ_JBEXOP010000077.1:0-10595 GCF_040611575.1 Streptomyces sp. NPDC006610
CCGGGAAGTACAGGTAGCAGACCCCGCCGGTGCCGGAGACGACCTTGCCGCTGGCGTTGTGGCGCTTGGTTCGCAGCCAGATGTTCTCCGTATGGCTTCGCTTTGGTCAGCTTCCTGCGGCGATTCGCTCTCGCGCCCCCTTGGCCGCTCTGACCTGCACGTCTTACGCGACATCAGCCGTTCATAGCCTGACACAGGCGAGCCGTGTCGCTCATTCTGGATCTCCCCATCCACTCCCAGCGAGGCGGTCGCTCCCCAGAAACTCCCCGCGCTGGCGGGCCACCGAGGGCTCCGACCTGGCCTTAATCTGCCTCGTCGTCCGATCCGAGCCGCCCCGGGGAGTATGCCTTGCCCTGGCGCTCGCTCGCGGCTTTACGGGAGCGCTCCATGTCGTACACGCAGGCCTGGCAGGCGCGAACGTCCTGGACGCCGCCGGCCGAGGGTCGGATCGTCTTGACGTGAGCGGTGGGCAGTTCGCCCTTGCGGGGATGCCGAAAGCAGACCCCTGGCTGCCATTCGTAGAGGTCGAGGATCTCCTGACGGTCCATGTGGTTCTCCTGGTTGTGGGGTGGGCCGTGTGGGAGTGGGGGGTGGTGCGCGCCTGCCCATCGCATTCAAAGGGATGCAGGTCAGGGGCTTGTTTCACCCTTTCGGGTGAACAGGTGTTCGATTCGTGGACATTACACGGAGCCGTGCGGCATATGCCAGAACGCCGCACGGCCGGGTTGCCAATCTTGATCGACTGGCGACCGTTTGGGTACTGACACAAGATCACGAACGCCGAAGCGTGTGAAGCGTGCCAGCCCGCCGTACCCCGAGACCCGACTGGGTCATGCAGCGCCGCGTCGCCCTAGGGCACCGGATCGCCGAGCTAAGACACCGAGCGGACCTCTCACAGGAGCAGCTGGCACACCTCGCCGGCATGGAACGGCGATCCATCCAGCGCTACGAGGGCGCTCGCAGAGACCCACAGTTCTCGGACCTCCTGCTGATCGCTCATGCCTTACGGGTGCACGTCACTGACCTGCTAGGTAGCGGCCCCCAGCCGCCTTCCGGACCGGGTGTATCCGAGTCAACAACAAGTTGACCATTCACGGAAGTGCGCCTGCCGCAACATCTGAGCGGGATCCCGACCTTAGCCCTGGATTTTGCCTGTCAGTCAACCTGTGGCCTGTGATCCTGCGGTCCGGACCTGCCGATACGCGGCGTCCGCAAGGTCGTTGTACGTCCGCCACAGGGCTTCCGCCGCGTCGCAGGCGCCGGCGTCGATGTCGCGGCAGCCGTGGCAGCGCAGGCGGTGGCCGGTCCAGGCGCTGTAAGCCTCCTGCACGGGCGTGAGGTCGGTGTGCGCGGCGACTAACCGCCTACCGCGAGTGGTGCCAGGGTCCGTAGGCTCGTCCACGTCGACGCTCCCTTAGCAGCGTGGGCCATGCCCCCGGGCCGTGACCGCGGTCGCGGGGGTCCTGCAATTGCAGGCTACCCCGCTTGTATCGCTCTGTCTCGCTACGTAGTGAGACGTAGCCCGAGATGCTGACTCGTAGTGCCCTGCCTAGCGTCGCCTGCATGGGAATGGACCCGGATGCCGAGATCGACCACGAGGGCCCCGTCACCCCGTACCGGCAGCTCGCGGAGATCCTGAAGGCGCGCATTGCCCGCGGCGACTGGGCTGAGGGCCGGCCGATCGCGTCCGAGACGCGGCTGGTGCAGGAGTACGGGGTCGCGAGGACGACGGTGCGGCGCGCGCTTGACGTGCTCGTTGAGGAGCGGGTCGTGTGGAAGGTGCAGGGCCGCGGCACCTACGTCGGGCAGCCGCCAGAGGCGGAGTCGTAGAAGTCGTAAGTCGTTCACTGATTCCCCTTGGGATCGGCACCCTGGGTAGTCGACGCTGGTCACATGAACGCGATCGACCTTGATGAGCGTGGGTTCGAGGCTGTCCAGCCCGCCCACGATGGGGCTACCTGCACCTGCGGCGAGGCGTGGTTCGTCCTCGATGGCGACAACATGGCACCCAACGGTGCGGTCTGCATGACGAAGGATGGCGTCGTTACCGGCTATGCAGGTCGCCCACGCTGCATGTCGTGTGGTCGGGTGTACACGCTGCCGCGGCCGCCCGCCGAGAATCCGTAGCCGCTGTCAGACCTCGCCCGTAGGATCGGCATCATGCCCACCTCTCCCCCGTCGGATGGTGCTGCTCGGTCTGCCGAGGCCCTGCAGGCGGAGATCCGCGCCCTGCTGGTGGAGACCGGCGGCTGGCTGTGGGGGCCGACCCGGGACCGGTACGAGCAGCTGCGGGACGAGTGGGTGCGCGCTGTGCGGAACCAGGTCACCACCGCTGCATGATCACGTTGCGGCTGTCCGCAAAGCGATCCGACCTGCCCATTCCTCACTCTCGTGGCGCCGGGGAAGCGATCCGCGACGTGCCACGTAGGATCCCGGGGTGGCACACACCTTCGATGACCTTGTGGCGCTGGAGCAGGCGGCCGAGGAGGCGCACGCCCGCTACACGACGCCCGGCAACGTCGACCTGGACGCCGCGCGGCATGCCTGGCTCGACGCCGCGCACGCCTTCCAGGCCGCCGTCACCGAGTACGCGAAGGCCGAGGGCAAACCGCGGATCGACGTCGAGATGGCCGTGAAGAAGACCGTCCGACACGGGGATGCAGACTAGGCATCCGACCAGACGGGGGTGGATGGCATGTATCAGCAGCGAGACGCTCTCACCGAGCTCGTTAGGCGCAGTGTCGGCGAGGGCCGCCGCATGACGACGCGCGAGTTTGCGGCGTCTGCAGTGGATCCGCAGTCCGGCTGGGCACCCAGCAAGAGCCTCGTGGGCAACATAATCACCGGGAAGCCCTACAAGGTGACCCCGAAGCTCGTTTCCGCCATCGCCGCCGGGTTGGATCTGGACCGTCAAGTCGTGGCTGCGGCGGCGCACTTCCAGGCGATCGGCTACGCGGAGGAAGAACTGAGCGGCGGGGCTGCGCGGCAGCTGCTGCACATCCTCGGTCCCAACGCCGACGCGCGACAGGAAGAACCCGCGCAGTCCGCCCCGTCTGCGTGACCAGGCGGGGCGGGACCACTCAGCGCCAGCAAGGGCTGATAGATGGCCCCAGCCTACGTCGGGCCACTGACAGCGCCCGGGCGTCGCGTCGACAAGACGTACCGGCCGGGCTGGGAGTCCTCTTCGCTGCCGACGATGTCGTCCTGGCATCCGCACAGGCAGGTGTCGTCGTCCTCGCGGTGCGGAATCATGTTGCCCCAGCGGCTCATCCGCGCCTCCTCCGTCCGCGCCAGCATGGCAGACGGTCAGCCGCGAGATGGCCACTCCGTCAACGTCTCGCCGGTGGCCTCGTCAGTGAGGGTGACACGGACGCCGGGCCGCCCGTAGTCGCCGATCAGCCCGCTCACCTTCGAGCGTGCCGTGGCCTCGCTCCCCCACCAGCCATGCAGTACGGGTCGGCCGTCGATCGTCAGCAGGACGTAGTAGCGGGAAGGGTCACTCACGCGAGCCGGATTCCGCGGGTGCGGCCGGCGGTGCGGACGATGGCGCCCTTCCGCTCCAGTTCGACCAGCTGGTAGTGGACGCTGGACCTGCTGCGTAGGCCGACGGCGGCAGCGATCTCCGCACCGGTGGGCGCTTCACCCTGGTCGGCGATGGTCTGCCGGATGTGGCGGAGGATGCGCTCCTGGATGACGGTGAGGTGGTCTACGCGGTGCTGTGCCATACCCCCCAGTAGAAACCTTGTTCGATTTATGGGGCAAGCTGGGAGGCGTGACCGATCTGCCGCCCGATCTGCCGCGTCTCCGCACCCTGGAGCGGTGGCTCGCCCTCGCCCTTGCCGAGGTGCGGCAGGCCATCGCCGTAGCCGAGCAGCGGGAAGCCGAGCGCCAGCGCGGTATCGCCGCCCGCCCGCCGGCACCGGACTGGCTCCTGGAGCAGGGCCTCACCGGACGGGTGCCGGTGTACGTCCACGCAGGCGGCTGCCACATGGCGGGCAGGAGGTCCCGGCCCGCCACCGCCGGCCAGGCGCGGCAGGCCCTCGCCGAAGGAGTGGACGCCTGCCCGCACTGCCGGCCCGACACCGGCCTCGGCTACCTCGACGGCTAGGCCGACCGGCGCGGCTTGCGCGGAGCCGCCTTCTTGGCCGCGGTCTTCTTGGCGGGCCGCTTCTTCGCGGTCTTCTTCGGCGGCGGCATCTCGTGGACGTCGGCGTCTCCGCCCTCGCCCCGTGACGCCTTCGCCTTGGCCACGGACGCGTTCAGTGCGGCCATGAGGTCGACGAGCTGCCCCGGCTCCTCCGCCGGCTCCGGCATCTGCGGCGGCGCGATGTGTTGCCGCTTCGCTTCGATGATCTGGGCGACGGCCTCCGTGTACCGGTCCTGGAATTCGTCGCCGACCAGCTCGTCGACGGTCATGGTGTCCATCAGGGCGAGCGCGCCCTCGACCTCTTCCTCGGTCACGTCGACAGGAGGGGGCAGCAGTTCGGTGGGGTCGCGGATTTCATCCGGCCAGCGCATGGGGTGGAGGACGATGACGTCGTCGCGGACGCGGAGCAGGCCGAGACGCTCGCGTCCTGACCAGGCGTACTTGGCCACCGCCACCTTCGAGGAGCGGCCGAGGGCCTGGACGAGCAGCTTGTACGGCTTGGCGGCGACCTGCCCGTCAGGCTGGAGGTAGTAGCCCTCGCCGATACGGATCGGGTCGACGGAGTCGAGGGGCACGAAGGCTTCGATCTCGATCGCCTTCGCGGTCGGCAGCGGCAGGTTCCGCAGATCGTCGTCGCTGATGGGGATGACCTGCGTCTTGCTCAGCTCGTAGCCCTTGCCGATCTCCGACTGGGCGACCTCGCGGTCCTCGAGTTCGCACACCTTGCGGTAGCGGACCCGGCCCATGTCCTCCAGGTGGTACTGGTGGAACTGGATGGAGTGGTTCTCGGTGGCCGACTGCACGTTGATCGGCACGGTGACCAGGCCAAACGAGATGGCGCCGGACCAGATGGTTCGGGGCATGGCGGACCTCCCAGACGGCCCCGAGCAAGGTCCAGCCTACGAGCCGGGCAGCCGCGTGGCCTCCCGTGGGGAGCCGGGAGGCGCGGCGGGCCCTGCCGGCCGGTCACGCACGGCAGGGCCCAGGAGGGGGATCCGTCACCTGGCGGTGGTGGGGAGGATCCCGCCCTCACACCATGCATCACGATCCAGCCATGCGGTAGATCCGCGGCTGAAATTCGCCGCTGTCAGTGGTGGCAGGCATCATGCCCGCATGCAGAACTACAGCCTCACCTGGACCGACCCTGACGGCCGCCCGCGCGCCTCCGCCGTCGCCTACGACCAACCCAGCGCCGCCGAACGGAAGACCGAGCTGGAGGACGCCGGCTGCACCAACGTTGAGATCGTCGAAGTGAAGCCCGGCGAGCTACCCGAACCGCAGGCCTGACGAGGCAGGCCCGCCTCGACGGGGGACGAGGCGGGCCTGCAAGCAGTGTGGCACGGAGGGATGACAGGGCGGGCGGCTTCTGCGTACCGTGTCCGCGCGGCCTGCCTCGTTCGCAGCGACCCCCTCGGGGGCGTGGGGAGTACCCCGCTGGCAGGCCGCACCCGACAACACGACGCCCTCGCAGGCGAATCGGTGGCGAGGGCGTTCTTATGCGACCTACAGACCGAGACTGAAGGGCTCGATCCCTGTAGGCAGTGGCCGGGTCCCCGTCGTCTGCCCGAGGCGAGGGAGGTCGAGCAGAAGGCAGATCTCCTTGTCCTCATAAGCCCACCGCGCGACTGCGCCCTCCATCATCAGGTGCGCGGCGGTGCGGCTGGGCAGCGTGTAGCCGACCTCAAGCGGCACCTGCCAGGGCCGGGCCTCAAAGGGTGCGTGCAGAGAACCGTAAAGGCCCTTCTCGTGCAGAACGCGGACGCCAAGCGCTCGCCAGAGGTTGACTGGCTCGTCCCACGAGAGCGTGCCGTCGCAGTCCGCCCCGTTCTGCGACATGTCCAGCTTGGCGTGGAACGGATGGCTGACGGCCTCCAACTTCTTCGCGTTCCCCTGGCGGTCCGCGTCGGGGCCGGGCGTCGCGCCGACGGGGATGCGTCGCCGGACGATGCGTCCGTAGACCAGGCCGTCGAGGACGTGAGTGAGGGTGGCGACCTGATGGGGTGGCCAGTAGGCCGGTTCGTGCTGCGTCTGCCCTATCCAGGCGATGAGCTGGCGGCTGTACGCGCCTTCGTAGAGCGAGGCGGTCATGCGGGCGAGCACCGAGGCTCCCGCTGGCTCGCCCTGCATCTCTTCGAGCAGTACGCGGGCGGCGTCCTCGTGAACAGTCACTTCTCCCCCAGTCGGAAGCGGTCGGTGATGCCGTTGAAGAGGGCTTCTGCCGCGTCAACGTGGGCGGCGTTTCTCTGTCCCTTGTTGCGGCGGTTCCAGTAGCCGACGGTGGTGGCGGGGTTGTCGTGGTCGGCGAAGGCTTGAACTTCGGCGAGGGGTTCGCCTGCGTCGAGCATGTGGGTGATGCGGGATGCGCGGAGGACGTGTGGGGTGAGCTTCCGGCAGACCTTGCAGCGGGTGAAGGCGTGGCCCGGCTTGTCGACGGTGAGGCAGGTGAGGACGCGGGCTTTGCGGCCGAGGCGGGTGAGGAGCCGGGCGACGTCGTGCCGGTCGAGCCGGCGGCCGTCGGCGTCGAGGAGGAGCGGTCCTTCGGTGCGGTCCGCGGTGTGCGCGTCGAGGAGTTCGGCGACGGTGACCGGCAGGGGGAGGATGCGCTCCTTGTGTTCCTTGCGGGTGACGTCGAGGTAGGAGCGGCGTCCGCGTTCGATGCGGTCGGTGACGTCGGCGGCGACCATCTCGGTGACGCGTCCGGCGAGGGTGTAGAGGAGGAGGACGACGAGGGCGTCGAACTCGTTCTCTGCCGCGTTGGCGACGGCTTGGATCTCCTCGACTTCGAGGACAGGTGTGCTGCGGGAGGTGTTGCCCTTGTCGACTTTGGGCCGGTCGTCTTGGGTGACGGGGTTCCGCGGTAGGTCGATCTTCTCGGCGGCGTAGGTGTGGAGGGAGGAGAGCGCGTTGAGGTAGCGGGCGATGGTGGTGGGCGGTACGTCGCGGCCTTCCATGCGGAGGCGCCAGGCGCGGATGTGGTCGGGGGTGAAGCAGCCGAGGAAGAAGCGGTCGTGCCCGAGTTCTTGCGCGTAGCCGCCCCAGACGCGGCGGATGTCGTCGACGTAGTTGCGCTTCGTCTGGAGGCTGCCGCGCCGGGTGGAGGACAGCCAGTCCATGACCATGACGAAGGTTTCGGGGGTGACGGCTTCGGCGAGGAGTTCGGCGCGGGGCCGGTAGATGCGCTCCTGCCCGCGGCGGTCGACCTGGACGAGGCCAAGATCGTCGACGAGTTTGCGGCGGACTTCCTCGAACAGGTCCGAGCCGGGCAGCGCGATCGACTGCCCGGCTCGGGTAACCAGTGAATGGTCGACTTGGGTCATCACACCGCCAGCCCCATCTGTGCCAATCGCATGACGATCATCTCCGCAGAGCGCTCGTCCTTCTCTATGCCAACGGCTCGCCGTCCACACGCCACTGCGGCCTCCAAAGTGGTACCGCTCCCGGCCATTGGATCGAGGACCAGGCCGCCGGGCGGTGTGCACTCACGAACGAGCGGTTCAACAACGGCGAGCGGCTTCTCGTCCTGGTGCCGCTTCCGGTATCGCACCGACGGGGTCTCGACAACGTAGGTGACGGAACGAGGCTGACGCATGCCGTCGTCCACCCAAGTGGTCGCACGCCCGTCCCTCTGGTGCTCGGCGGAGCGTGACGCCTTCCGAACAGATCCTCTGTTGGCCGTGGTGCGTTCCCGCTCCCACTCGTGGTGCAGGTCGCTCCACTTGCCGCGGTACCAGTGGTAGGCCCACTCGTGGAGTTTGACGAGACGGTCACGGGAGCCTGGGCCCGAGCCGTTGCGCTTCACCCACAGGGCCTCTTGCGCGAACCTCCAGCCCGTGAAGTCTGCAGCGTGCTCAAGGAACATTCGTGCCGACCCAAAGCACCACAGGCTAGCCGAGGGCGGCAGCACCGCCGCTACGGCATCGACCCAGCCGTCCGGCCATCGGTCCCATTCTGCAGCGGTCTCTCCGTAGGGCGGGTCGGTAACGCACGAGTCAGGACGCTCGGTCAAGCTCGGCAGGATGTCCCGGCAGTCACCGACGTACAGCGTGACGGCATCGTCGGCGTAGTACGGCTGGCTCACGCTGTCTGTCTCCTCTTCCTTAACCCAACTCTCTTGGGTTAATGCTACCCCTACTCTGTTGGGTGTGGGCAGGTATCTGACGACGCAGGAAGCAGCGGACCTTCTCGGCGTGGACGAGCGGACCGTCTACTACTACGTGCGTGATCGCGAGCCGCGTCCGCCGAAGCACAAGGGGACGGACTTCCCAGAGCCGCGGCGGTTCGGGCGGACGATGATGCATGACGAGGAGGAGTTGCTCGCTTGGCGTGCGGCGCATCCGGCTCGTGCTAAGCGCAGGGCGGCCGACGAGGAGCGCCCTGCGGGGTCGAACGAAAGCCCAGGTTCTAGCGCATAAGGGAACGTTATGCGCTAGCAAGCCACTGCAGGGGAGCCCCAGCGGCAGTGCGGCTGTTAGCGTCGGTGAGTGATGATGCGCTACTCCGGCCCTGTGCCGACTGAACAGATCCGTGACCTTCCGACTCCTGAACTCGCCATGGCCCTGCTCCAGTCGTTCGGGGACGTCGCGACGATCAATGCCAACAACATGCTTCGCGGAGCCGAGCAAGCCTTCGACCAGAACGGCGAGCGCGACAAGGATCATCTCCTTGGCCGACTCTCGGATGCCTGGGCGTGGCTGGAGGCCCGGGGACTCATCGGGCCGCACGCAAAGAACACGGACTCCTCCTGGCAACGCGTGACCACCGACGGCCGTGAGATAGCGAAGGATCCGAGCGGTCAGGCGAAACTTTGGGCGGCTGATCGTCTCGCAGGGGTTCTCGACCCGGCTCTCGAGGCAAAGGTGCGCCCGATCTTCAATCTGGGCGACTACGAGACTGCCTGCTTCGCTGCAATGAAGACGGTTGAAGTCGAGGTACGGGCAGCATCGGGCCTGGATGCCTCGCTTCTGGGTGTGCCGCTGATGCGGCAGGCATGGAAGGCCGGCGGACCGCTTGCCGATGAGGGTGCACATGCAGGCGAGGTCGTTGCCCTGATGGAGCTGTTCGCCGGTGCGATCGGCGCCTTCAAGAACCCAGCCAGCCATCGCACCGTTCACTTCGATGACCCCGTAGAGGCGGCCGAAGTGATTCAGCTCGCCGATCTCCTGCTCCGGCTGCTTCGCCGCGCGCAGCGCCGCCGTTCCAACTAGCGGAGGGCCAGCGCCCGTCGGCTCCGGCCCTCCTATCCACTCGCCGCCCTCACGTCGCAGACGGTGGACACGTCCATCGCGTGGGCGTCTCAGGCCAGGCGGCTGACGCCAGAGTACGACGAAGCGCCTCCGCTCCCCTGTTACGGCAGAGGCTCGGGGGCGCAGTCGTGTCATACCCCGGTTCGCTTGCGCGGTTCGTGCTGTATGCGGATGACCATGGCGGTGCGCTGGATCATGAGGATGATGATGGCGAGGACGACGGCTGTGCGGACGCTGCGGAGGATGACCGCGGTGCAGCCCTCGGGCCACAGCGTGATCAGCACCGTGTAGAGGCAGAGCAGACCGACGGCGCCGGCGAAGCCCATGAGGTTCCAGCCGGTGGTGGATCGCCACCAGGGCGCTTTGGCGTGGTAGACGACCGCGAAGGTGGCGCACGCCAGGAAGGCCAGCGCCGACATGATCGAGTTCAACCACTGGTCCGCGCTCAGGTCGCTGGTCATGGCCGTGCTCCTCGACGTTCCGCGAAGGCGAGTTCGATGCGTTCGCGGAGGTGGTTCTCTTGGCGGGCTCGTCGGATTGGGGCGACGGCTGCTTCGACGGCGGGGCGTCGTTCTTCGGCTGCGCGGCGGGCGGTCCGAGAGTGCTCAAGAGCAGCCTCGGACTCGCTCACGTCGGGCTTGTTACGTTCGTGCACGAGGCGGCGGATCCATGCGAGCACTGGCGTTCACCTCCTCGTCGTCCGTCTGCCCGGGGTGTGGCAGGGCGGTGAGGATGTTGCCGCTCAGTCTCGCCATTTCTAGGAGTTCGCCGGTTTGTTCGTGCTCGACCTGGCGGGCCTTCTCTGATTCCAGGTAGGCGGCCCGCCAGTTGTCGCGGTCGGCGAGAGCGTCCTCGTGGGTCTTCCGCGGGACGAGCTTTCCGGTGAGGACGAAGAGGAAGACGAGGACGAGCAGGCCGACGGCGCCGCCATCGACGACGTTGATCCCGAACACTTCGCTGCCCATCACGCCCTCCCCGCTGCTAACGCCATGCTTTGGTCACGCTGTGGTCTTGATGGTGCTGGTCTGTTCGAGCCGGGTTGTGGCGAGGGGCGGGGTGACGATGAACCGTTCGACGACGGCGAGGAGGGCGGCGATGGTGGCCATCCAGAGGGCCTGCCGGTCGGCGGACCAGTCGAGGCCGAGGCCGACGAAGAGAGACATGACGGCCTGGGCGGTCTGAAGGATGGCGGCGGCCCAGGCGCC
>NZ_JBEXOP010000078.1:0-10292 GCF_040611575.1 Streptomyces sp. NPDC006610
ATGGGTGCTTTACGCCCTTGGGGGGCGGGCAACCGGTTAAAAGGGTTCCCCCGCCCCGCTCGTCGCACCTGTCAGAACAGCGCGCGCGCCAGCGCCCGCCGGGCCGCGGTCACCCGCGGGTCCTCGGCGCCCACCACCTCGAACAGCTCCAGCAGCCGCAGCCGTACGGCGTCCCGGTCGTCGCCCGCCGTGCGGCGCACGGTGTCGATGAGTCGGCCGAAGGCGTCCTCCACGTGACCGCCCACCAGGTCCAGGTCGGCGGCGGCGATCTGCGCCTGGGGGTCGGAGGGCTTGTCCGCCGCCTCCTTGCGCACCGCCTGCGGGTCAAGACCCTGCACCCGCTGGAGCAACTCGGCCTGCGCGAGGCCGAGTTTGGCCTCCGGGTGCGCCGGGTCCTCGGCGAGCACGTTCTTGTACGCCTGGACGGCCCCGCCGAGGTCGCCCGCGTCCAGCGCCTGCGCGGCGGCGTTCAGCAGCGCCTCGTGGGGGCCGGCCGGGACCTGCTCCGCCGGGGCGGCGCCGCCGGGCTCGGCCTCGGGGTCGACGGTGAGCCCGGTCAGGCCGAAGCGCTGCTCGGCGACCGCCACCAACTGGTCGAGGGTCTGCCGGATCTGGGCCTCGCCGGCCGCGCCCTGGAAGAGCGGCAGCGCCTGTCCCGCCACGACGGCGAAGACGGCCGGGATCCCCTGGATCCCGAACTGCTGCATCAGCATCTGGTTGGCGTCGACGTCGATCTTGGCGAGCAGGAAGCGCCCGTTGTACTCGACGGCCAGCCGCTCCAGGACGGGGCTCAGCTGCTTGCAGGGCTGACACCACTCGGCCCAGAAGTCGATGACGACCGGGACCTCGGCCGACCGCTGGAGGACGTCCCTCTCGAACCCCGCCTCATCGACGTCGATGACGAGGTCGGCGGGGGAGACGCCCCCGCCCCCGCCCTGCCGGGCCGCCTGGGCCCGCGCCTGTTCCGCCTTGGCCTTGGCCTCTTGGGCGGCCTTCACCGCGGCGAGGTCGACGACTCCGCTCATGGACATGTTCCGTGGCTGCATGCGCCTATCCTCCCCCGTACCCGCGCGTGTGTGAAAACGCCGTGGAAGCCGGGCCGCCGTGACCGCCGGACCGGTACTCCCGGACCGCCGTGACCGCCGGACCCGGGTGCTGCGCGGCGCCGGGTCCCCACCCGCGCCATGTGGTCGTCGCTCGCGCACGCCGTGCACGCGCTTTCGCTACGGGTCGTAGCGTAATGCCGCCGCAGCCCTTTCCGACACCCTCCGCCGGTGATCTCCCTCACGGTCGCGCCCGGTTCCCGTGGCCGCGTGGCCGGATATCGTCATGCCATGCCGAGCAGCCCCGTCCCCAGTCGCGCCGGACGCCCGCGCAGCGCGGCGGCGGACGCGGCGATCCTGGCCGCGACCCGGGCGGCACTGGTCGAACTGGGCTGGTCCAAGCTCACCCTGGGCGATGTCGCGACGCGCGCGGGAGTGGCCAAGACGACCCTGTACCGCCGCTGGTCGGGCAAGAACGAGCTGGTCGTCGACGCGGTCGCGGAGCTCTTCGACGAACTCGAACTCCCCGACCGCGGCTCCCTGGCCGCCGACATCGAGGGCGTGGTCCTCCAGTTCGCCGCGATCCTGGCCCGCCCGGAGGCGCGCAGCGGCCTGATGGCGGCGGTGGCGGAGTCGACGCGCGACGACGCGCTGCGCGACCGCATCCGCACCTCGATCGTGGACCGCCAGAAGGGCCTGGTCCACGAGGGCCGCGCCCGCGCCCAGGCCCGCGGCGAACTCCCCCCGGAGTCCAGCCCGGAGGAGACGTCCCGCACGGTCGACCTGATCTTCGACATGGTCGCGGGCGCGGTGGTCCACCGCACCCTGGTCAGCGCGGAACCGGTGGACGGGGCATGGGTACGGAGCCTGGTCCGGGTCCTGCTGCTGGGGCTGGCGGGCGCGGCGGCCACCGAAGAACACCAGGGCCCGTAGAGGCCCTGCCCAACCCTGGAACGGCTAGAACCCCGCCGGTTCCGTGTACACCCCCCACTCGTCCCGCAGCACCCCGCAGATTTCCCCCAGCGTCGCCTCCGCGCGGACCGCGTCGAGCATCGGGCCGATCATGTTGGCGCCCTCGCGGGCGGCGCGGAGCATGGTGTCCAGGGTTTCGCGGACCCGGGTCTCGTCGCGCTCGGCGCGGCGGGCGGTGAGGGCGGCGACCTGGTCGCGTTCGACCTCGTGGCTCACCCGCAGGATCTCCAGGTCGCCCGTGACCGAGCCGGTGTGGGCGTTGACGCCGACGACCTTCTTGTCGCCCTTCTCCAGGGCCTGCTGGTAGCGGAAGGCGGACTCGGCGATCTCGCCGGTGAACCAGCCGTCCTCGATGCCCCGCAGGATGCCGGAGGTGATCGGGCCGATGGGGTGCTGCCCGTCCGGGTGGGCCCGCAGGCCGCGCTCACGGATCTGGTCGAAGATCTTCTCGGCGTCCGCCTCGATCCGGTCGGTGAGCTGCTCGACGTACCAGGAGCCGCCGAGCGGGTCGGCGACGTTGGCGACTCCGGTCTCCTCCATCAGGACCTGCTGGGTGCGCAGGGCGATCTCCGCGGCCTGCTCGGAGGGCAGCGCGAGGGTCTCGTCCAGGGCGTTGGTGTGCAGGGAGTTGGTGCCGCCGAGGACCGCGGCGAGCGCCTCGACGGCCGTGCGGACGACGTTGTTGTACGGCTGCTGCGCGGTCAGCGAGACGCCGGCCGTCTGGGTGTGGAAGCGCAGCCACTGGGCCTTGTCGGTCTTCGCGCCGTAGACGTCCCGCATCCAGCGCGCCCAGATCCGCCGCGCCGCCCGGAACTTGGCGATCTCCTCGAAGAAGTCGACGTGCGCGTCGAAGAAGAAGGACAGGCCCGGCGCGAAGACGTCGACGTCCAGGCCGCGCGACAGGCCCAGCTCGACGTAGCCGAAGCCGTCCGCCAGCGTGTACGCCAGCTCCTGCGCGGCCGTCGCCCCGGCCTCGCGGATGTGGTAGCCGGAGACGGACAGCGGCTTGTAGGCGGGGATGCGCTCGGCGCAGTACTCCATGAGGTCGCCGATGAGGCGCAGGTGCGGCTCGGGCTGGAAGAGCCACTCCTTCTGCGCGATGTACTCCTTGAAGATGTCCGTCTGGAGCGTGCCGTTCAGCACGGACGGGTCGACGCCCTGCCGCTCTGCGGCGACCAGGTACATGCAGAAGACCGGCACGGCCGGCCCGCTGATCGTCATCGACGTGGTGACGTCCCCGAGCGGGATGTCGCGGAAGAGCACCTCCATGTCGGCGGCCGAGTCCACGGCCACCCCGCAGTGCCCGACCTCGCCCAGCGAGCGCGGGTCGTCGGAGTCGCGGCCCATGAGCGTCGGCATGTCGAAGGCGACGGAGAGCCCGCCTCCGCCGTTGCCGAGGATCATCTTGTACCGCTCGTTGGTCTGCTCGGCGTTCCCGAAGCCGGCGAACTGCCGGATGGTCCACGTGCGCCCTCGGTATCCGGTCGGATACAGACCGCGGGTGAAGGGGTACTCCCCCGGCCAGCCGATCCGCTCGAAGCCCTCGTACTTGTCCCCGGGTCGGGGCCCGTACACCGGCTCAACGGGGTCTCCGGAGAGCGTGGTGAAGTCGGCGTCGCGCTTGCGCGCGGCGTCATACCGGGCCTGCCACCGTCGGCGGCCCTCTTCTATGGCGTCAGCGTCCATGCCATCGAATTTACTAGGACGTCCTAGTAATTGTCGATGGGAAACCGCCCGGTATCGCCACACACTGCTCCGTACGGCGGTACCGGGCGGGTTCTCGCGGCTTACGCCTTCGCGGTCGCGGGGGCCGCGTCGGTCACCAGCGGCTCCAGCTCGCGGCTGATCCGGCGCTCCACGAAGAACGCGGCCGTCGGGATCGTGCCGGCCAGCAGCACCCACACCTGCTTGGCGATCGGCCACTTCGCCTTGGAACCCAGGTCGAAGGCGAAGACCAGGTAGACGACGTAGAGCCAGCCGTGCGCGATGCTGACGACCTGCGTGAAGTCGGCCGCGCCGTCGATGTCGAGCGCGTACTTGCCGATCATGCCGAAGGTCAGCAGGACGAGCAGGACGCCGGTCACATAGGCCATGACGCGGTAGCGGGTCAGCACGCTTTTCTTCATGCCGTCGAGCGTAACCGGCCGTTCCGGGTGATCTCGGCCAGGGTCGGTCTTCGCGGGCCAGGGTCGGCCTTCGCCGAACTTCGCGGGTCTTCGCAGATCTTCGCCCGTCGTCGTAGATCTTCGCCCGTCGTCGTTCTTCGCCCGTCGTCGCCGGAAGCCGGGGCGGCGTTCCCCGAGCGCCGGTCAGTCCTCCTCGAAGTCCCCCGCCGCCACCCGCAGCGGGCGCAGCATCGCGAAGATCTCCGCGCATTCCTCCGCGTCGTACACGCCGAGGCCGAAGTCCATCGCCATCAGGTCCCGCGTGGCCGACTCGACCACCTCGCGGCCCTTGTCGGTGATCACGGCAAGGGTGCCGCGGCCGTCGTTGGGGTTGGGGCGCTTGGCCACCAGCCCGGACCTCACCAGGCGGTCGACCGTATTGGTGACGGACGTGGGGTGGACCATCAGCCGCTCGCCGATCTTCGACATGGGCAGCTCGCCGGCCTTGGAGAAGGTGAGCAGGACCAGCGCCTCGTAGCGCGCGAAGGTGAGGCCGTACGGCTTGACCACCGCGTCGACCTCGGCGAGCAGGATCTGGTGGGCCCGCATGATCGAGGTGATCGCGGACATGGCGGGCACGTTGCCCCAGCGCTGCTTCCAGAGTTCGTCGGCGCGGGCGATGGGGTCGAAGGCAAGGCTGAGCGGCTTCGGCACGGCACCAGACCCTACCGGCCGGTCATATGACGGTCAGCCCCGTCTCGCGGATCGGTCGGCCGGGGGAATCCGGCGGCTCCGGTCGGCGGGGCGAAGCCATGTCGTTCCCGCGCCGGTCGTCCCTCTGTGCAACGATTGCGGCCGGATCGTCACCGTACGTAACCTCCCCCCGGCCAAGGAGCGGCATGCCCCGGTTGATCCACACCCTCACGGCGCTCGCGGTCCTCGGGCTGACCGCCGGCTGCTCGTCGGCCCCCGACGTCGACGAGGCCTCCGTCACCGGCGGCCGCAAGGCCAAGCCCCCCGCCTCGCCCTTCTGGGTCGACCCGGACAGCCCCGCCGCCCGGCAGATCGCCCAGTGGCGCGAGCAGGGGCGCACCCGGGAGGCGGAGCTGCTGCGGCGGATCGCCGACCGGCCGGCCGCGCTGTGGCCGGCCGGCGAGATCGACCCGACCGCACAGGTCCGGGCCGCCGCCGGGGCCGCGAGCCGCGCCGGGCAGACGGTCGTGCTCGTCGCCTACAACATCCCGCACCGCGACTGCGGCCAGCACTCGGCGGGCGGCGCGGCGAGCGCGGACGCCTACCGGGCCTGGATCGAGAAGTTCGCGCGGGCCATCGGGCGGGCGAGGGCCCTGGTCGTGCTGGAGCCCGACGCGATCGCCCATGTCGTGTCCGGCTGCACGCCGCGTGCGTACGAGGCCGAACGCGAGCAGCTGCTCGGCGAGGCCGTCGACCGGCTCAAGCGCCAGCCCAACACCAAGGTGTACCTCGACGCGGGCAACCCCGCCTGGATCAAGGAGAGCTGGAAGCTGGTCGAGCCACTGCGGCGGGCGGGCGTCGAGCGCGCCGACGGGTTCGCGCTCAACGTCTCCAACTTCCAGACCAACGCGACGACGACGGCGTACGGGCTGGCGCTGTCGAAGGCGCTCGGCGGCAAGCACTTCGTCGTGGACACCAGCCGCAACGGCAACGGTCCGCTGGACGGGCAGTGGTGCAATCCGCCGGGGCGGGCCCTGGGCACCCCGCCCACCACCGACACCGGGTCGCCCGTCGTGGACGCCTACCTGTGGATCAAGCGGCCCGGCGAGTCCGACGGGACCTGCCGGGGCGGACCGGACGCCGGACGGTGGTGGCCCGAGTACGCCCTGGGGCTCTCGCGCAACGCCAAGGGCTGAGGCCCGGCGCCCCCACGCCCGGGTACGGTCGCGTCGCTTCACCGGGTCGTGCGTCGCTTCACCGGTGGTGCGTCACCTCACCTCGTCGTGCGGCGTCGTGGTGCTTCGCTTGTCGTGGTGGGTCGCTTCGTCGTGGTGCCTCGCTTCGTCGTGGTGCCTCGCTTCGTCGTCGTGCGTCACTTCACCTGCACCCACTTCGCCTCGGACGGCGTCCCCTTCGCGTCCGTCGCGAACAGCATGTACCAGCCCGGCGGGACCAGCGTCCGGTCCTTCGGCACCGTGAACGTCGCCGACCTCGCGCCCCTGGTCACGCCCAGCTCGATCGAGCGCTGCTCCACGTCCGTCGTGTGGGTGACCGCGCTCGGGCGCATCAGGCGCGCCCCGGCGATCCGCTCCGGGTGGGCCGTCTCGAACGTCACCCGGTGATCGCGGTCCAGCTCCTGCGGGCCCGCGCCGAGCACCGGCCGCTGCTTGCCGTACTTGTGCAGCGCGGGCGGGGTGAAGACCTCCATCCGCTGCTCGAAGTGGCCGAGCTTGGTGTTCTGCTGGTCGTCGAAGAGCGGGTCCGAGCCGAACGTGGCGACCCGGCCGTCGGGCAGCAGCAGCGCCTCGGAGTGGTAGTTGCGGCCCACCCGCGGGGCCGCGGCCTCCCGGAAGGCATTGGTCCGCGGGTCGTAGAACTGCGCCTTGAGGATGTTGCTGGCGCTGCGGCCCCGGTAGTCGCGGGAGCCGTTCGAGGTGAACACCGTGTCGTCCGGCATGATCACGCTGTTCAAGTAGCGCGTCCCCTGCGGCAGGTCGGGGCCGTCCTTGAAGGCCGGGTTGTCCTTCTTCAGGTCCACCACCGCCGTGCGGGGCGTCGACAGCTTCGACTCGCCCACTCCCCCGCCGCCCAGGATCATCACCTTCTGGTCCTGCGCCGGGGGCAGGAGAAGGGACGCGGACGTCTCCGTCTGGTTGGGGTCCCGCAGGCCCGGGACCGGTTCGAAGGTGTTCTTCTTCACGTCCCACAGGCCCGGCTCGCGGCCCTTGTCCGCCGGGCCGTACCCGGCGTTGGAACCCGGGTAGAACAGCTTGCCGCCCTTGGTGAGGAACAGCGCCGGGTACGTCGGGAAGTACCGTTTCGGCCCCGTGCTCCACTTCTTGGTCCTCGGGTCGTAGATCTCGTTGTCGCCCGGGTCGATCATCCCCACGTCGTCCAGCCCGGAGACCGCGAGGATCCGGCCGTCCTCCAGGCCCACCAACGTCGGGTACCAGCGCGCCTTGGCCATCGGGTCGACGGGGACGTACCGCTCCGCCTTCGGGTCGAACTCGTAGGCCGCCCGGATCCCCTGGAAGTCCTGCTTGTCCATGGTGATCTTCTCGGACAGGCCGTAGGTGTTCGCCGCGTCCCTGCCCTTGAGGCCCACGATCTCGTACTGCGCCTGCTTCTCGGTGACCGACAGCGGGCCCTTCTCGACGGCCTCCACGAAGACCCGCGCCTCACCGGCGGTGATCTTCGTCTGCCAGGGCTGCATCACGCCCTCGCGGTTGTACGTGATCTTGAAGGTGCGCTTGGCCTTCGGGATCGTGACGTCGAACTTCGTCACGTACTCGACGCCCGCCGGGGAGCGGAAACGGGTGCCCTTCTTCAGCCGGACCGTCTTGTCCGGGCTCTCGTTCTTCACCCGCATGCCGCCGCCCGCCCGCTCCACCTCGCCGTCGAGCAGTTCGTAGCGGGCCGTGCCGCCTGCCACCAGCAGGCGGCCGTCGGGGAGCTGGGCGTGGCCGGCGCAGAAGAAGTCCTCCGGGGTCGGGATCTTCTTGAAGGTGTTCGCCTTCGGGTCCCACAGGACCGTGTCGAACTCGCCCTTGTCGAACTTCTTCTGCTCGTTGCCCGAGCCCGCGACGATCAGCACCTTGCCGGTGTGCAGCAGCGCCGCGTGGATCGCGTTGGTGCGGAACTCCTTCGGGATGTCGACCTGGGTCCAGGAGCCGTACCTGGCCTTGTAGCCGGGCTGCGCGATCTTGTACTCGTGGTACTTCTCGCTCGCGAAGTCGATGGCCGCCGGTGCGTTGAGGCCGGCAAGGATCGCGACCCCGCCGATGCCCAGGACTGTCTTCTTCGTCTTCTGCGAGGGCTGGAAGGCCATGGGCTAGTTGCCTCCTGTCGTGGTGCCGGAGACGGTGGACACCGTGCCGGTCGTCGCCGTGGCCAGGGCGGGTTCGGGGGCAGCGGCCGCGGTCGCGGTCTCCCGGGGCGTGATGGCGGTCGCGCTGCGGGCAGTCGCCGGGTTCTCGCGGCGCTCCTTGAGGACCGTCGCCGCCCAGATCGCCGGCGGCGCCAGGGAGATCGCCAGGGCCAGGCACGCCCAGGTGCGCATCGCCGCGTGCGTGTGGTCCAGGACGACGGACACGGCGAGGGACGTGGCCAGGAGGATCGCCCAGAACAGGTGGATGCGGAAGGTGAGCAGGCGGTCCGGGCTGGCGTCGTCCCCCTTCGGGGTGACCACGAAGCGGCTCGGGCGGCGCAGGACCGCCTCCGTGAACGACTTCAGGTAGATCGGCGCGGACATCGCGGACATCGCCATGCCCGCCAGGCCGCCCGAGCCCTGGGGCTCGTGCGGGGAGACGTTGTGCCGGCGGTTCCAGAGGTACAGGCCGATCTGGAGGGCCGCCGCGTCGCTGTAGAGCATCAGCCAGACCGATGCGGCCACCTGGGTGCCGGACGCGCCGAACCACAGGAACAGCACGCAGCTGAGGATGCCCAGGAACCAGTTCACCGCCGTCATCGGGTAGTAGACGAGCATGAGCGTGTACGAGAACAGGCGGCCCTTCGGCATGCGGAGAGGGGCCTTCCAGTACTGCTTCAGCAGCGTCTCGTAAGTGCCCCGCGACCAGCGCATCTGCTGCGTGAAGAAGTCCGTCCACGACGCCGGGCCCTCGCCCACCGCCAGCACGTCGGGGGTGTAGACCGACTGCCAGTGGTTGCCCGTGCGGGGGTTGCGGGTGCGGTGCAGCTCGAAGCCCGTGGCCATGTCCTCGGTGATGGAGTCGTACAGGCCGCGGATCTGTTTGACGGCGGCGATGCGGACCACGTTGTTCGTGCCGACGAACATGGGGGCGCGGTAGCGGTTGCCGGCGCGCTGGATCAGGGCGTGGAAGAGGAACTGCTGGGACTCGGCCGCCTTCGTGACCGGGTTGTGGTAGTTGCCGTACACCTGGGGGCCGACGACGAACGCCACGTCCGGGTCCCGGAAGTAACCCATCATCCGCTCCAGGAAGTTGGGCAGCGGGACGTGGTCGGTGTCGACGGAGGCGAAGAAGTCGTAGGCGCCGCCGTGCATGGCGATCCAGGCGTTGTAGTTGCCGTGCTTGGTGCGGGCCTTGTGGACGCCGGTCGGGCGGTTCCACTCCGGGACGCCGTGCCGGGTGAAGTGGCGTACGCCCAGCTCCGCGCAGAGCGCCTTGGCCTGGTCGTCGTCGCCCTCGTCGAGGAGCCAGACGTCGAAGGGGCCGGTGTGGCGGATGCGGGTGGCCGCCTCCAGGGTGGCGCGGACCATCTCCAGGGGTTCCTTGCCGGGGACGTACGTCGTGAGGAAGGCGACGCGCGTGCCGGGTTCGGGGGTGACGGGGACGGGGTCGCGGGCGACCATGGTGGCGTGCGCGACGGAGGCGACGTTGACGAGCATGAACAGCTCAATCAGGCCGATCGCCAGAAGCATGGCGACGTCCAGGACGATCAGCCAGCTGTCGGCGCCCTCGCGGTCCACCCAGTGGGTGGGCCAGATCAGGTACACCAGCAGGACGCCGGTGAGGACCGGGGCGAGCGCCATGAGGAGGACGGCTCGTATTCGGTGGGGCTCGCCGGAGAGGAGCGAGGTGTACTGCACCCGGTACGCCTCGGCCGGCTCCGTGAGCGGTCCGGCGAGTCGGCTGTGGGTGTCGTAGTCGTAGCCCTCCGGCCGCACAGCGCCCTCCAGTGATCGAACTGCTCGAACTACTCTCACGAAAGTGGAGAATTCGGGACGTGTCGAGTTGGGAGGGGCCAGGTGGGTGGGGGCGGGGTCGCGTCCGCTCGGGGCGGCGTTCCGGGGGCTCGTCGTGGTGGTGGATTCGTCGCCGGGCGGGTCGAGGGCGGTGCGGTTTTCTGCCTGCGGCGGCCTGTCGGGGTGGGTTCTCGGTTGCGGTTCCTGGCTGCGGCGGCCCGTCGGGGTGGGTTCTCGGTTGCGGTGGCGCTGTCGCCGAGTGCCTCGTCGGGGCCGGGCCGGGGGTGTCCGTCCTCGGAACGGCGCGGAATCGGT
>NZ_JBEXOP010000079.1:0-8769 GCF_040611575.1 Streptomyces sp. NPDC006610
GTCTCCTACACCTACGACCACCTCGACCGCATCCGCACCGTCACCTCACCGAACACGGTCAAGGTCGAGTACTGGTACGACGGCGACGGCAACCTGATGCAGCGCTCCGACGGCACGGGCACGGTGAAGTACGAGTTCGACCCGCTCCAGCGCGAGACGGTCCGCCACCTCCAAGACGGCTCCCAGACCCTGCTCGCCTACACCCCGGCCGGCAACGTCGACTACTACCAGGACCCGGCCGGCAAGGTCGACTACACCTGGAAAGAGGTCAACAAGCTCACCGAGCTGAAGGACCCGCAAGGAAAGATCACCAAGTACGGCTACAACAACAACGACGTCCGCACCACGACGACGTACCCCGGCGGAACGGTGCAGAAGGTCGGCGTCGACAACTCCAGCCGCCCCAGGACCATCAGGGCGACCTCCCCGCAGGGCACCCTGGTGGACCTGGCCTACACCTACGGCTACGGCACCGACGCCGCCACCGACGGCAGCAAGATCCGCACCAGCACGGACCACATCCGCAGCACCAAGCGCACTTAGAGAGCATCTGATCTAGGTAGCTGGCGTTCTGGGATGATTTTGTGACTGGTGGCGTTGGCGGTCGTTGCATGATGCGTGAGTGGTCGCCGTCCGTACCGCAGTGATGTGTCCGATGCCCGCTGGGCTCTGATCGAGCCGGTCTTCACCGCTTGGCGGGCGAGACGGACCGGTCCGGGGACGGCGGCCCGGGTGCACGACCTGCGGGAGATCGTCAACGCGATCCTGTACGTCAACCGCACCGGCATCCCGTGGGAGTACCTGCCTCACGACTTCCCGCCCTACAAGACTGTCTACGACTACTACGCGAAGTGGGAAGCCGACGGCACCACCCAGCAGGTCCACGACCTGTTACGCGACAAGACCCGCCGGGCCCACGGCCGCAGTGCCGAGCCGACCGCGGCCGTGGTCGACGCCCAGAGCGTGAAGACCTCGGCAAACGTGCCCGAGACCAGCCAGGGCATCGACGCCGGCAAGAAGATCAAAGGACGCAAACGGCATCTCATCACGGACACACTCGGCCTGGTGCTGGCCGTCCTCATCACCGCCGCGAACGTGCACGACACCACCGGCGGCAAGCTCCTGCTCGACGACCTGGCAGCGAACCATCCCAGTGTGTCCAAGGTCTGGGCCGACGGCGGATACCAGAACAGCATCTTCAACCACGGCGCCCTGCTCGGCATCGACGTGGAGGTAGTGCAGCGACCTCGAGCCAAGGGGTTCGAGCCGCTTCCCAAACGGTGGGTGATCGAGCGGACCTTCGGCTGGCTGATGCAGCACCGCCGCCTGGCCCGCGACTACGAAGCCCTGCCCCAGAGATCCCGGGCAATGATCCATTGGGCGATGGCTAACAAAATGTCCCGCGAACTGACTGGAGAATCCGCACCAACCTGGCGAATCGAAACGGACATGGCCGCCACAACGGCCTGAACAGTGATCAGACGCTCTCTTACTCCTACGACGGCGCGGGCCGCTTCTCCTACGCCAAGGAGGAGAAGGCCGGGGCGGTCACCGACTCCTGGCAGTACTGTTACGACCTCGCCGGCAACCTCACCTCGCAGGGCACCGACCCCGGCTGCCCGCGCGGCACCACCTACACCTAAACGAGACGGTCGGCGCCTCCACGCAGGAGTACGCCCGCACCGGCGAGACCTACACCGACCACTCCCAGCTGACCTCGATCACGGTGGGCGGCAAGGCGTACGCCGGCCAGTACGGCTCCACCGACCAGAGCGAACGCATCCGCCTCGGCGACACCTTCTTCCACAACGGCCCGCTCGGCCTGTCCGCGAAGACAACTGCCGGTGCGGACATGGGATTTACCCGCGAACCCGGGGGCACGCTGAACTCCATGACGACCGGGGGCAAGACGTACTACTACCTCACGGACTCCATCGGCAGCGTGGTCGCCCTGGCGGACGCGGACGGCAACAAGGTCAACACCTACACCTACAGCCCCCGCGGCGCACGCCTCCTCGCCCAGTCGTACGAACCGGTCGCCCAGCCCCACCGCTTCGCCGGCGGCTACCAGGACCCCACCGGCCTCTACCACCTCCAGCACCGCTACTACGACGCCAACATCGGCCGCTTCACCCAGCCCGACCCCTCCGGCCAGGAAAAGAACCCCTACCTCTACGCCGAAGGCGACCCCGTCAACCGCATCGACCCCAACGGACTGCTCAGCTTCGGCGACGTAGCCGATTGGCTGGACAAATCCAACGACTGGGTGGGCGCCGCAGTCGGGTGTGTCGCCGGCATCGAGGCAGCAGCAAGCACCGGAACCATTACCTATGCCTCAGCAGTAGGCGGTGTGGTAGGCGCTGGCGTGGGCAGCGCCGTGGGCGCTGGAGTTGCCATAGCGACAAGTTGCGCGGTGGGAGCGGTGGCCGGCTACTACAACACTGACATCCTCACATACCAGTAACACCCTGGCGTGACTCGCCGTCTGGGCCGTGGTTCCCTCGGCCCAGACGTTTCAGCAAGCACAGACACCGAGATCAAAAAAGGCGCAAGACGGGAGACGAGGGGACTCATGTGAAGGAAGCGATTCGACATACGCTGATCTTCTCGGCTATTGCGATACTGGCTGGCGTCTGCGGATGTATTGCTGGTGCTGCAACTGGTGACAAGCCGCCCATTGTCTTCGGCTCCGTGGCTATTGCGGGCGGGCTGATCTTGGCCGTCATGGCCGCGTTCGCCATACGTAAAAGAAGCCGCTAAAACCGGAGTGTGTCACTGCCTTCCACGCGGTCCGAGCCGCAGAGGCGCTCAAGCTCGGATCAGGTGCACACCAACGACCTCGGCGATGAGTGGGCTCTGATCACGGTCCGGCTCGCTCGAGCCGGTCCAAGACCGGCCAGGACTCCACCACGTGGCGCCCGCCGAATGCCCCTTACCGGTGCGTTCCCCGGTCAGGTCGGTCCCGTCGTGTGGACCGGGTCGAAGGCCACGTGGTCCGTCGGCCACTGGCCCGCCCTTTTGGCCGCGCCGCTGCCGGTGCCGGGCGAGGCGCTGTTGGCAGCCTTCGCCACCAAGGTGGCGTTCTGCCGACAGCCCGGCACCGAGGGCCTGCACTTGGCTGCTGTCGAGCCCTTCCGGCCTTGGGCGCATCGGTTCGGTGCCGGAATCACCGGTTAGCAGGCGCCCGCAGTGATCGGTCTCTCTCCCTGCTCACCGTCCCTGCTACTCCGCAAATCGGAGGCATTGACAGTGCACAAGTTAGCTATTCTGACCGGGTTCGCGCCTGATGGTTACGAATGGCTCGTTATCACCATCTTCTTGGCTTGTGCTGCCTTGGTGGTGTATGTCGCAGTCATGAATAGACGTTGACTTCCCGGACCCCTTGGCGTCCTTGGGCCTGACCGGAAACCCCCGCGCCGACGGGGAGGACGCTGCCTCCTGCCGTGAACGCTGCTCCTCCTCCGGGCGGTCGGCAGGCCGGAGCTACCCTGACAGGCGCGGGGACACAACGAGCCGGCTCTCGCATCTATCACCGCCGCTGAGCTACCCCCCGCCGGCGCGGGGACGACCCTCGGACGCCTCGGTAACCGAAAGGACGGAAATGCTGAACGTCGGATGGTCACTCGAGCAGCGCGCGGCCGTGAAGAGGTGGATGATTTTCGCGACTCTTTTTGCGGTAATGGGTGTAATGCTGTCGCTATTCTTGATCGCGACAGGGAACAGCGGGGGTTGGGTACTGCTGGCAATAACGGTTGGAATATATGGGTCCTGCTATCTATTCGTCGGGAACATGAAGAAGCAGCAACCGCGTTACTGACTTCGGCTCGTCAGGGTGAATCTTTGTGAAGTCCCTGAAGGGCCTGGAGCGGTGACTGTATCCGTGCTGTGTGAGGTATGCGGATGGGGGCGGGCTGACCGCTGCGGGGCGGCAGCGCCGCGAAACGGTATGGATGCAGGCAGCCGAGCTGTTCGAGCAGGAGATCAAGCCGCCGGAGGTCGCAATCGACGGCGTCCACCAGCTCGTCAAGGCGCCGATCATGCTGGTGTGGGACCGGCTGAACACCCACGTCTCCCACGCCATGCGTGAGCTGATCGCCGAGCGTGAATGGCTGACGGTATTCCTGCTGCCCGCCTACTCGCCCGACCTCACCCCGTCGAGGGGGTATGGGCGCACGTCAAGCGCAGCCTGGCCAACCTCGCCGCACTCGCCCTGGACCGGCTCGAGGCCCTTGCCCTCGTACGCAACCGGCTCAAGCGGCTTCAGTACCGGCCTGGCCCTCGACGATCCAGCGTCACCCTGACGAGCCGAAGTCAGTAACGGCACCGGCCATCCGCCTCGCGTCGTATCCCTGGCGCGCTTGGTGATCGAACCATCATTCCCGCGGGTGCGGGTGCGGGTGCGGGTGCGGGGGCGGGTGCGGGTGCGGGGGCGGGGAGCATGCTCCCCGCCCCCGCACGCAAGCCTCGCCGACGGGACCATCCCGCGGGCGCGGGGACGACGACGGCCTCAAGAAGTGCGCCACGCAGGACCACGAGCTAGTACTGCAACGGTGCTTGTGCTGATTGCTGACCAGTTTCAGGGACTGTGTCCGCGCCGCTTGTAGTGACTGATGCGGGCTTGGTGCTGGCGTCGTCGTCGCCAGGTCGACCAGTGCAGGATGTGGTCGATGGGTGCGGGCCGGCGGTCGGTGAGTCGGGTGATCAGGCGTCTGATCTCGGCGAGGCTGAGGTGGATGAGCGGGGAGGATCCGTTTCTGCTTTGTCCGCGTCCATCGGGCGGGCCCGCAGGACGGTCAGGCAGGCGTGGGCGGCCATGG
Source organism: Streptomyces sp. NPDC006610 (assembly GCF_040611575.1). NCBI lineage: Bacteria > Bacillati > Actinomycetota > Actinomycetes > Kitasatosporales > Streptomycetaceae > Streptomyces > Streptomyces sp. NPDC006610. Next base: position 4,818 of record NZ_JBEXOP010000079.1, read on the forward strand.
CCAGCGTCATGTGGCGGTGCCAGCCGGGATAGCGGCGGACGTGGTAGTCGTTCAGTCCGCACTCCTGCTTGGCGGTCTGGAAGCATTCCTCCACCGCCCAGCGGCTGCCGGCGATGCGGATCAGCTGATCCAGGGTGGTGTCGGCGGGGCAGTAGGCGATGTAGTAGGAGATCTCCCCGGGCCTGCTCACGCTGCGGCGGGCCAGCACCCAGTGCCGGCGGTCCTCCTGGTGCCAGGGCCGCACCTCGATGCGGGCCCAGTCGTAGACCCGCCGGCCGTGGGCCCCGTCGCCGCAGGAACGACGTTTCCACTTCTGCCTCGGCAGACCGGGAAACAGCTCGTGCACGGGGTGGTCGAGTGCCCAGCGGGTGACGACGGTGTCATGGCGGGTGGTGGCCATCACGTGGAAGACGTCGGCCTGCTCGAGCTCGTAGCGCCAGCCCTTGGAAAAGCCGTAGGCGGCATCCGCCGTCACCCAGCCAAACGGGATCGTCTCGGCGATGGCCCGGCGGACCATCGCCTTGGCCATCGCCACCTTCGTCTCAAAGGCGACACTGTCGTCGATGTGCCCGCCCGACGGCAGCGCTCCCGGTCATCCGTCCAGGACGTAGGCAGATACAACCTGCGGTCGATCAGGGTGCGTCCGCGGCTCGTGGCGTAGGCGAGGAACACGCCGATCTGGGAGTTCTCGGTGCGGCCCACGGTGCCGGAGTACTGCCGCTGAACGCCGGCCGAGCGGACGCCCTTCTTCAGAAACCCGGTGTCATCGACGATCAGGACGGCATCCGGATCGCCGAGGTGTTCCACGACGTAGTCGCGTACGTCGTCCAGGACCTCGTCGGCGTCCCACTCGATCCGGTTCAGCAACCGCTGAATGCGGTCCGGACCCGCATGCCCGGCCTCTTCCGCCAGCGTCCAGCCGTTCTTCCGCTCCAGCGGCGCGATCAGCCCTCGCATGTACGCCAGAGCAGATTGCCGCGGCTCCTCCCGGCCGAACCGGTGCACGAACCGCTCATGCAGAGCGCTCAGTTCACCCGTCCACAGCCTGGACATCAGCAAGGTCCCCACCCATGACCACACCAACGAACGAGCTGCCCAACAGTCACGGCAAGCACCGTTGCAGTACTAGTGTTCCGCCCCGGCGAAGCGGTCCAGTCCGAGCACGGCGAGCAACCGCAGCTTCTCGTGGCTCTCGGTCCGAGGCGGAGCGGTCAGCACGAGGAGGGTCTGGGACTGGTCCTCGGTGAACAGGGCCTGGCAGTCCAGTTCGAGCGCTCCGAGTTCGGAATGGATGAGCGTCTTGTGGTCCTCGAAGCGCTGTGCCACCTCGTGTCGTTCCCACAGCTCGGCGAACTCCCCGCTCGTTTTCTGCAGGGTGCGCACGAGCTTGCCGGCCGGGGACCGCGGCCCTCGCAGCCCGTAGGCGGCACGCAGGCTCGCGACCTGGGCACGGCTGTGGCGGTCCCGGTCGGCCTCGGGGTAGCGCGATCGCTCCAGGGGATCGGTGAACCAGCGGTAGACCGCGCTGCGGGCGAGGCCCGTGTATCCCGACGCGTCGCCGAGCAGGGCGGCGGCCATCCTGTTCTGCACGAGCGTCTCCCCGAGGTCGGACAGGACGCACGCCGGGGTGTCGTCGAGGCGGTCCGGCACACGGAGTAGCGCGGGGGCGACGTGCACCGAGGACGACAGCGGCACCGGAGCGTTGTGCCCGGCGACCCGGTACAGGTAGTTGCGCTCGTCGCCGGTCAGCCGCAGGGCCCGGGCGAGCGACGCCAGTATGTGCTCGCTCGGCTGCGGACCGCGTTGCTGCTCCAGCCGCGTGTAGTAGTCGGTCGACATCACGGCGAGGGACGCGACCTCCTCGCGTCGCAGACCGGGGGCCCTGCGGCGTACGCCGACGGGCAGCCCCACGTCCTCGGGCTGGAGCGCCTCGCGGCGGCGGCGCAGGAAGTCTGCCAGTGCTGCACGGTCCATAGCTCGATTGTCGCCCGGTCACGGTGGGCGAGCCAGGGATCGCCGATCCCCCGATAACCGGTCTCTGCACCTGCGGCGCCGAAGCGGTGACAGTCGAGGCATGAACATCACCGGAAACACCGTCTTCATCCCCGGCGCCACCAGCGGCATCGGTCTCGCCCTCGCCCTCGAGCTGCGGGCCAGGGGCAACACCATCATCGTAGGTGGCCGGCGCGCCGAGCTGCTGGACCGGATCGCGGACGAGCACCCCGGCATCGGCACGGTGCGGATCGACACCACGGACGCCGCGAGCATCGCCTCCGCCGAGAAGGAGGTCCTGTCGAACCACCCTGGCCTCAACGTCCTCGTCACGATGGCCGGCGTGATGAACATCGAGGACTGGCGCGATCCCGCTTCGTTCCTCGCCTCCGCGGAGTCTACGGTGACCACGAACGTACTCGGCCCGATCCGGCTCATCGCCGCGTTCGTGGAACACCTGCAGGCGCAGCCGGACGCCACGATCATGACCGTCTCCTCGGGCCTCGCGTTCACGCCGCTGAAGGTCACCCCGAGCTACAACGCGTCGAAGGCGGCGATCCACATGCTCAGCGAGTCACTCCGGCTGCAGTTCGCCGGCACCTCGGTCAAGGTCATGGAACTCGTGCCGCCGGCCGTGCGCACCGCTCTGCTGCCGGGACACGAGGACAACGAACTCGCCATGCCGCTGGACGAGTTCGTGGCCGAGACCGTCGCTCTGCTGGAAACGCAACCCGACGCGAAGGAGATCCAGGTCGAGCGGGTGAAGTTCCTGCGCTACGGCGAGGCCCGCGGCGACTACGACCGGGTCGTCGCGACGATCAACGCCTCCGACCCGCACGGCAAGCAGCCCGGCGGGGTCTGACCTCCGACATCCCCCGGCCTTCGGCCGAGTCACCCGCCAGGACCACGGGCTCACGGGCCCGGTTCACCCGGTGCGGTACGCGCAGTCCACCGAACGAGGCAACTCCGCTTCGCCGTGGCGGTCTTGACGGACCGCGAGGCGTCCGCCGTACGGACGGTGCCCACGCCCGTCCGTACAGCGGGCACACCTGCGTGCGGCAAGCCGCCACATCACAGGCCACGAGGGCTTTGGCAGCCGCTGCAGGAACCCGGTGGGCGGTCCTCAGACGACGGGAGTCTTGGTGATCCTCAGGTCGTAGGCGAGGGCGTTGTCGCACTGAAGGGGTGCCCTCTCGCCGAAGGCCTTGATGGTGAGGCGAGTACTGATGTCCTGATGAGTCCCTGTCGTGACGATGCGATATCCCGCGTCGTACATCTCGTCGCTGTAAGGCCTCGGTTCGCCAACAGGGGCGTAGCGACCGTGGACGACGGCACTGCTGGCGGACTCGACACGCCCGTCGACAGGCGAGACGGGCACCACGGTCCGGATCGAGCCATGCCTGAAAAGCTTCACGGGCTGGGCGGCGCCCGCGTACTCCGACTCGGCGCTGCTGATCACCACTTGCGTGTGGTTGCCGTGGACGGAGTTGCTGTACAGCGACACATATACGGTGTCGTACCGCTCCAGCTGCGCGGTGCACTCCACCACATGCCCCTTTTCGTAGGTGGTCACCGGCTCGGTGCCCGAAGCCCGCGGCGCTGCCTGTGCGGCCCCCGTGAGGCCGAGTGAGAGGAGCGTCGCGCACGCCCCAGCCACTGCACGCATCCGGTTTCTGGTCATGAGCAACTCCCCCATAGTGTTGAACGCTTCACCCAGGTAGACGATCGGCGGGCCGTGAAGTTGCAGAGCAATGAGTACTCAATTTTGTAACGTGGCAGTTAGAGGTCGTTCTCTTTCCGAACCTCGTGTGTGGTTTCCGCTGGTCAGGCATGAGACAGCGGCTGGCACGGAAGTCTGGGTCCGCTGCTGACCAAGACGTCGTGGGGGTGACGGATGCCGTCGATGCGGGCGGTGTTGGAAGCGCGGCAGAAGGCCGCGGCGGTGCGGGTGGAGGATCTC
>NZ_JBEXOP010000080.1:0-8233 GCF_040611575.1 Streptomyces sp. NPDC006610
TCGTCCAGCACCGGCACGCAGCGCGGGTCGTTGGCCTCCTTGGGGTTCAGGGCGACCGTGCAGTGGTGGGCGATGCCGTACTGGGCGGCGCGGAACGGCTCCCAGCCCAGCAGGGAGTCGAAGTAGTCCAGGAAGCTGGCCGGCGAGGTCCGGGGCTGGCCCAGCCAGAACGACGGCTCCACCACCGCGCGCACGCCCGCGGCGTACATCGCCTCGTAGTCGTCGGTGGTCCGCGACGTCATGTGGATGTGGGGATCGAAGATACGCATCAGAAGTCCTGGGTGGTGAGGCGCAGGGCGCGGTCGAGGTCCGCCGGGACGGGGCGCCCCGCCGCACGGCGCTCGGCCGCGAAGTCGGTGAGCATGCGTGCCAGTTCGCCGTCTCCGGCCGCGCGACGCTCAAGGCCCGACACCTCGGCGAGGGGCACCCCGGTGAACAGGCACTTCAGGACGGCGTGCCGCCAGCCGTGGGCGTCCAGGTGCCGGGCGGCGTACGGGCCGACGGCGGCGGCGACGAGCCGGGTGTCGTTGGTGCGCAGGGCGTCCTCGACCAGCGGGAGGGCGTCCGGACCCGGCACGAGGAACGGCAGGGCGTGCAGCACGGCCCGGCGTTCGGCGCCGGAACTGCGCGTGTACATCCGGGTCAGGGCGCCCACGTCCGGCTGTGCCGCGTGCAGGAGAAGGACGCGGGCGACGTCCTCGAGACTCCCGCAGTGTCGGCCTGCCTCCGCGAAGCGCAGTTCCAGAAGGGACACGGGGCGTCGTGACACCTGGTCCGCAGCGGCGACGTCGAGTACCGCGTTCGCCAGCCAGGCCCGGGCCGGGGCGTCGAGGCGTTCCCACAGGACGGCGAGATCGCCGGTCAGCGATGGCGTCATGCGCGTGCTCCTTTCTCGAGGCCGCGCAGAAAGCGGAGGGATGCCTCGGCGAGCCCCGGGCCGGCGTGGGAGTGCCGCGGCAGCTCCACGGTGACCAGGCCCCGGTAGCCGGACCGCGTGAGATCGCTGAGCGCCTCGAGGACCGGCGGGAAGTCGATCTCGCCCTCCCCGAACGGGAGATGTTCGTGGACGCCGCGGCGCATGTCCTCGATCTGGACGTGACGCACCCACGGCGCCGACGCCCGGACGCACTCGGCGGGAGACGCCGCTTCCAGACACTGGCAGTGGCCGATGTCCAGGGTCAGACCGAGCGCATCCGGACTGCCGAGCAGGCGGCGCAGGCGGTGGAAGTCCTCCAGGGTCGCCAGCAGATGTCCGGGCTCGGGTTCCACGGCGAGCGGAACCCCCAGGCTCTGCGCCGCGGCGAGGACCGGCGCCAGTTCGTCGGCGAGCCGCTCCCAGGCCGTGTCCCGGTCGAGGCCTTCGGGGAGGACACCGCTGAAGCAGTGCACCGCGTGCGCCTCCAGGTCACCGGCGGCCTGCACGGCGCGCACCAGGAACCGGGCCCGGGCAGCGCGACCGTCCGGATCCGGGTCCAGGAGCGACGGGCCGTGCTTGCGGCGCGGGTCGAGGACGTAGCGTCCGCCGGTTTCGACGGTCACCGTCAGTCCCAGCCGCGCCAGCGTGCGGGACAGGCGTCCGGCACGGACGCTCAGATTCTCCGCCACGGGGTCGAGGTGCATGTGGTCGAGTGTGAGACCGACCCCGTCGTAGCCCAGATCGGCGAGAAGGAACAGCGCATCGTTCAGCCGCAGGTCCGTGAGGCCATTGGTCCCGTAGGCCAGGCGCAGGGTCATGTCGGGCTCACCTTCCGGGAGAAGCGGCGTGCCATCGGCAGCAGCGCCATGACCGCCCCGCCGAGCACCGGGGAACCGGCGCGGGCGGCGAGAACTGCCTGGAGGGGGATGACCGCGCCGAGTCCGCCTCGCACCGCGCGCCGAGTGAGGGCGGGTGAGGAGTTGAGGACGGCATGCGCGTACGGACGGGTGGCCGTCGCGCCATAGCCGAGGGCGAGGGCGAGGACGGTGAGGGCGTGCGACGGGCTTCGGCCTCGTGCCGACTCGCCGCTGCTCGGAGCGATCGCCCGATGCTCGGGTGCGGTCAGGACCGCTCGTCCCACCACGTCCGGTCCACTCACGGCGTCCGGCCCGCGCAGGCTGCGGAAACTCTCCCACCCGATGCCCCCGCCGATGACGAAGCTCGTCGCCAGCGCGGCGAGGGGAGCAGCGCCGGAACTGCCAGTCGTCTCGTTCCGGGAGACCTGAGTCACGGCGTAGGTGTGTGCGGCGAGAGCGGCCGCGGAAAGGAGCACGGCGGGCCGGGCGCGTCCTCCGGCCGCAACCGCGCCCAGCAGCAGGTCCAGGCCCCGGGCGGCGGCCATGGCCGCCGGTCCCGCGAACGTGTGCTTGAGCCTCAGGTCGTACGCCCAGACGGTGGCGGCCAGCGCCCCGGCGACCGTGGCCGCCGGTCGGCCCGCGCGCGCCGCCAGCACCAGGCCGGCCCCCGTCAGCCCGATGGCCGCTCCCAGAGCGGCCGCCGGGCGTATCCGACCCGACGGGAGGGGCCGGTCCGGACGCTCGCGCGCGTCCTCGTCCTGGTCCGCCCAGTCGTTCAGGGCCATGCCCGCCTCGTAGAGGCACAGGGAGCATCCGACGGCGAGCATCGCGCGTCGGTCGACGCGCACACCGGCTGCCGCCGCCCCGGCGAGCGCGTCCCCGGGGACCGTGAACAGTGCCGAGACCCGGAGCAGCCGGGCCCAGTCGCGTACTGCGCTCATGTCCCCGCCACCCGCAGCCGCTCCGCGAAGTCGAGCAGCGCCGTGTACTGTTCGGCGAGCGACGAAGGGGCTCCCGGAGCGGGGTCCTTGAAATAGAAGGCCAACTCGGGCAAGGGGCCGGCGAGTCCCGCTTCGTGCGCGCGGGCGACGAGTCGGGCCAGGTCCAGCACGAGCGGTGCCGCGAGGGCCGAGTCGCACCCCTGCCAGATGGTCTGGAGCACCATCCGCGCGCCGAGGAAACCCTCGAAGACGACGTGGTCCCAGGCCGTCTTCCAGTCGCCCATGGACGGCACGTCGTCGATGTGCACCACGCCCTCGGGGGTCATGCCCAGGGTGTCGGCGAGAACCCGCTCCTTCCCCGCGTTCTTCGCGGCGGCGGCGGCCGGGTCGGCGAGCGCCGCGCCGTCGCCGCCGCCCAGCAGGTTCGTTCCCGACCAGGACCGTACGGTGAGCGCACGCTGCGCGAACATCGGGCCCAGCACCGAGCGCAGCATCGTCTGCCCCGTCTTGCCGTCCCGCCCGGCGACCGGAACGTCGTACGGTCCGGAGAACGCCGGATGGTGCAGTCCGGTCGACGGAGTGAAGTTGACGTACGAGGCGCCGGCGCCCAGTGCCGCGGCGGCGTACAGGGAGCTGGCCGGCAGCCGCCCGTCCCTTTCGCGGACCGCCGGCTCGGTGGACGCGACGTTGACCACCACGCACCGGGCCAGGTTGTTCCGCGTCCGGAAGGAATCGATGTCCGCTGCGAACTGGCTGATCAGCGCATCGTCGCTGCGCGGATCGGCCGCGAGCGGGCCACCGATCCGGATCTCGGCGTCCGCGGCCGCGAGTTCACCGCCCACGGCCGCAGGCAGGTCGTACGGGAGGACACCTTGTGCGGCGAGTTGCTCGGCCCGTTTCGGGAGCGGGCAGGAGACGACGTCGTGGCCGCCGAAGACCAGCGACCCCGGCTCCGGCAGACCGCAGCCGGCGAAGCGCGGACTCTGGGTCACCATCCCGACGGCCGGCTGCAGCCCGCCCGCGACGGCCGCGCATCCGGCGACCACTGTGGTGGCGACGGAGCCGCGCGCTCCGATCAGCCAGACTCCCGTACGTGGCACTGCCCGTGTCGACGCTGTCATCGCGAGCGCCTCCTTGCTGTTCCTGTGCGTGTGATGAGTGGATGGTCCGTGCCGAGGGCGGTGACTCCACGCTCGGCACGGACCCGTTCATGGCGCCGGAGCCACCGGGCACGCGGGACGCCCGGCAGCGGGCCGGCGCCCTGGCCCAGGACGCGCCTGTTGCAGGCGGAGAGGGGTCCTGGGCCAGGGGGTCTGGGACGTACGGGGCAGGAGCGATGTTCAGCACTGCCGGCTGCCCCTCACCGTGGGAGGTCCACGGACGGAGCCGGGTTCCGCGCCCCGGATGCGGTTCGGCGTCCAGGCGCTTCCCCGTGTGTCGTCGATACACCGGGTCGTCCTCCGTGCCGGAGCGGGAAGGCCGGCATCCGTCGCGATGCACCAACCTTCGAGTGAGTCGACGGTGAACATAGCCCGCTTCTGCATGACGTGAAAGACCTTGTGCAGCAGAAGACTTAACTTTCGCTCGACATAGGACAAAGTCCCGGTTGTCCGCCCACCGGCAGGCACTCCCCCGAGCGTCAAGCGGAGCAATCCACTCCGACTGCACCGGAGCCAGGGCTTTGTCTTTTCTTCGTCGAAAGTGACTGTTCCGTTGTCTTAAGTTCTTCCCTGACCAAAAAAACGCTGCTAGGTTTCACCGCGCCAGGAACGGAAGACGGGTCGGCGGCAGGAGGGCGACATGAGGCGCACGACGGCTTGGCCGACCAACGCCCATCAGGGCTTACGCCACGGACCACCCGTGACATCGGCCGCGACCGGGTCGATCCCCGCGGACAGCCGTACGGCCGTGACCCCGGCTTCCTGAAAGCCCGCGTCGGAGATGCCGCGCTCGCTCACGACGTGTCCGGTGACGCCGTCACCGGCCGGCCCGGGCAGGCCGCCGCAGCAGCCGGTCCGATCGCCGGCAGGGCCCGTCCTCCCGGCTCGACGCCGCCCGGACCCGCCCCACCGTCGCAGCCCCGCGGACGGTGGGGCGCCTCGGCCACCGCCCGGCCACCACCACGACCGGGCTCCGCGAGCCGTCGGGCGCCAGAGCACCTGCCACGCGCCTCGCACGACGTCCGCACCGGCCACGAAGAACAGCAGCGCCCGACCCTTGAGTCCCACCGAACCGAGGATCCATCCCATGCCGCCAACAACCCATCTCAGCAAACCAGCCGGCGTACCGGCTCCGCTGCTCAGGATGACCGGGATCACCAAGTCCTTCCCGGGCGTCCGTGCTCTCGCCGGCGTCGACCTCTCGGTCAACGAGGGCGAGGTCCATTGCCTCCTCGGCCAGAACGGCGCGGGAAAGTCCACCCTGATCAAGGTCCTGGCAGGTGCTCATCAGCCGGACGACGGCGAGATCGTCTGGCAGGGCAATCCCACGCGGTTCAAGTCCCCGGTCGACGCCATGCGCCTCGGCATCGCGACCATCTATCAGGAGCTCGACCTCGTCGAGCACCTGTCCGTGGCGGAGAACATCACCCTCGGTCATGAACCGACGCGCGCTGGGTTCGTCGTGCGCCCCCGGGTCGCCCGGGAGAGCGCCGCCGCCCTGCTGGCGCGGCTGGGCCACCCCGAGATCGATCCGGCGGCGCCGGTCGCCGATCTCTCGGCCGCGCAGCAGCAGATCGTCTCGATGGCCCGCGCGCTGTCCCACGACGCACGGCTGATCGTGATGGACGAGCCCTCGGCCGCTCTCGACCCGGACGAGGTCCGCAACCTCTTCCGCATCGTCGACAGGCTGACGGCCGACGGCGTGGCCGTCGTCTACATCTCGCACCGCCTGGAGGAGATCCGTCAGATCGGCGACCGTGTGACCGTCCTCAAGGACGGACGGTCCGTCGCCGACGGCCTGCCGACCCGGTCGACGCCCACCAGCGACATCGTCGCCCTGATGACGGGCCGCAGCGTCGACCACGTGTTCCCCTTCTCCCCTCGTACTGCCGACCCGGTGACCTCCGAGGTTCCGCCGGTGCTGAGAGTGCAGGGACTCTGCCGTCAGGGCGAGTTCGAGTCGCTGGACCTCGAGGTCCGGCCCGGGGAGATCGTCGGGCTGGCAGGCCTGGTGGGGTCCGGCCGTACCGAGATCCTGGAGACCGTGTACGGGGCCCGCCGGCCCACGTCCGGCCAGGTGTTCGTGGACGGCGAGGAGGTCCGGCCAGGCGACGTGCGGGCCGCCGTTCGCGCGGGGATCGGTCTGGCTCCCGAGGAGCGCAAGGCACAGGCGCTGCTGATGCTGGAGTCCGTCACCCGCAACGTCTCGGTCTCCACCCTCAGCCGATTCTCCCGCCTCGGATGGATCGACCGGACGGCGGAGCGTGCCGCGGCTCAGGAGGTGACGCGTGACCTGGTGCTCCGCCCGGACAACACGGACACCCAGGTCAAGAACCTCTCCGGCGGCAATCAGCAGAAGGCCGTCCTGGCCCGTTGGCTGCTCCGGGGATGCCGCGTCCTCCTACTGGACGAACCCACCCGCGGTGTCGACATCGGAGCTCGCGTCGAGCTGTACGCCGTGATCCGGCGCTTGGCCGACGAGGGCCTGGCCGTCCTCGTGGTCTCCAGCGAGATCCCGGAGGTACTGGGCCTCGCCGACCGCGTCCTCGTCCTCCGCGAAGGACGCGTCGTGCACACCTCCCCCGCACGCGAACTGGACGAACACCGCGTACTCGATCTCGTACTTGAAGGGAACCACGCATCATGACGCAGTCCGCGGCCGTATCCGCGGCCGAGAAGTCCGCTTCCGCCCCGCCGCCACGGCGCCGGCCCGCACTCGGCCTCCGGCTCGACGTGCGCACGCTGTCGCTGCTCGGCGTGCTCGCGATCCTCGTGATCGTCGGCGGTGTCACCAAGCCGGACGAGTTCCTCGCCGTGAGCAATCTCCAACTCGTGCTCACCCAGGCGTCGGTGATCGGCGTGGTGACCGTCGGCATGGCCTTCGTGATCATCGGCGGAGGGATCGACCTGTCGGTCGGCGCGATCGTGGCGCTGGCCTCGGTCTGGGCGACCACGGTCGCGACGCAGGAGTACGGGTTCGCCGGGGTCCTGTTCACCGCCATAGCCGTGGGCCTGGGCTGCGGCCTGGTCAACGGCGTCCTCATCGCCTACGGCAGGATGGTCGCGTTCATCGCCACCCTGGCCATGTTCGCCTCCGCCCGTGGCCTCGCCCTGCAGATCACGGACGGCCGCACCCAGATCGTCACCATCCCCGAAATCCTCGATCTGGGCGAGAAGGACGCGTACGTCCTCGGTGTGCCGCCGCTCGTGATCGTCTTCGCGGTCGTCGGCGTCATCGGGTGGCTGCTGCTCAACCGCACGACGTTCGGGCGGCGCACCGTCGCCATCGGCGGCAACCCCGAAGCCGCCCGGCTCGCCGGCATCGACGTGCGGCGCCAGCGTCTGTATCTCTACCTGCTGTCCGGACTGTGCTGCGGCATCGCCGCCTTCCTGCTGATCATCCTGTCCGGCTCCGGCCAGAACACCAACGGCAACCTCTACGAACTCGACGCCATCGCCGCCGTGATCATCGGCGGCACCCTGCTCAGCGGCGGGCGCGGCAACATCACCGGCTCCGTGCTCGGCGTCCTGATCTTCACCACGATCACCAACATCTTCGCCCTCAACAACCTCCAGACCGCGACCCAGCAGATCGCCAAGGGCGCGATCATCGTCGTCGCCGTCCTCATCCAGCGCCGCACCGCCCACGAGTAGAGCGCCACCGCAAGGAGAAGCACCACCATGGCTCAGGAAATGAACCCCTCCCGCAGAAGACTGCTCCTCGGCACCGCCGCCGTCTCGGCCGGCGCCATGCTCACCGCCTGTACCTCGAACGAAACCGGCGGCGCCAAGAGCGGCGCCGCGCAGGCGCCCGCCTCCAACGACAAGCCCGGCAAGCCGGTCACCATCGGCTTCGCCGGACCCCAGGCCGACCACGGCTGGCTCAACGCCATCAATGTCAACGCCCGGGAGCGCGCGGAGAGCTACAAGGACGTCACCCTGGAGATCACCGAGGGCTCCAACGACACCGCCCAGCAGATCGGCCAGATCGAGACCCTCATCAACAAGAAGGTCGACGTGCTGGTGATCCTGCCCGCCGACGGCAAGGCCCTCACCCAGGTCGGGCTCAAGGCCATGCGGGCCGGCATCCCGGTCGTCAACCTGGACCGCATCTTCAACAGCCCTCAGGCCTACCGCTGCTGGATCGGCGGCGACAACTACGGCATGGGCCTGAACGCCGGGCACTACATCGGCGAGAAGCTCAAGGACAAGCCGAACGCCCGTGTGATCGAACTCGCCGGTCTCGACAACCTGGAGCTGACCAAGCAGCGCACGCAGGGCTTCGACGACGCGCTGAAGAACTACCCCAACATCAAGAAGGTCGCCCGCCAGGCCGCCGAGTTCACCGTCGAGTCCGGG
>NZ_JBEXOP010000081.1:0-7020 GCF_040611575.1 Streptomyces sp. NPDC006610
GGCCGTTCCGACGTCTCAAACCTTAGCGGATCCTCCCGGCGATTCCCAATCGGGCCGCCGAGCCCCTATTCGAATTGAATTCGGGCACGCCGAAAACAATCCGGGAAGGAGATCCTGCTGTGGTGTGAGTGCTGTCCGGGGACCGACCGGGGTCGGCGCTCACGTCGGACAACTCGGAGAACCTTACGGATGGGCCCCAGGCGTGTCAACTCGAGGCCCGGGGGTCAGTCCTTCTTGCCGGAGGCCAGGGCGCGGCTGCGGTCGCGGGCGGCCTCCAGGGCCGCGATGAGGGCGGCCCGGACGCCGTGGTTCTCGAGTTCGCGGATGGCGCTGATGGTGGTGCCGGCCGGCGAGGTGACGTTCTCCCTGAGCTTCACGGGGTGCTCGCCGCTGTCGCGGAGCATCGTCGCGGCGCCGATGGCGGACTGGACGATCAGGTCGTGCGCCTTGTCTCGGGGCAGGCCGAGGAGGATGCCGGCGTCCGTCATTGCTTCGACGAGGTAGAAGAAGTAAGCGGGGCCCGAGCCGGAGAGGGCGGTGCAGGCGTCCTGCTGGGACTCGGGGACGCGGAGGGTCTTGCCGACGGCTCCGAAGATCTCCTCGGCGTGGGACAGGTGGGCCTCGTCGGCGTGGCTGCCTGCGGAGATGACGGACATGGCCTCGTCCACGAGGGCGGGGGTGTTCGTCATGACGCGGACGACGGGGGTTCCGGCGCCCAGGCGTTCCTCGATGAAGGACGTGGTGATGCCTGCCGCCCCGCTGACGATCAGACGGTCGGCGGGGACGTGGGGGGCCAGTTCCTCCAGGAGGGCGCCCATGTCCTGCGGCTTGACCGTGAGGATCAGGGTGTCGGCGGTCTTGGCGGCTTCCGCGTTGGTGACCGGAGTGACGCCGTAGCGGGTGCGGAGTTCTTCGGCCCGTTCCGCGCGGCGGGCGGTGACCAGGAGGTCGGCGGGGGTCCAGCCGGCGCGGATCATTCCGCTGAGCAGGGCTTCGCCGATCTTGCCGGTGCCGAGGACTGCGACTTTCTGGGTCATGGCTGCGGTGCCCTCCGGGGTGTGCGTCGTCCGGGGTCATCCTCGCACTCGGGACCCGGGTGGGACGGGTGTGTCCGGTGGGCGGGACGTCGTGGGGCGTCAGGTGGTGCGGCGGCGCAGGGTGGCGGCGCCCAGGGCCAGGACGAGGAGGGCGCAGCCGGCGACGATCAGGACGTCGCGGACGAAGGCGGCGGTCATGTCGGTGTGCCGGAGGACCTCGTTCATGCCGTCGACGGCGTACGACATGGGGAGGACGTCGGAGATGGCTTCGAGAACGGGGTGCATCTTGTCCCTGGGGGTGAAGAGTCCGCAGGTGAGGAGCTGGGGGAAGATCACGGCCGGCATGAACTGCACCGCCTGGAATTCCGAGGCCGCGAAGGCCGAGACGAACAGGCCGAGGGCTGTGCCGAGGAGCGCGTCGAGCAGGGCGACGAGGAGCAGCAGCCAGGGGGAGCCGGTGACGTCGAGGCCGAGCGCCCACAGGGCGAGGGCGGTCGCGAGGGCGGACTGGACGATCGCGAGGGCGCCGAAGGCGAGGGCGTAGCCGGCGATGACGTCGCCCTTGCCGAGGGGCATGGCGAGGAGGCGTTCGAGGGTGCCGGAGGTGCGTTCGCGCAGGGTGGCGATCGAGGTCACCAGGAACATGGTGATGAGCGGGAAGATGCCGAGCAGCGAGGCGCCGATGGTGTCGAACGTGCGCGGGCTGCCGTCGAAGACGTAGCGCAGCAGGATCAGCATCACGCAGGGGATGAGGATCAGCAGCGCGATGGTGCGCGGGTCGTGGCCCAGCTGGCGCAGGACGCGTGCCGCGGTGGCGGTGGTCCGGGAGGCGCTCAGCGGGCGGGTGGGCACGGGGGCGGGGCGTACGGCGGTCGTGGGGGCGGTGGTGCTCATCGGGTGCTCTCCTTCGTGCGGTCCTTGGCGCTGGCCTCGTCCACCAGGCGCAGGAAGGCGGCTTCGACGGTGTCCGCGCCGGTACGGGTGCGCAGGGCGTCGGGGGTGCCGTCGGCGAGGATGCGGCCGCCGCGCATGAGGAGGAGGCGGTGGCAGCGCTCGGCCTCGTCCATGACGTGGGAGGAGATGAGGAGGGTGGCGCCCCGGTCGGCGGCGAGGGAGTGGAAGAGATCCCACAGGTCGCGACGCAGGACCGGGTCGAGGCCGACGGTGGGTTCGTCGAGCACCAGCAGGTCGGGGGCGCCGAGGAGGGCGACGGCGAGGGAGACGCGGCTGCGCTGGCCGCCGGAGAGGTTGCCGGCGAGGACGTCGGCGTGGCGGGTGAGGTCGACGTCGGCGATGGCCCGGGTGACGTGGTCGTGGCGGCGTTCGGCGGCGGGCCGGCCGGGGTCGAGTATCGCGGCGAAGTAGTCGAGGTTCTGGCGGACGGTCAGGTCGTCGTAGACGGAGGGCGCCTGGGTGACGTAGCCGATGCGGGTGCGCAGGGCGGGGTGGCCGGCGGGGTGGCCGAGGACGTGGAGGGCGCCGGTGACCTTGGCCTGGGTGCCGGCGATGGCCCGCATGAGGGTGGACTTGCCGCAGCCCGAGGGGCCGAGAAGCCCGGTGATCCGGCCGCGTGGGACGGCGAAGTCGAGGCCGTGCAGGACCTTTCGGGCGCCGCGGGTGACGGTGAGGGCGTCGGCGCGGACGGCGGGCGGGTCGGGCGGGCCGCCCTCGGTGGACGGCCCGGCACTGTAATTCATCATGTGATGAATAATCCTCGCGGAGGCGGGGAGCGTCAAGGGGCGGCGGGCTCGGTACGGGCGACCTGGAGTTCGGTGTCGTAGACCTCCTCCACGACGCCGTCCGCGAACTGCCGCAGGAGGTGGTCGCGCTCGGCGGCGAGGAATGCCTCGGCGCGGGCCTTGCCGCCGGTCAGGAAGAGGGAGTGGCTGCCGAGGTTGGCGAGGTGGACGTCGACGGGGACGCGGCGGCTCCAGCGGACGACGCGGCGGGTGAAGGCGGAGAAGGGGGAGGAAGGAGGCGTCTCGGTCGGCCGTGGCGCGATCACGGGCTGGGGTTCGTCGTAGTGGCGTTCGATGCGGATCGCCTGCGCGGTGAGCCAGGGGACGTCCACTGCGGCGAAGTTCCACCACAGGGCGAGGGCGCCGCCGGGGCGCAGGACGCGCGCCGCCTCCGGGAGCGCGCGGGCCGGGTCGGTCCAGTGCCAGGCCTGGGCGTAGGTGACGAGGTCGGCGCTGGAGTCGGCGAGCGGGAGGGCGTTGCCGTCGCCGCGGACGAGCGGGAGGCCGGGGTGGGCGCGGTGGAACTGGGCGGACATGCCGTCACCGGGTTCGAGCGCGATGACGTCGGCGCCGCGGCCGTGCAGGAGGGCGGTGGCTATCCCGGTGCCGGCGCCCACGTCCACGACGCGGGCGCCGGTCAGGGGGCGGGCGGCGAGTTCCTCGATGGCGTCGAAGAGGGCGGGCGGGTAGCCGGGGCGGTTGGCGGCGTACTGGGCCGCGGCGGCGTTGAACGAGTGGGCCCGGGAGGGCGGTGTCGTCGGCATGCCGCCATGGTCGCCGGGGGCGGGAGTTCCACGACAGGCTCGCCCGGGGCGGAGTCGGGAGCCGGGGCGTCTGCGGGCGGGGTGCCGGTGCGGCGGTAGGTGCGTTGCGCGTGCCGGGCGAGGGCGGCCTCGCACTCCTCACCGTGGAGTCGCTCGCCGGGGCCTCGGGTGAGGGCCTGCAGACGGCGAACATCACGACGACCGTCAGCGTGACGAAGCGGCCGGTGCCGGCGAGGACGAGGCCTTGGCGGGTGAAGTGGAGGAGCAGGCAGGCGGGCAGCGCGGCGGCGAGGAACCCGACGGCGCGGCGGTCCCGGCGGCCGCGGTCGTGGTGCGCCCAGGTGGTGCCGAGGAAGCGCAGGGGGCTCGGGCCGGGGCCCGTGGGCCGGCCGGGGACGCCGTCGCGGTCGCTCACGCGCCGATGACGGCGTCCGGTACGGCGTCCGGCCGGTCACGGGCCCCGGCCCCGTGCGGTCAGCCGCAGCGCGGGGCGACGTAGCCGTCGCTTCCGGTGTTGACGTAGGCGTCGGAGACGTACTGGCCGTTGGTGATGGCGTCCCAGATGTTCGACGTGCCGTAGTAGCCGGTGACGGTGTCGCCCGGGCGCTGGCAGTAGATCGGCACGGAGATGCCCTCGGGCAGGATGCGCACGATCGGGTAGCGGATGCCGGGACCGCTGCGGACGTTGAGCTCGACGCCGGGCGCGACCTTGTAGTAGCGGACGGTGGACGCCGCGGTGGCGAGCCCGGCCTTCCCCGCCTCGCCGGTGTCCGCGGTGTCCCCCAGGTCCGCGGGCTGCTTGGGCTCCGGCATCGCGAGATCCGCGATGGTGGTGTCTTCCATGGCCGTGTCGGCCTCCCCCCGTTGGTTTCTTATGATCAGTTCACGCCAATTTCATATGGCGCCACGAGGCTAGCAAGCCACAGCAGTTTCGTACTGGTCATCGACTAGGCTCAGCGCGTCGCGCGTGCGGACGGACATCCGGGGGTGAGAGATGCCGCCATGGCGCAGCGCCGGCTCGGACGCGGAAACGGAATCGCGGCGATACGCCGGACAGTATCTGCTGGAGGACCGGCTCGGGTCCGGCGGCATGGGAGTGGTGCATCTGGCGCGGTCCGCCTCGGGGTTGCGGCTCGCGGTGAAGGTCGTGCACGGGGAGTTCGCGCAGGATCCGGAGTTCAGGGGGCGGTTCCGGCAGGAGGTGGCCGCGGCCCGGCGGGTGAGCGGGGCGTTCACGGCGCCGGTGGTGGACGCGGATCCGGATGCCGGGCAGCCGTGGATGGCCACGCTGTTCATCCCCGGCCCGACGCTGTCCGAGTACGTGAAGCGGAACGGCGCGCTGCCCGCCGCGCGGCTGCGGCAGCTGATGGCCGGACTCGCCGAGGCGCTGCGGGACATCCACCGGGCCGGGGTCGTGCACCGCGATCTGAAGCCGAGCAACGTGCTGCTCGCGGAGGACGGGCCGAAAGTGATCGACTTCGGCATCTCCCGCCCCTCGGACAGTGAACTGCGCACCGAGACGGGGAAGTTGATCGGGACGCCGCCGTTCATGGCGCCGGAGCAGTTCCGCAGGCCGCGGGAGGTGGGGCCGGCGGCGGACGTGTTCGCGCTGGGCTCGGTGATCGTGCACGCGGCGACCGGAAGCGGGCCCTTCGACTCCGACAGCCCGTATCTGCTGGCGTACCAGGTCGTGCACGAGGAGCCCGACCTCACGGGCGTGCCGGCGGAGCTGGCGCCGCTCGTCACCCGGTGTCTGGCCAAGGAGCCGGAGGACCGGCCGACGGCGGACGAGCTGATGGCGGAGCTGCGGGCGCTGTCGGCGTCCTACGACACGCAGATGTTCGTCCCGGAGCCGCGTGCCGTGCCGGACGGCGGCGGTCCGGCCGCGCCGCACGGCAGTGGTCCGGCCGAGCCGGACGCCGTGCCCACGCACCGGCGGCAGGCCCCCGTGCCCGCGGCCGGGGACGCGGGCCGGGAACCGCGCGCGGAGCGCAAGCGGCGCGCTCGGCGCGGGCCGTGGACGGCCGCCGTGGCCGCCGCGGCCGTGCTGGCGCTCGCCGGCGGGGCCGTCGCCCTGGTCAGGGCCGGGGACGGCCCGGCGCCGGCCGCTCAGCGCAAGGACAAGCCGTTCCGCGCCTGGGAGACCGACCTGCGGGCGCCCGGCGCCGAGGCCGGTGGGGTGCCGCAGTGCACGGCCTCGGCCGGGACCCTGTACTGCGCCCGCCCCGGCGTGCTGGCCGCCGCGGTCGATCCCGCCGACGGCAGCGTCGAGTGGGCGCGTGCGGGGGCCGGGGGCCAGGACCCGGACGGGGTCGCCGTGCCGCCCACGCTGTCGGGCGGGCTGCTGCACGTCCTCGACCGGGGCGGCAGTCGGCTCGCCGCCCTGGACCCGGCGACGGGCGACACCCGCTGGAGCCACGACGTCACGGCCCACGAGGGCCGGATCACCCACGTCGACGGCGTCGTCCTGCTCACCGGGCCCGACTCGCGGGTCACCGCGCTGGACGCCGCCACCGGCGAGCAGCGGTGGCAGCGCACGGTCGGCGGGCTGAAGCTGCCGTCGTTCCAGACGTACGGCGACGGTGTCGCGTACGCCGTGGAGCCGGACGGGGCGGACGGGACGCGGGTCACCGGTGTCGACCCGCGGACCGGCGCGGTACGCCTGGAGCAGCGGCTGGACGGTGCGCTGAGCCTGGTCGGCGCGCGGGACGGGGTGCTGTGGTTCACGTCGACGGCCGAGGCGTACGACGACACGGACGCCGTGATCCGCCACGACACCGGCGACGGCGGCACCCGGCGCATCCGGCTGAGCTTCCCGGTGGGCGGCGCGCAGGCCGTCGTCCACGGGGACACCGTCCACCTCCTGGGCGCCGTCGGCACGCTGGTCGCCGTGGACACGCGGGCCGGCGTCGAGTCGTGGCGGCTGGAGACGTCGGTGAGCTTCCCGTCGGCGCCGGTGGTCGCCGGGCAGCGGATCTACTTCAGCGCCGGGGACGGCAGGCTGATCGCCGTGGACGCCGCCCACGGCAGGCCGTCCGGCCAGACCCCGGCCCGCGCGGGAGAGGGGCGGGGCTCCCTGATGTCCGGCCTCTCGCTCCCCGTCGCCGCCGGGGGCGAGGTGTTCGCGGGGGCGCCGGACGGGACGCTGTTCGGGGTTTCGGGGGATCCGGCGGGGTGGTGAGGCGGGCGGGCTCGCCGACGGGCGCGGGCGACGCCCAAAACCGTGGACCGCGGGACGGAGGCCGGATTCACCCCCGCCCCTCCTCAACCGGCACGCACACTCGCTCTCCCCGGCAAGCGCCGCGCCGTCCTACGGCGGTCGGCCGGTCGCCCGGCGACAACGGCGGCCACGTTTTCGTGGCGGCCCGGGACGCGTATGCCCATCCCACGCGGACGGGCCCCCCCCCGAGGGGGCGTGGGGGGGGGCGTCCGCGTGGGGGGGGCGGTGGGGAAACCCACCGGCGGGGTGCGTCCCCGGGG
>NZ_JBEXOP010000082.1:0-6509 GCF_040611575.1 Streptomyces sp. NPDC006610
GACGTCTTCCGCATGCTGCGCTCCATCGACTACCAGGGCCCCATCTCCGTCGAGTGGGAGGACGCCGGCATGGACCGCCTCCACGGCGCCCCAGAGGCGCTGGCCCGGCTGAAGGCGTACGACTTCGAGCCGCCGGCCGCCTCCTTCGACGCGGCGTTCGGCAACTGAGGCACCGACCTTCGCACGACCCCACCGGGGTGGCGGCGCGCTCGCCCCGGTGCAGGCACCCGCCCCGTACAACCCGCCCCTTTTCCGGAGGCACACGTGCACGGGAACGACCGCACCACCGGCAAGGAAGGCACCACCCGCAACGACCGCACCCCGCGCAGGCAGGGCGCCACCCGCGGCACCCTCCGCCGCTCCTTCCGCAGGACCGTCGCGCTGCTGACCGGCGCGCTGCTCGCGGGAGCGTCCCTCACGCTCGCCGCGCCCCCGGCCACGGCGGCCGACGGGGCCGACGACGGGGCGGCGGTGACCGCCGAGGACTTCCAGCAGGTCACCCTGGCCAAGGGTGAGGCGGAGGTCGGCGAGCCCATGTCGCTCGCCGTGCTGCCGGACCGTTCCGTCCTGCACACCTCGCGCGACGGCGAACTCCGCCTCACCGACGCCGCCGGCAACACCCGCCTCGCCGGCAAGCTCGACGTGTACTCCCACGACGAGGAGGGACTCCAGGGCATCGGCGTCGACCCCGGCTTCGCCGACAACCGCTTCGTCTACCTCTACTACGCGCCCCCGCTGGACACCCCCGCGGGCGACGCGCCCGAGACCGGCACAGCCGCCGACTTCGCCCCCTTCGACGGCGTCAACCGGCTCTCCCGGTTCGTGCTGAGGACGGACGGCACCCTCGACCTCGCCAGCGAGAAGAAGATCCTCGACGTGCCCGCGACGCGCGGCATCTGCTGCCACGTCGGCGGGGACATCGACTTCGACGCCGCCGGCAACCTGTACCTGTCGACCGGCGACGACTCCAACCCGTTCCAGTCGGACGGTTTCACCCCCATCGACGAGCGGGAGAACCGCAACCCCGCCTTCGACGCCCAGCGGACCTCCGGCAACACCAACGACCTGCGCGGCAAGATCCTGCGCATCAAGGTGAACGCCGACGGCTCCTACTCGATCCCCGAGGGCAACCTCTTCCCGCCGGGCACGGACCGGACGCGGCCCGAGATCTACGCCATGGGCCTGCGCAACCCGTTCCGCTTCAGCGTCGACCAGGAGACCGGCGTCCTCTACGTCGGCGACTACGGCCCCGACGCCGGCGCCGCCGACCCGGAGCGCGGACCGGCCGGCCAGGTCGAGTTCGCCCGCGTCACCGGGCCCGGCAACTTCGGCTGGCCGTACTGCACCGGCGACAACGACGCCTACCGCGACTACGACTTCGCCACCGGCGTCTCCGGAGCGGCCTTCGACTGCGCCGCCCCGAAGAACACCTCGCCGAACAACACCGGCCTCACCGACCTGCCGCCCGCCCAGCCCGCGTGGATCCCCTACGACGGCGGCTCCGTGCCCGAGTTCGGCTCCGGCTCCGAGTCCCCGGTGGGCGGCCCGGTCTACCACTACGACCCCGCCCTCGACTCACCGGTGAAGTTCCCCGAGGCCTACGACGGCGACTTCTTCGCCGGCGAGTTCGGCCGCCGCTGGATCAAGCGGATCACCAGCGACGCCGACGGCGCCGTCCAGGCCGTCAACGACGTGCCGTGGACCGGCACCCAGGTCATGGACATGGCCTTCGGCCCGGACGGCGCCCTCTACGTCCTCGACTACGGCCTCGCCTGGTTCGGCGGCGACGAGAACTCCGCCCTCTACCGCATCGAGAACGCCACCGACGGCCACTCGCCCGTCGCCCAGGCCGCGGCGAACCGCACCTCCGGCCAGGCCCCGCTGCGCGTCTCCTTCTCCTCCGCCGGCACCACCGACCAGGACGGCGACGCCCTCACCTACAGCTGGGACTTCGGCGACGGCGCCACCTCCACCGCCGCCCACCCCACCCACCGCTACCGCGAGAACGGCACCTACACCGCCACCGTGACCGCCAAGGACCCGACCGGCCGCACCGGCAGCGCCAGTGTGCGGATCGTCGTCGGCAACACCGCGCCCACCGTGGTCCTGGAGACCCCGAAGGAGGGACAGCTGTTCTCCTTCGGCGACGCCATCCCGTTCCGGGTCCGCGTCACCGACCCCGAGGACGGCAGGGCCGTCGACTGCGCCAAGGTCAAGGTCACCTTCGTCCTCGGCCACGACTCCCACGGCCACCCGCTCACCTCCGCGAGCGGCTGCTCCGGCACCATCCGGACCAGCGCCGACGGCGGTCACGACGAGAACGCCAACATCTTCGGGGTGTTCGACGCCGAGTACACCGACGGCGGAGGCGGCGGCCAGGCCCCGCTGACCACCCACGACCAGAACGTCCTCCAGCCCCGGCACCGCCAGGCCGAGCACTTCGGCGACAGCGCCGGCGTCACGGTGATCACCAAGGACACCGCGCACGGCGGCCGTACCGTCGGCGACGTCCACGACGGCGACTGGATCTCCTTCGAGCCGTACCTCCTCGCCAACGCCGAGAGCGTCACGGCGCGCGTCTCCTCCGGCGGCGCGGGCGGCACCCTGGAGATCCGCGCCGGCTCGCCCGCCGGCACCCTGCTCGGCAGGGCCGCGGTGCCGGCGACCGGCGGCTGGGACGTCTTCCGGGACGTCACCGCGGACCTGTCCTCGGCGCCCCGCGGCACCACCACGCTGTACCTGGTGTTCAAGGGCGCCGGCCCCGGCCCGCTGTTCGACGTGGACGACTTCACCTTCATCACCGGCTGAGCCGCCCACCCCCCGGTACGACCGGCACCGGGCCCTAGCGGCGGCGGGCGGGAGACGCCGGACTCCCGCCCGCCGCCATCCGGTGCCGGTCCTGTCCCTTTCCGGCCGTCCAGCTCCGATCTTGTCCGGTTCTGATCTGTACCGCTCCGTTCCGCTCCGGGTTCCGTTACGACGCGATCGACAAGGAGGCTGCCCATGTCCGCGTCCGTTTCCCCCGCCAGCCCAGGCGCCCGCGTGGGCGTCTGGCTGATCGGCGCCCGCGGCTCCGTCGCCACGACCGTCGTGGCCGGCTGCGCCGCCGTGACCGCCGGGCTCCACCCGCCCACCGGCATGGTCACCGAGACCCCGCTCTTCGAGGGCTGCGCCCTGCCCCCGCTGTCCTCCCTGGTCTTCGGCGGGCACGACGTCGAAACCTGCCCGCTGCCCAAACGCGCCGAGGCCCTCGCCGCGGGCGGCGTCCTCCCGCCCGGCCTGCCCGCGGCCGTCGCCGCCGAACTCGCCGCCGCCGACGGCGAGATCAGGCCAGGCGGCCCCACCCCCGGCGACACCCGCACCCCGGACGACCTGATCGCCGACTTCACCGCCGCCCTGCGCGACTTCCAGCGGCGCCACGACCTCGCCCGCACGGTGGTGGTGAACGTCGCCTCCACCGAACCGCTGCCGAACGGCGACGCCCTGCCGCCCAGCTCCCTCTACGCCGCGGCGGCCCTGCGCGCCGGCTGCCCCTACGTCAACTTCACGCCCTCCACCGGCCTGCACCACCCGGCGCTCGCCGCCGAGGCGGCGGCCACCGGTCTGCCGTACGCCGGACGCGACGGCAAGACCGGGCAGACGCTGCTGCGTTCGGTGCTGGGCCCGATGTTCGCCCAGCGGGCGCTGACCGTGCGCGCCTGGTCCGGCGCCAACCTGCTCGGCGGCGGCGACGGCGCGGCCCTCGCCGACCCGGCCGCCGCCGCGGCGAAGAACGCCGGCAAGGAACGGGTCCTCGCCGACACACTGGGCGTCACCCCCGAGGGCGAGGTCCACATCGACGACGTACCCGCGCTCGGCGACTGGAAGACGGCCTGGGACCACATCGCCTTCGACGGCTTCCTCGGCAACCGCATGATCCTCCAGACCATCTGGCAGGGCTGCGACTCCGCCCTCGCCGCCCCGCTCGTCCTGGACCTGGCCCGGCTGACCGCCCGCGCCCACGAGGCAGGCCTCGGCGGCCCCCTCGCCGAACTGGCCTTCTACTTCAAGGACCCGGTGGGCCAGGCGCCCGCGGCGCTCGCCGAGCAGTACCGCCGACTGGCCGTGTTCGCCGAGCGGCTGCGCGCCGCCGCCGGGACGGGGGAGGGCCGGTGAACGGCGGCCGACGCCGGGCCTGGGCCGAACTCCTGCGGCTGCCCGCCCTGTTCACGGTCCCCGGCGACGCCCTGGCCGGCGCCGCCGCGGCGGCCGCGCGCCCCGACGCGCGCACCCTGCTCGCCATCGGTTCCTCCCTGTGCCTGTACGAGGCCGGCATGGCCCTCAACGACTGGGCTGACCGTGCGGAGGACGCCGCGGAACGCCCGCACCGCCCACTGCCCTCCGGCCGCGTCCGGCCCGCCGCCGCGCTCACCGCGGCCTGCGGCCTCACCGCCGCCGGGCTGGCCCTCGCCGCCCGCGCGGGCCGCCCCGCCCTCGCCGTCGCCGCCCCGCTCGCGGCGACCGTCTGGGCGTACGACCTCGCCCTCAAGCACACCCCCGCCGGACCCGCCGCCATGGCCGCCGCCCGGGGCCTGGACCTCCTGCTCGGCGCGGCGGCCACCACGGGCCGCACCCGCGAGGCCCTGCCCTCGGCCGCGCTCCTGGGCGCGCACACCCTCGCGGTCACCGCCGTCTCCCGCCGCGAGACCCAGGGCGGCGCGGCCCTGCCGCCGCTCGCCGCCCTCGCCACCACGGGCCTGCTCACCCATCTGGTGACACGCCACCCCTCCCGACTCCCGGCGGGCCGGCGGGCAGCAGCCGCCCCCGGTCCGCCGGGGCCCGAGCGGGTGCCGCCGCACGAGACGGCGCGCCCCGTCCGGCGGCCCACGCCGCGGCACGGCACCGCGAGCCTCCCCGCCTCCCTGCCCACCCTGGGCACCGCTCTCGCCGCCGCCTACGCCGCGACCGCCGCCCGCCCCTACCTGCACGCCGCCCTCAACCCGTCGCCCCCGCTCACCCAGCGCGCCGTGGGCGGCGGCATCCGCGCCACCATTCCCCTCCAGGCCGCCCTCGCAGCCCGTGCCGGCGCGGGCGTCACCGCCCTCGCCGTCGCCGCCCTCGCCCCCCTCGGCCGCCGGTACGCGAGAAGGGTGAGCGTCACATGACCACCGCGCCCACCCCGCAGCCGGCGCCCCTCCGGTTCGGCTACGGCACCAACGGCCTCGCCGACCTCCGGCTGGACGACGCCCTCGGCCTGCTCGCCGACCTGGGATACGACGGCGTCGGCCTGACCCTCGACCACATGCACCTCGACCCGCTCGCCCCCGACCTGGCCGCCCGCACCCACTGGGCCGGCCGCCGCCTGGAGGCCCTCGGGCTGACCGCGACCGTGGAGACCGGCGCCCGCTACGTGCTCGACCCGCGCCGCAAGCACGGCCCCTCCCTGCTGGACCCGGACCCGGACGACCGGGCCCGCCGCACCGACCTGCTGGTCCGCGCCGTCCGCGTCGCAGCCGGCCTCGGCGCGCACGCCGTGCACTGCTTCAGCGGCATCACACCCCCCGGCACCGACGAGGACACCGCCTGGCGACGGCTCGCCGACGGCCTCGGCCCCGTCCTGGACGCCGCCACCGCCGCCGGCGTCCCGCTCGCCGTCGAACCCGAGCCCGGCCACCTCCTCGCCACCCTGGACGACTTCCACCGCCTGCGCGGCCTGCTCGGCGACCCCGAGCCGGACGGCCCGCTCGGACTCACCCTGGACATCGGCCACTGCCAGTGCCTCGAACCCCTCCCGCCCGCCGACTGCGTACGCGCCGCAGGACCCTGGCTGCGCCACGTCCAGATCGAGGACATGCGCCGCGGCGTCCACGAGCACCTCCCCTTCGGCGACGGCGAGATCGACTTCCCGCCGGTCCTCGCGGCGCTGGCCGCCACCGGATACCAGGGCCTGACCGTGGTCGAACTGCCCCGCCACTCCCACGCCGGCCCCCACTTCGCCGAACGGTCCCTGCCCTTCCTGCGGCAGGCGGCACGGGCGGCGGGAGTGGCGGTGACGGCCGGCGCGGCCGACGCGACGCAGCGGCCGGCGACCCCCCAAGGGAGCACCTCATGAACAACCCCACGCTCGACGGAGTGCGCACCCGTCTCGAAGCCCGCCTCCCCGGCGCCGCCCGCGCCTGGCTCGACCAGGCCCTCGACGAGGCCGCCGCCCACCCCGGGGCCGAGGGCCCCGTCTCCGTGTGGGAGCTGCGCCTCGCCGAGGCCGGGCGGCGGTGCGGCGACGAGCACGCCGACGCCGCCCGCGTGCTGATCCTCGCCGCCGCCCACGCCGACCCGCCCGCACTGCGCCGCGTCTACGGCCGGGGCACCGCCGCCGAACGCCGCGCCGTACTGCACGCCCTGCCGCACCTCGTGCCGGGCCCGGACGCCCTCCCACTGGTCGAGGACGCCCTGCGCACCAACGACACCCGGCTCGTCGCCGCCGCCGTCGGCCCGTACGCCGCCCGGCACCTGGACGCCCACGGCTGGCG
>NZ_JBEXOP010000083.1:0-6468 GCF_040611575.1 Streptomyces sp. NPDC006610
GGGGCGCTGCGACCGGCCGCACGGCTCCGTCAAGCGGCGGTGATCAGTCCTCGTCGGTGGAGGCCGACACCGACGGCGTCGCCTGCTCCGCCGCCGACGTCTTCTTCGCCGTCGCCTTCTTCGTGGTGGCCTTCTTGGCCGTGGCCTTCTTCGCGGCCGTCTTCTTCGTCGCCGCCGTCTTCTTGGTCGCGGCCTTCTTCGCCGTGGCCTTCTTGGCGGTCTTGCGCGCGGCCGTCTTCTTGGCCGGGGCCGTCTCCTCGGCCGCCTCGGGCTCGGCGGCGGGCTCCGGCTCGGCGGCCTCGGCCGGCTGCGCCGACGGGACCACCACGACGGCGGCCTCCACCGGGGCGGTCGGCGCGGTCGCCTTGCGCACCGCGCGGCGGCGCGGACGGGCCGGGGCCTGTGCCACCGGCTCGGCGGCCGGCTCAGGAGCCGGCTCGGCGGCCGGCTCAGGAGCCGGCTCGGCGGCCGGCTCAGGAGCCGGCTCGGCGGCCGGTACGGCCTCCTGCTCCGGCTCCGGGGCCGCGGGGGCCGCCGGCTCCACGACCGTCACCACGGCCGCGTCCGGCGACGCCGAAGGCGGCGAACCGGCCGGCGCGGTCGCCTTGCGGGTGGCCCGGCGACGGGTGCGGCCCTTGGGCACGGCCTCCTCGGCGGGGGCCTCGGCCGGGGCCGGGGCCTCGACGACCGGGTCCTCGACGGCGACCGGCTCGGCGTGCGCCTCGGCGGCCGGCTCCGGCAGCACCGGGCGCGCGACCTCCTCCTCGACCGACACGTCCTGCGCCGTCGGCGCCTGTTCCGGGGCCTGCTCCGGCGCCTCGTGACGCGGCGCGCCCGCCGGGGCGGACGCCCGACGGCTCGCCCGGCGCCGGGAACGGCCCCGGGTCGCCGCCGCCGCGGCCGCGGCGACGCTGCTGTACAGCTCCTCGTCGGGCGCGAAGTCCGGCGAGGGCAGCGCGACCGGTTCGCCGATCTCCGCGGCGACCTCGGCGGCGGTCTCCGCCTCGTGGCCCACGGCGCCCGTCTCGACGGCCACCGTCTCGTGGACGTGCTCGTGCTGCTCCGCCGGCTCGGCCCCGCCGCGCCCGCGCTTCTTGCGCTTGCCGCCGTTGCCCGCGGCCGACGGCTGCTCCATGTGGACGATGACGCCACGGCCGTTGCAGTGGACGCAGGTCTCGGAGAACGACTCCAGCAGGCCCTGGCCGACCCGCTTGCGGGTCATCTGCACCAGCCCCAGCGAGGTCACCTCGGCCACCTGGTGCTTGGTGCGGTCCCGGCCCAGGCACTCCAGCAGACGCCGCAGCACCAGGTCCCGGTTGGACTCCAGCACCATGTCGATGAAGTCGATCACGATGATGCCGCCGAGGTCGCGCAGCCGCAGCTGGCGCACGATCTCCTCGGCCGCCTCCAGGTTGTTCCTGGTGACCGTCTCCTCCAGGTTGCCGCCCTGGCCGGTGAACTTGCCGGTGTTGACGTCGATGACGACCATCGCCTCGGTCCGGTCGATCACCAGCGAACCGCCGCTGGGCAGCCAGACCTTGCGGTCGAGCGCCTTGGCGAGCTGCTCGTCGATCCGGTAGGTCGCGAAGACGTCGACCTCGCTGGTCCACCGCGACAGCCGCTCCGCCAGGTCGGGCGCGACGTTCGAGACGTACCCGTGGATCGTCTGCCACGCCTCGTCGCCACTGACGACGACCTTGGTGAAGTCCTCGTTGAAGATGTCCCGCACGACGCGGACGGTCATGTCCGGCTCGCCGTACAGCAGAGTCGGCGCGTTGCCGCTCTTGGCCTTCTTCTGGATGTCCTCCCACTGCTGCTGCAGCCGCTCGACGTCCCGGCGCAGCTCGTCCTCGCTCGCGCCCTCGGCTGCGGTGCGCACGATGACGCCCGCGTCCTCGGGGACGATCTTCTTGAGGATGGTCTTCAGCCGGGCGCGCTCGGTGTCGGGCAGCTTGCGGCTGATGCCGGTCATCGACCCCTCGGGGACGTAGACCAGGTAGCGGCCGGGGAGGGAGACCTGGCTGGTGAGGCGGGCGCCCTTGTGGCCGATCGGGTCCTTGGTCACCTGCACCAGGACCGACTGGCCGGACTTCAGCGCGGACTCGATGCGGCGCGGCCCGTTGGCCATGCCGAGCGCCTCGAAGTTGACCTCGCCCGCGTACAGCACGGCGTTGCGGCCCTTGCCGATGTCGATGAAGGCGGCCTCCATCGACGGCAGGACGTTCTGCACCTTGCCGAGGTAGACGTTGCCGACGTAGGAGACGGCCTGCTCCTTGTTGACGTAGTGCTCCACGAGCACCCCGTCCTCCAGGACGCCGATCTGCGTACGGTCGCCGTGCTGGCGGACCACCATCACGCGCTCGACGGCCTCGCGGCGGGCCAGGAACTCCGCCTCGGTGATGATCGGGACCCTGCGGCGGCCCTGCTCGCGGCCCTCGCGGCGGCGCTGCTTCTTCGCCTCCAGACGGGTGGAGCCCTTGATGGACTGCACCTCGTCGGACGGCTCGCGCTCGGCCTGCTTGCGCGGCTCGCGGACCTTGACGACGGTGCGCTCGGGGTCGTCGGAGCCGGGCTCGGCGTCGGTGCCGGAGTCGCCGGCGCGACGCCTGCGGCGACGACGGCGACGGCTGCTGGAGCTGGAACCGCCGTTCTCCGCGCCGTGGTCGTCGTGCTCCTCCTCGGCGTCCTCCTCCGCCTGCTCGGCGGTGTCCTCGGCGTCCTGGACGGCCTGCTCGGCGGCGACCTCGTCGCCCTCGCCCTCGCCGTCCTCGTCGCCGTGCTCGCCGTCGGCGGCCTCGCCCCGGCGGCGGCGACGGCCACCGCGGCGGCGGCGCCGGCGCGAACCCGTCTCCTCGCCGTCGTCGCCCTCGGCGGAGTCGTCGGCGGCCTCCTCGGGCTCCTCCTCCGGCTCCTCGTCCTCAACGGGGGCGGGCCGGGCGGCGGGCGCCTCGGTCTCGTCGAGGGCGGCGCCCCGGCGCCGGCGGCGGCGCCGCGACCCGGGCTGCTCCTCGGCGGACTCCGGAACCTCCGGCGTCGCCTCCGCCTCCGCCTCCACGGCCTCCTCGGGCTCGGCCGGCTTCGCGGCCTCCACGGCGGCCTCGGCGGCGGCGCGCTCGGGCGTCTGGAACTGGGGCTCGGTGAACACCGGCGGCTGGAACACGGCGACCGCGGGCCGCGCCGGACGACGCGGCGACTCGGCCTCCGCGGCGGCGGCCCGGCGCGCGTCGGCCTTCGGCTCGGCGAAGCCGGTGGCGGCCTTGCGCACGACCCGGCGGCGCGAGCGGCGCGTGGCGCCCTCCGCCTCGGGGGCGGGCTCGTCGGCCACGGCGGCGGGGGCGGACTCGGACGTCCGGGTCTCGGACGTCCGGGTCTCGGGCGCGGACTCTTCCGCGGCGGGCGTCACCCCGCGCGTGGCACGGCGGCGGGCGCGGGGAGCGGGCGCGGGCTCCGCGACGGCTTCGACGGCCTCCACGGGGGGCTGCGCCGGCTCGGCGACGGCCTCGACCTCGGCAGCCGTCCCCTCCGGGGTCCCGGCGGGCGCGGTCGCCCGACGGGTGGCGCGGCGGCGCGTCCGGGGGGCGGGGGCGGGGGCGGGCTCTTCGGCGGGGACGGACTCCTCCGCGGGGGCGCTCTTCGCCGCCGCGGCGGTCTCGGCGGCCGGCTCTGCGGGGACCGGCTCTGCGGGGACCGGCTCTGCGGGCGCCACGATCTCGGCGGCCTCCGGCGCCCCGGCGGGCGCCGACGCGCGGCGGACGGCCCGGCGGCGCGGACGCGCCGGGGCGGCGTCGTCGCCGCCCTCCGTCGGAGCCTCGGCCCCGGCCGGGGCGGGCGCCGCGGTGGCGGCGGCCTCGGCGGCCGGCACCACGGTCTCGGCGCTCTCCGCGGCGGCCTGCGCGGACGTCCCGGCGGGTGCGGACACGCGGCGCGTGACACGGCGGCGGGCGCGGGGAGCGGGCGCCGCCTCCGCGACGGCCGGCTCCCCTGCCCCGGTGGTCTCCTCGGCGAGGTCCGCGGGCTCGGCCGCGGCCACCGCGGGCGCGACCGTCTCGGCGGGCGCGCCGGTGGCGGCGGGGGGTCCCGCCGGACGTGAAGCGGCCCTGCGCCGACGACGCGGCGGCAGGGTGTCGCTGGGTGTGTTGAGTTCGGAACCCTCGGTGGGTTCGGTCGGCTCGAGCATGCGGGCGTTTCTCCCGTCAGGCTCCCGGGCGCCGCACCTGGTCCGGCGGGTATGCCGGTGACGTCCGCGGCTCGCGCGATGCGCGACTGCCGCCGTCCGGGGCGCGGGCGCCGCTCGGGAGCTCTCTGTAGTCCTGTCTCGCCGGTTCCGTCCGCTCGATTTGCGGACGGCCTGGCGAAAGTCTTTTAGGTCGGTGCGCTGCCCGACCCAGGTGGCTCCCGAGTACGAGGGCGGCGCTACGACGTCCGTCCCTACGCGGAACCTTCCGGCGTCGGCGCCTTCGCGGCGGCAGCCGGGGCGGCCGTTGGGGCCGCTGCTGCCTCGCGGTCGGGCGCGAGCGGGTCGGTCACCGTGCCGGTCTCTTCATCGAACAGCCCCTGCGCCAGCCTGGTCACCGCTACCGGGACCGGCGGCGCCAGGTCGGCCACGGCGCGGAGACCGGACAGGACGTCGTCGGGTCGTACGGCAGGCGTCACGTGCCGAACAACCAGCCGCAGTATCGCACAGGGCTGGTCGCTCGGCCTATCAGCCTGCGCAAGCGCTGCGGATCCGTCGGGTCCGCCGAGGCACTCCAGGCTCGCCACGGCCGGGCGGGCGTCGAAGGTGCGCATGCCGTTCTTGGTCAGCCGCTGCACCTCGACGGCGCCGGCCGCGTTGAACGCGGCCACCGCGTGGGCGGCGTCCGCCGGGTCCACGCCGGTCAGCCGCAGCTCCCAGACGGAGGCCGTCAGCCGGTCGGCGAGGCCGGAGGTCCGGGCCTCGACCGCCTCGACGATGTCGAGCCCGGCGGGCAGCGACTCGTCGAGGAGTTCGCGCAGTTTCTCGGGATCGCGCGCTTCGGTGAGCGCGATCTCCAGGTACTCCGCCTCACTGCCCGTGCCGGTGGGTGCGGCATTGGCGTACGACACCTTCGGGTGCGGGGTGAACCCCGCCGAGTACGCCATGGGCACCTCGGCGCGGCGCAGCGCACGCTCGAAGGCGCGCTGGAAGTCACGGTGGCTGGTGAACCGGAGGCGGCCGCGCTTGGTGTAGCGCAGACGGACGCGCTGCACCGCGGGTGCCGGCGGCGGGCCTTCGGGCTGTCGCTTGCCCAGTGTCGTCAGTCCTTCGTGAGTGCGGTCGTACTCCTACCAAGAGTACGTGCCGCGCCGGGCTTCGGTTCCCGCGCCTTCCCCCCGGTGACGTCGGAGAGGACCGGAAAACGATCCAGCATTCTCTGAATTCAGGATTCCTTGTACTATCACGCCGTGCTGACTGTTGCCTCCGACATCGACGTGCTGGCCCGGTTCGGCCGCGCGCTCGCCGACCCGATCCGCTGCCGCATCCTGCTCGCCCTGCGCGCGGCCCCCGCCTACCCGGCCGATCTCGCCGAGACCCTCGGCGTGTCCCGTACCCGGCTGTCGAACCACCTGGCGTGCCTGCGGGACTGCGGCCTGGTCGTCACCGTGCCCGACGGCCGCCGCACCCGCTACGAACTCGCCGACGAGCGGCTCGGCCACGCGCTCGACGACCTGCGCGCCGCCGTGGTGGCCGTCGAGACCGACCGCACCTGCCAAGACGCCGACACGAAGGGCTGCTGCTGATGACCGCCGGGACATCCATATCCCTCGGGCCGTCCCCGGCCCGCCGCGACGCGCTCACCCGGCGCATACGGCTGCTCGTCGCGGCCACCATCGCCTACAACGTCGTCGAGGCGGTCGTCGCCATCACGGCCGGCACCATCGCCTCCTCCACCGCCCTGATCGGCTTCGGCCTGGACTCCGTCGTCGAGGTCTCCTCGGCCGCCGCCGTCGCCTGGCAGTTCTCCGCCGCCGACCACGCCTTACGCGAGGCACGCGAGCGGACCACGCTGCGGATCATCGCCGTCTCGTTCTTCGTGCTGGCCGCCTACGTGACCGTCGACGCCGCCCGAGCGCTCACCGGCGCCGGCGAGGCCGAGCGTTCGGTCCCCGGCATCGTGCTGGCCGCGCTCTCCGTCGCCGTCATGCCGTTCCTGTCCGCCGCCCAGCGCCGTGCGGGACGGGAACTCGGCTCCGCCTCCGCCGTCGCGGACTCGCGTCAGACCCTGCTGTGCACGTACCTGTCGGCGGTGCTGCTCGTCGGCCTGGTGCTCAACGCCACCCTCGGCTGGGCCTGGGCCGACCCGATCGCCGCCCTGGTCATCGCCGCCATCGCGGTCAAGGAAGGGCGCGACGTGGCGCCTGGGCCGCCGCCATCCTTCAGACCGCCCAGGCCGTCATGTCTCTCTTCGTCGGCCTCGGCCTCGACTGGTCCGCCGACCGGCAGGCCCT
>NZ_JBEXOP010000084.1:0-6255 GCF_040611575.1 Streptomyces sp. NPDC006610
TCCCGCAACAACCCGGACGGCCCCTACGGCGACTACTACATGTGGGCCGACGACGACAAGCAGTACCAGGACGCCCGCATCATCTTCGTCGACACCGAGTCCTCGAACTGGACGTACGACCCGGTGCGGGGCCAGTACTTCTTCCACCGCTTCTTCTCCCACCAGCCGGACCTCAACTACGAGAACCCGGCCGTGCAGGAGGAGATCCTGGCCGCCCTGCGCTTCTGGCTGGATCTGGGCATCGACGGCTACCGCCTGGACGCCGTGCCCTACCTCTACGCGGAGGAGGGGACCAACTGCGAGAACCTCCCCGCCACCCATGAGTTCCTCAAGCGGGTCCGCCGCGAGATCGACGCGCTGTACCCGGACACGGTGCTCCTGGCCGAGGCCAACCAGTGGCCGGAGGACGTCGTCGACTACTTCGGCGACTACGCCGCGGGCGGCGACGAGTGCCACATGGCCTTCCACTTCCCGGTCATGCCCCGCATCTTCATGGCCGTGCGCCGCGAGTCGCGCTATCCCGTCTCCGAGATCCTGGCCAAGACGCCGGCGATCCCGTCGGGCTGCCAGTGGGGCATCTTCCTGCGCAACCACGACGAGCTGACCCTGGAGATGGTCACCGACGAAGAGCGCGACTACATGTGGGCCGAGTACGCCAAGGACCCGCGGATGCGCGCCAACATCGGCATCCGCCGCCGCCTCGCCCCGCTCCTCGACAACGACCGTCACACGATCGAGCTGTTCACCGCGCTGCTGCTGTCCCTGCCGGGCTCGCCGATCCTCTACTACGGCGACGAGATCGGCATGGGCGACAACATCTGGCTCGGCGACCGCGACGCCGTCCGCACGCCCATGCAGTGGACCCCGGACCGCAACGCGGGCTTCTCCACCTGCGACCCGGGCCGGCTCACACTGCCGACGATCATGGACCCGGTCTACGGCTACCAGGTCACCAACGTCGAGGCGTCCATGGCGTCGCCCTCCTCGCTGCTGCACTGGACCCGCCGGATGATCGAGATCCGCAAACAGAACCCCGCCTTCGGGCTGGGCTCGTACACCGAGCTGCAGTCCTCCAATCCCGCGGTGCTCGCCTTCCTGCGGGAGTACGAGGACGACCTCGTCCTGTGCGTCAGCAACTTCGCCCGCTTCGCCCAGCCGACCGAGCTCGACCTGCGCGAGTTCGCCGGGCGCCATCCCGTGGAGCTGTTCGGCGGGGTGCGCTTCCCGGCCATCGGCGAACTGCCCTATCTGCTGACCCTCGGGGGCCACGGCTTCTACTGGTTCCGGCTCGTCCGAGTCGCATCTCGCATCGGCCGACGATCGTGAGCGTGCGCCGACGAAAGGAGGCGTCACCATGACGAAGACCGCACCTCTCCGCCCGAGCGGTACGGGGCTCACCCATCCCATGGCCTCGCTGGACGGGCTGCTGCGCGAGTGGCTGCCCGGCCGGCGCTGGTTCGCCGGGAAGGACCGGCCCGTCACCGACCTGCGGCTGCTGTCGCTGACGGAGCTGTTCCCGGGCTGTCTGCACCTGCTGGTGCACGCCGGCCACATGGGCGTCCCGCACGCCGGGGTGCCCGCGCCGGGCGGCGCCACCCCGCCGGGCGACTGCTACCAGCTGCTGCTGGGCGTGCGGGAACACCCGTCACCCCGCCTGGGCCGGGCCCTGATCGGCCGCCCCCAGGAGGGGCCGCTGGCCGGCATGACGGTCTACGACGCGCTCCTGGACCCGCGCTCGGCGCATCTGCTCCTGGAGCGGCTGCGCCACCCGGGCACGGCCGGCCCCCTGCGCTTCGAGTGCGACCCGGCCGCGCCGGTGCCCGCCGGGCTCACGCCGCGGGTGCTCGACGCCGAGCAGTCGAACTCCTCACTGGTGTACGGCGACGAGTTCATCCTGAAGGTCTT
This sequence comes from Streptomyces sp. NPDC006610, assembly GCF_040611575.1. Lineage (NCBI taxonomy): Bacteria > Bacillati > Actinomycetota > Actinomycetes > Kitasatosporales > Streptomycetaceae > Streptomyces > Streptomyces sp. NPDC006610. Next base: position 1,906 of record NZ_JBEXOP010000084.1, read on the forward strand.
CCGACGGGTGCAGCCCGGCGTCAACCCGGACCTGGAGGTGCCGGGCGCGCTGGCCGGGCAGGGCTGCGCCCGGGTGCCCGCGCCCGTGGCCTGGTTCCGCACCACCCGGCCGTACAAGGCCACTCTCGGTGTGCTCCAGCCGTTCCTGCGCGACGCCTCCGACGGCTGGACGCTGGCCCTGCGCGCGCTCGCCACCGGTGACGACTTCACCGCCGAGGCCCATGAGCTGGGCCGGGCCACGGCCGAGGTGCACCTGGCCCTGGCCGCCGCCTTCCCGGCCGGCGGGCGCTGCGAGAACGGCCGCACGGCCTCCGCGATGGCCGAGCGGCTGGACGCCGCCGCGCACAGCGTGCCCGGGCTGCGGCCGTTCGTGCCGGGGCTGCGGACCGCGTTCAGCGCACTGCTCACCTGCGACCCCGGCCCGCCCGCCCAGCGCATCCACGGCGACCTGCACCTGGGCCAGGTGCTGCGGGCGGGCCGCGAGTGGTTCGTCATCGACTTCGAGGGCGAGCCCTCCCGCCCGCTGAGCGAGCGGCGCACCGCGCAGTCCCCGGTCCGGGACATCGCGGGCATGCTGCGCTCCTTCGACTACGCGGCCCGGCAGCGCCGCCCGTGGCGGCCCCAGTGGGCACGCCGCTGCCGGGAGGCCTACTGCGCCGGCTACGCCGCGCGGGCCGGCTGGGATCCGCGCAAGAAGCACGGACTGCTGCGCGCCTACGAGACCGACCGGGCCGTCTACGAAGTGCTCTACGAGGCCAGGCACCGCCCGGACTGGCTCCCCGTACCGATGGCGGCGATCGAACGACTCGCCGTGAGAGGAGACTGACACCGTGGCCCTGCGCGACATCTCACTCCCCGAGGCCTCCGGCCCGCGCCCGCCCGCCCACCGGTCCGGCGGCTGCGCCCCTCCCCTGGACCCCGCCGACCGCGGCCGGCTGCTGTCCGGCTCCCACCACGACCCGCACGCCCTGCTGGGGGCGCACCCGGTGCCCGACGGCGTCGCCGTCCGGGCGCTGCGCCCCTTCGCCCGCGCGGTGACGGTGCTGGCCGGCGGCGAGCGCTTCGCCCTCGTCTCCGAGGGCGACGGCCTGTTCAGCGGGGTGCTGCCGACGGACGAGATCCCGGCGTACACGCTGCTCGTGGCGTACGAGGACGCCGAGCACGAGGTCCACGATCCCTACCGCTTCCTGCCCGCGCTCGGCGAGCTGGACCTGCATCTGATCCGGGAGGGCCGGCACGAGCAGCTGTGGCGGGCGCTCGGCGCGGAGCCGATGACCCACCAGGGCGTCGCCGGCACCCGGTTCACGGTGTGGGCGCCGAACGCCCGCGGGGTGCGGGTCGCCGGGGACTTCTGCTGCTGGGACGGCACCGCGTTCCCGATGCGGTCGCTGGGCGCGTCCGGGGTGTGGGAGCTGTTCCTGCCGGGGATCGGCGAGGGCGCCCGGTACAAGTTCGAGATCACCTCCCAGTACGGCCACCGGTTCCTGAAGGCCGACCCGATGGCCCGGGAGGCGGAGGCGCCGCCCGCGACCGCGTCGGTGGTGACGGCGTCGCACTACGAGTGGGGCGACCAGGAGTGGCTGGCCCACCGCGCCGACACCCCCGTGCACGAGGCGCCGTTCTCCGTGTACGAGGTCCACCTGCCCTCCTGGCGGCCGGGACTGACGTACCGTCAGCTCGCCGAGCAGCTCCCCGAGTACGTCAAGGAACTCGGCTTCACCCACGTCGAGCTGATGCCGGTCGCCGGGCACCCGTTCAGCGGGTCGTGGGGTTACCAGGTGACGTCGTACTACGCCCCGACCGCGCGGCTCGGCAGCCCGGACGACTTCCGGTACCTGGTCGACTCCCTGCACCGCGCGGGCATCGGCGTGATCATGGACTGGGTGCCGGCGCACTTCCCGAAGGACGACTGGGCGCTGGCCCGCTTCGACGGGGACCCGCTGTACGAACCCGGGAACGCGCAGCGGGCCGAGCATCCGGACTGGGGCACCTACGAGTTCGACTACGGGCGGACCGAGGTGCGCAACTTCCTCGTCGCCAACGCCGTCTACTGGTGCGAGGAGTTCCACATCGACGGGCTGCGCGTGGACGCCGTCGCCTCGATGCTGTACCTCGACTACTCGCGCGAGCCGGGCCAGTGGACGCCGAACCAGTACGGCGGCCGGGAGGACCTCGCGGCGATGGCGTTCCTCCAGGAGATGAACGCCACCGTCTACCGGCGGGTCCCCGGTGTGGTGACCATCGCCGAGGAGTCCACCGCCTGGGGCGGCGTGACCCGGCCGACCGACGCCGGCGGGCTGGGCTTCGGGCTGAAGTGGAACATGGGCTGGATGCACGACTCGCTCCAGTACATGAGCAAGGAGCCGGTGCACCGCAAGTACCACCACCACGACATGACGTTCGCGATGGTGTACGCGTACAGCGAGAACTACGTGCTGCCGATCTCGCACGACGAGGTGGTGCACGGCAAGCAGGCGCTGGTATCCAAGATGCCCGGCGACTGGTGGCAGCGGCGCGCGAACCACCGCGCCTACCTGGGCTTCATGTGGGCCCACCCGGGCAAGCAACTGCTGTTCATGGGGCAGGAGTTCGCACAGGGCGGCGAGTGGTCCGAGGAGCACGGGCCCGAGTGGTGGCTGCTCGACCCGGGTCACTGCGCCGCGGGCGATCACCGGGGCGTGCAGGACCTGGTGCGCGATCTCAACGGCCACTACGTGCGGACCCCGGCGCTGTGGCAGCGGGACACCGACCCGTCCGGCTTCCAGTGGGTGGCGTGCGACTCGGCCGACGACAACGTCTTCGCGTTCCTGCGGTTCGACGCCGGGGGCGACGTGCTGCTGGCGGTGAGCAACTTCTCGCCGGTCGTCCGGCACGACTACCGCGTCGGCGTGCCCGAGTCCGCGCCGGCCTGGCGGGAGGTCCTCAACACCGACGCCGCGCGCTACGGCGGCAGCGACGTCGTCCACCCGGACCCGGTCAAGGCGGAGGCCGAGGGCGCGCACGGCCGCCCGGCCAGCGTCCGGCTGACCCTGCCGCCGCTGGCGACGGTCTGGCTGCGGCCCGCCTGACCTGGGCGGCCGCGCGAGGACGGCAGGTGTCCGAGCGGCTTTCGCGGGCAGTCGAGGACGTACGCCGGGACCCCCCGGCGTCGTGGACAGCTCGTGGAAAGGCCGCATGACGTGCGCACCGTCGGAGTGGAGGAGGAACTCCTGCTGGTCGACCCGGACACCGGCGAGCCGCGTGCGCGGTCCGCGGCGGTGCTCGCCCGGGTCGAGCAGGACGACGCCGACCAGGACGTGTTCGAGAAGGAACTCCACGAGCAGATGCTGGAGTTCGCCACCCATCCCCAGTCGGACATGGGCGCCCTCGGCGCGGAGATCGCCCGCTGCCGGCGGGAGGCGGCCCGGCACGCCGGGGACATCGGGTGCACGGTGGCCGCACTCGCCACCTCCCCGCTGCCGGTGAGCCCCGCCATCGGCACGACCGAGCGTTACCGGTGGATGGAGGAGCAGTACGGCATCGTCCCGCAGGAGCAGCTGGTCTGCGGCTGCCACGTCCACGTCTCCGTCGAGTCCGACGAGGAGGGCGTCGCGGTGGTGGACCGGATCCGGCCGTGGCTGCCGGTCCTGTCCGCGATCAGCGCGAACTCGCCGTTCTGGCAGGGCAAGGACACCAGCTACAGCAGCTACCGCAGCCGGGTGTGGCAGCGCTGGCCGTCGGCCGGGCCCACCGAGCTGTTCGGGTCCGCCGAGAACTACCACCGGCGGGTGGCCGGCATGGTGGCCACCGGGACCCTCCTGGACGAGGCGATGGTGTACTTCGACGCCCGCCTGTCCGAGCGCTACCCGACGGTGGAGGTCCGGGTCGCGGACGTCTGCCTGCACGCGGAGACGGCCGTGCTGATCGCGACCCTGTGCCGCGCCCTGGTGGAGACGGCGGCGAACGAGTGGCGGGCGGGGCGGGAACCGGCCGATCCCGGCGTCAGCCTGCTCAGGCTGGCCTCCTGGCGGGCCGCCCGTGCGGGGCTCACCGGGGACCTGGTGCACCCCGCGACGATGCGGCCGGAGCCGGCCGGGACGGTGGTGGAGGCGCTGCTGGAACATGTGGGCGACGCGCTCGCGGCCACCGGCGACCTGGACCGGGCGCGGTCGTCGTGCGAGCGGCTGCTGCGGGACGGCAACGGCGCCCGGATCCAGCGCGAGCTGCTGGAGCGGACGGACAGCCTGCGCGAGGTCGTCGTCGAGTGCGTGCGCCATACGCAGCAGTGACCGGCGCACGTGAGGGTCGCCGCCCCGCGGCCCGTGGTCCGCGCGGGGGGGGGGCGGGGGTGCGGGCGGTGGGGGCGGAACC
>NZ_JBEXOP010000085.1:0-5402 GCF_040611575.1 Streptomyces sp. NPDC006610
GGGCGAGGACAACGTCCTCTACCCGATGAAGGACGCCCTGCGCGCACGGGCCACCGTCGGCGAGGTCTGCAACGCGCTCCGCGAGGTCTGGGGCATGTACATACCGAGCGATGTGTAGAACCGAGCCCAATACGTATTCCGGCACGGAACGCGTCAGTGCAGGCTTCCGACCACGTGGGGCCGGGCGACGGCGTCGACTAAGGCCAGGTCGCCACCGAGCAGCTTCCGCCGGCACCGCCCGGGCAGGGAAGCGGGGCGAATGCGGCGCGGGCCGCCGCTCGCGGCTGCGCCGGGTTCAGATGCGCCAGGAGCGGAGGGACTCCGCGATGTCGTAGATCTTCAACCGGGTCTCGCGGACCTTTCTGATCAGGTCGGACAGCGCTCCGTAGGGCGGATCGATGCCTTCACCGCACTGGTCGAGGTACTGGGTTGTCACGAAGGCTGCGAAGAGGCTGTTGCGGTGGGGGAGCGGTTCGAGCCGCACGATGGTGTGCAGGAGCGCGGCAGCACGCCACGCGGCGTCGGGGTTGGACTCGGCGAGCGTCGGCGTACGGGTCTTGTGGCGGGCGACAGCCGCGACCAGAGCCGAGTAGTCGGAGACGGATACGTCGTCATGCCCCAGGGCGATGTCCTGGACGTCCAGAAGCCAGGACACGTCTACATAGAGGATTTCGCTCATCAGGCGGCAGTGGCTCCCCGGTCGCGCTCGGGGGGAGGAACCTCGTCTGGGAACGCCTCGTCGAACTCCTCGCGCAGCCTGTCCGCCCAGGACGCGGCGCCCGCCACGAACCGCTTACGGTGCATCTCGCGCACGCCCAGGTCGTGCAGGTACTGCTTGAGGCTCTTGCCCTCGGCGGCAGCAGCAGCACGCACGCCTTCCATTTCTTCCTCGGTGAACGACACATTCAGTGACGGCATACTCGTATGGTACCTACTTGGTACCTGCCGAGGGAAGCAGAGGAGACGGTGACACTCCCGGCGGGTCCGAGACGTGCGGGGCTAGCCGGGAGAAGGGCTCGGCGAACGTCCGGCCGGGCAGTCCTGTCTAGGCGGTCACTGTCGCGTTTGGCACGGCCGAGTCGGCGGCGAGAGGCCGCGCGGTGGGGGCGGCGTGTCCGGACCTCTGGTCGCTTCTCGGACCGAGCGCGACCGCTATCAGCGCAGGCTGAAGGACCTTCCGCTCGCTGAACTGGGCTTTGTGATCCGGTTGACGGTCCGGCGCTTCATCTGCGCAGTGGCCTCACGCGACCCTGTCTCCTTGCGATCGAACACTGCCATGACTCTCCGTGACCGCTCCCCAAGATTTGCGCCAAAGCCCCGTGAACAAAGCCACAAAGCCGGTCGCCGCCCTGCAAGGGTCGCCCCGGCTCAGCACGGGCCTGCTTATGCGAATGCCGCCCGTATGCGACATGTCTTTCAAGCCGGCATGACATTTCTCAGAGCCGTGCCGGGCCATCTGTTTGCGGCTCGCGGACAAGCTGGTGCCGCCGCTGCCGCAGCGGCCTTTTCAGCAAGCACACGAACGGAACAGGCATGCCGGGGTGCAGCCGGTAGCCGCTGCACCCCGGCGAGTGGGCCTTGTTACGCAAGGTCATGGCACTGCCCGATCCCGCGTTCAGCATGCCGCGGGCGCTGGCGTGGACGACTTCGCGATCCGTCGCGGTCAGACCTACTCCACCGTCTTGACCAGGAGATGGTCGCGCCCACATGGCCACCCTCCGCAGGACTCCGGCCGACGCGGCACCCCAGCCGCTGTATCGGTACGGCAGGTGACCGGCTGGCTCACCCGGCACCCCATGGTCCTGACCGAGGAAGACCGGGCTGGCCTAACCTGGCCCGTTGCCCCGAACTGGACAGGGCCACCGGACACGTCCGCGACTTCGGCGAGATGCGAGCAACAGTCAAGAGTTGTGTATGGGGCCTTCCGGCGCGGTGATCTCGGCTGCTGCGAGCCGGGCATCTTCGCGCACCCGCGGGTCGGGGTGGTGGAGGAACGGCTCGAGCAGCGGCCGGGCCCGCGGATCGTGGGTGGCGCCGAGGACGTAGAGGACGTATTCGAGGAGGTCGTGTTCCATCGTCGGCATGGCGGTCGCCAGCGGTTCGACGAGGTCCAGGGGCAGGCGATGGTGGTTGAAGGCCTCGCTGATCGAGTTCAGGGCGGACTCGCGCACCTTGGTTTCCGGTTCGGTGATGGCCAGGCGGACCAGGCGTCCGACGACCAGGCAGGCGGTGTCCGTGTCGAGCGCGGTGCCGCGCAGGAGGTCCCCGAGGACTGCAGCAGCAAGGTCCCGACGGTTCGGATCGCGGTCGGTCAACGCGTCAAGCGCCGTGAACATGTCCTTCACGCCGCCACCTCAGACCGCTCGACCAGGATGCCGTTCTCGAAGCGTGCACCGGCGCGGACCAGGAGGACCAGGTGGGCTCCGGTGATTGCGCGCCACCGCGCCTGGCCGGACCCAACCCGTTCGAACACCATCGCGAGCGCAGCCGCCAGGCCTTCGGCGCCTCGGATCACCTTGGTGCGGAGCTTGACCGTGGAGAAGGCCGACTCGATGGGGTTGGTGGTCCGCAGGTGGATCCAGTGCTCAGCCGGAAAGTCATAGAACGCGAGCAGCTGGTCCCAGTCCTCGGTGATCTTCGCGACGGCCTTGGAGAACTTGGCGCCGTAGGTCTTCGCGGACGCCTCGATCGCCTTCTCGGCGTGAGTGCGGGACTCGGCGTTGTAGCTCTCCTGCATCGCCTTCGTCACGCCCGGCTGTGCCTTGGGCAGGCAGTTGGTGACATTGCGGGATCTATGAACCCAGCACCTCTGCGGCCTCATGGCCGGGAACACCTCGGCGAGTGCCCGCCAAAGGCCCATGACATCGTCCCCGATGGACAGCTCAGGGTCGCGCACGCCGTGACGGCGGCAGTCGCGCAGCAGGTCGGCCCACGGCTCGGTCGACTCCCGTAGGCCCTCGGCCAGGGCGATCAGTTCTTTGGTGCCGTCCAGCCGAAGGACTCCGAGCAGGACCAGCACGCAGGAGTGGGCCTGGCCGAGTCGGACCTGGGGGTGCACGCCGTCGGCCCAGACGTAGACGAAGTCGCGATCCGACAGGTCCCGGGTCCGGAAGGCGGCGTGGTCCTCGCTCCACTGCTTGGTCAGCCGGGTGACGGTGGCCGGGGACAGGCTGGCGGTGCCGCCGGGGAACTGCTCCAGGGTGGGGACGAAGTCTCCGGGCGGCAGGCCGTGCAGGTAGAGCAGCGGCAACACCTCATAGATCCTCCGCGACTTGCGGCACCACGGCGCCAGGATTCTCGAGGAGAACCGCTCGCGCTCGCCGGTGGCGTCGTCGACGCGGCGGTCGTTCACCCGCGGAGCTTTGACCTCGACCGGTCCGGCGGCAGTGACCACGGTCGTCGCCTTGTGGTGGCCGTTGCGGACCACCAGGTGCCGCCCGTGATCGTCAATGTCTGCGGTCAACTCGGCTATGTACTGGTTGACTTTCGCCTCCAGAGCGGCAGCCAGCAACCGGCGGGCGCCCTCCCAGACGCTCTCGTCGATCGGGGAGCCGGACTGGGTGGAGTCGCCGTCGGTCACTACGCTGAGCATGGGCGTACCTTCCCGACCCGCGCCGCAACGCGGGCCTACTCGAAGACCGTCGAAGGATTATTCGGGAAGGTACCCCTTCCGCGTGCTTGCAGGAACTGATCCACAGGTCTCCAGCTTTCCTCTGACCAGGGCCTCGACGTGCGGCGGGGACAGGCCCTTCCGTATCTGGGAAATCACTGCGGGGACGTACCCCTTGGTCCGAAGCAGTCCCGGCACGAGCATCGGCTGATAGTTCGCGAGGTGCGTCGCGCCGACCTCCAGTGCGAGGTAGCCGTCGTAGCGGGTCGGGGTCAGCACCGTCGAATACTTTCGCCACCAGGGCTTCTGTGCTCCTTGTCCGCCCGGACGAGGTCGAGCACGTCAGCGCGTCGATCCTCGTCCGCAACGCCGTACAGGTCCAGCAGCGCGCGGACGAGGACCGGTGTTGCGCCACGCTCGCCGTTCTCGATTCGGCTCAGGGAGCCCATCACCTGGAGCCGATCAGCCACCCGGGAGAGGGCGAAGCCCGGATGCGTCGCGCAGTTCCCTCAGCTGTGCCGTGAGTTGTCGCCGGTACACGGACTGCGGGACCGGGTTCCTCTTCAAGCCCATGCCGGAAGTCTCCCCGCACCAGCGATCTCTCTACAACCCATACAGGTCAACTTCTCAAGATATATCGCCTAGCTTGATCTTCAACCTGTGCGCCGGGGCCGTGGGGTCGTCGACTTCTTCGTTTGTCGTCGCGCTGGCTGTGTTTTGCGGGGTGTGTGCACGTCGTGGCGGGGTGCGGGCCGGGTGTTCTTGCGGTCTGGTGGTCGTCCGGGGCCGGGCCGGGAGGGTTTCGGTGCCTGGGCCGGGCAGGCGGTCGCTGGGCGGATGTGCCGGAAGTCCCGGCGGACGCGGGCGGGGGTGAGCCTGTCCGGCGAGGTGGGTTTCTCCCACGGCCGCCGCCGGTCGGCTGCCAGGGGCCGGGCAAGCCGCAGCTGGGTGTAGGCGGCGATGATCAGCCAGGTGCATCGGTCAGCCGCCTGGGGAGTGCGGATCTCGGAGTGGTCCAGCCCAGGGTCTGTTTGAACAGGTGGAAGGTGTGCTCGATGTCGAAGCGTCGCAGGTAGGCCTGCCAGAGACGGTCGGCGTCGGCTTCGGTGGCGTCGGTGCCCGACCACCACAGCCAGACCGGCTTGGGGGTGGCTCCGCTGGGCAGGTGGTCGATGTCCAGGCGGATCACCGTGCCCTCGACGATGGGGAGGGTGCCGTCGGCCGCGGCCCAGGAGGAGCGGTGGGTCAGCTTGGGATGCAGCCGGTTCCAGGAGCGAGCCAGGGCGGTGCCGCAGAGCCGGGTGTCGGTGACGGTCTCGGTGTCCGGGGTGCCCCAGGTGTCGGGCTGGCCGAAGGCGAACTCACCGCCGTGGCGGGGCGGGCGGCCCATCGTGCCCGGTCGGCGGGGTGGAACAGGCCTGCGTAGGACGCGGTCCGACCTCATTCGGGCCAGCACCTGCACGGGCAGGTCCCGCAGAAGGTGAGCCAGGCGGGGTGCGTCGTATCCGGCGTCCGCGCTGACGAGGACGTCGGGGTCACCCGCGTCTGCCACTGTCCTGCCGTGATCAGGCGCTGGAGCAGCTCACGCAACTGCTGGGCGGTGACGGTCGCGGTGTCGTCCCCGGGCGCCAGACGCAGCGCGTCCAGCGGTGCGGTTCACGAGCTGCGGCCGGGCTCGAGCGCGCAGATGACGGAGTAGGGCCAGCCGGGGACGGGGATGTGCTGGTCCTTGCCGCGTCCGTAGGTGTGGCACAGTATCCGCTGTGGCGAGGTGTGAGCGTCCGGCCGCAGC
>NZ_JBEXOP010000086.1:0-5124 GCF_040611575.1 Streptomyces sp. NPDC006610
GGGGAAGAACTCGTACCACGACCCGAACAGCGCCCGCTCCCGCTCCACCAGCAGCGGCAACGGCTCCGACGCGGTCACCAACTCCCGCACCGGATGACGGTCGAGGACGGCCGTCACCTCCGGCGCCAGGGCGGCGGCCAGCCGGGAGGCCGCGGGGCGGGCGCCGTCCCGCAGCGCGTCGACGGCGGCGAGGAGCACGGCCCGCCCGGTCTCCGGGGCCTGTTCGGCGGCCCGCTCGTACAGCCGGGCGCCCTCCTCCAGGACCAGGGCGGTGTCCATCCCCGCGGGGATCTTGATCTGCGCGTGGTGCCGCCAGGTGGCGACGGGATCGCCCCACGCCTCCACGCTGTACGTCCACAGGCCGGGCTCCCCGGCGGTGACGGTGGCGCCCCAGCGGTCGGTGCCGGGCGCCAGTTCGCGCATCGGCGTCCACGGGCCGGGGCGGCCCCGCGGATCGCGGAGCACGACGTTGGCGGCGACCGCGTCGTGTCCCTCGCGGAAGACGGTCGCCGAGATCTCGAAGGTCTCGCCGGTCACGGCCTTCGCGGGCCGGCGTCCGTGCTGCACGATCGGGCGCACGTCGAGGACGGGTATGCGCCCGACGGCCGTGGCCCCGGTGCCTCCGGTCGCCCGGATGTCCTCCCTGCCGGGAGTCGTACGGGTGGTGCTGGTCGTCGGAGGTGCTGACGAGTGGTGCTTGGCGGGCATCACCGCTCCTGTCCGCTTCAACGTGGGTGGGCGGATGGCTGTGGGAGGTGGGTCGTGCCTGATGGGCCTGTGGGGGCTTCCGCAGGAGCCTTCCCACCCCCTTCGGGTGGGCAATCCGGCCCTGTGTTAACTACTCACGCGTATGTCCGCGCACAAGCCCCGCCCCGTTCGGGGCGGCGGGGCAACGACGCAACACGGCCGATACTCGCCCACCGTCACGACCTGTCCGGTAATGCGCCGCTACCACGGCGCTACTTGCGGAAGTTCCTTCGGTGAACCGGGTGCCCCGCCCGCCACCGTTCATGACGACGCCCCAAGTCTGGCCGATTACCGCCCCGTAAGGGGGCGCACGCGGTGGCACCGGGGTGGGCAATGCGGCGGAGACCGTGCATCCGCTCTCCACCGGATGCCGGGTCCGCCCGGCGCGGCCACCCCGGTGCGCCCCCACCGACCGTGCGGTAACCACTACCGTCGATACACGACGGGACGCACACCGCCGTGCGTCCTCCTCCGCACGCTGACGAGGTGGAATGTGAAGGCGATCCGTCGATTCACCGTCCGGCCTGTCCTCCCCGAACCCCTCCGGCCGCTGAGCGACCTGGCGCGCAACCTGCGCTGGTCCTGGCACACGGAGACGCGCGACCTGTTCCAGTCCGTCGATCCGGAGCGGTGGGCCGCCTCGGGCGGTGACCCGGTACGGCTGCTGGGCACCGTCCCGCCCGAGCGGCTGGCCGAGCTGGCCGGCGACCGCCGTTTCCTGCGCCGGCTGACCACCGTGGCCGACGACCTGCACGACTATGCGACCGGCGACCGCTGGTATCAGGGCCAGGCCGGCGAACCGCCCGCCGCCGTCGCCTACTTCTCGCCCGAGTTCGGCATCACCGCCGCCCTGCCCCAGTACAGCGGCGGCCTCGGCATCCTCGCCGGCGACCATCTGAAGGCCGCCAGCGACCTCGGCGTGCCGCTGATCGGCGTCGGCCTGCTCTACCGGCACGGCTACTTCCGCCAGACCCTCTCCCGCGACGGCTGGCAGCAGGAGCACTACCCCGTCCTCGACCCCAACGAGCTGCCCCTCGCCCTGCTGAAGGAGGCCGACGACACCCCCGCCCGGGTCACCCTCGCCCTGCCCGGCGGCAAGGCGCTGCACGCGCGGATCTGGCTGGCCCAGGTCGGCCGCGTCCCGCTGCTGCTGCTCGACTCGGACGTCGAGGAGAACGACCTCGGCGAGCGCGGCGTCACCGACCGCCTCTACGGCGGCGGCAGCGAGCACCGGCTGCTCCAGGAGATGCTGCTCGGCATAGGGGGCGTGCGGGCGGTGCGCACGTACTGCCGGCTCACCGGGCACGCCGAGCCCGAGGTGTTCCACACCAACGAGGGACACGCCGGCTTCCTGGGCCTGGAGCGCATCGCCGAGCTGTGCGACCGGGGGCTGGACTTCGACCCGGCGCTCGAGGCGGTGCGGGCCGGGACCGTCTTCACCACGCACACCCCGGTGCCGGCCGGCATCGACCGCTTCGACCGCGAGCTGGTCGCCCGGCACTTCGGCCCCGACGCCGAACTGCCCCGCATCGACGTCGAGCGCATCCTGCGGCTCGGCGTGGAGAGCTACCCGGGCGGCGAGCCGGGCCTGTTCAACATGGCCGTGATGGGACTGCGCCTCGCCCAGCGCGCCAACGGCGTCTCGCTGCTGCACGGCAACGTCAGCCGGGAGATGTTCTCCGGACTGTGGCCCGGGTTCGACCCCGACGAGGTGCCGATCACCTCCGTCACCAACGGGGTGCACGCACCGACCTGGATCGCCCCCGAGGTGTTCCGGCTGGGCGCCCGGCAGATCGGCGCCCAGCGCACCGAGGACGCCTTCGCGGGCGCCGGCTCCGGCCGGTGGGACGCGGTGGCCGACATCCCCGACCAGGACATCTGGGAGCTGCGCCGGACCCTGCGCGAACAACTCGTGGCGGAGGTGCGGGAGCGGCTGCGGGTCTCCTGGCGGCAGCGCGGCGCCGGCACGGCCGAGCTGGGCTGGATCGACGGGGTGCTGGACCCGGACGTCCTCACCATCGGATTCGCGCGGCGTGTCCCCTCGTACAAGCGGCTGACGCTGATGCTGCGCGACCGGGACCGGCTGACGGACCTGCTGCTGCACCCCGAGCGGCCGGTGCAGATCGTCGTGGCCGGCAAGGCCCACCCGGCCGACGACGGCGGCAAGCGGCTCATCCAGGAACTCGTCCGGTTCGCCGACGACCCGCGGGTGCGGCACCGGATCGTGTTCCTGCCCGACTACGGCATGGGCATGGCGCAGAAGCTCTACCCCGGCTGCGACATCTGGCTCAACAACCCGCTGCGTCCCCTGGAGGCGTGCGGCACCAGCGGGATGAAGGCGGCGCTCAACGGCTGCCTCAACCTGTCGGTGCTGGACGGCTGGTGGGACGAGTGGTTCCAGCCCGACTTCGGCTGGGCCGTGCCGACCGCCGACGGCGCGGGCACCGACCCGGACCGCCGCGACGACATCGAGGCCGCCGCCCTCTACGACCTGCTCGAACAGCGGGTCACCCCGCGCTTCTACGAGCGCGGCCCCGGCGGCCTGCCGGACCGGTGGATCGAGATGGTCCGCCAGACCCTCACCCTGCTCGGCCCCAAGGTGCTGGCGGGCCGCATGGTGCGCGAGTACGTCGAGCGGCTGTACGCCCCCGCGGCGCTCGCCCACCGCTCGATGGACCCGGACGCCGCGCGCGAACTCGCCGGGTGGAAGCACCGGGTGCGCTCCGCCTGGCCCCACGTCACCGTCGACCACGTCGAGACCTCCGCCGCCACGGCCACCGCCGAGCTGGGCGCCACCCTCACCCTGCGGGTCCGCGTCGGCCTCGGCGGCCTCGGTCCCGACGACGTGGAGGTCCAGGCGGTGTCCGGCCGGGTGGACGCCGAGGACCGCATCGCGGACGCCGGCGCCGTCCCGCTGAAACCGGCGGGCGGCTCCGACGTGGAGGGACGCTGGGTGTACGAGGGCCCGCTCACCCTGGACCGCACCGGACCCTACGGCTACACGGTCCGCATCCTGCCCGCACACCGTCTGCTGGCGTCCAACGCGGAGCTGGGGCTGGTTGCGGTGCCGTCGCAGGAGCTGGTGGAGGCGGCGGGGGTGCTCATGCGGTGACGCCGGCGGCGGGCGCCCGGCGGCGGGCGCCCGGCCACCGGTGCGGTGGCAGGGCCGGTCGGCCGGCCCGTCGGCCGGTCAGCCGTTCGGCTCGCGTTCGCACAGCTCGCGCAGCACCTTCCCGCAGCGGCGGGCGTAGGCGTGCTGGAGGCCGCGGGTCGCCGCCCCGCCCGCGCGGGCGTACCAGCGGGCGGGGCGGCTGAAGGCCGTAACGGTCAGCCACACGGTGCCGTCGCCGGTGCGGTCGACCAGGAACGCCTCCTCGCCGCACTCCGGGTGTCCGGGCAGGGTGCCGTACGCCCAGCCGGCGCGGCGGTGTTCGTCGACCGTCCACACCACCCGGCACGGCGCCTTGACGACGCCGGCGAGGGTGACGGTGACGTCGACGCCCGGGGCGGCCCGGTCGGCGCTCGCCTCGATGCCGACGCCGACCGCGCGGTGCATCTCCCAGGTGCGCACCGCGTCCGCGGCCCGGCGGAAGACGTCCTGCCCCTCCCCGATGCGGCTGCGGACGTGCAGGGAGTGGAACCCGGGCGGACAGAAGCCGGCCTCGCGGGTGGCGCCGACGTCCTCGTAGGTGAACGACATGGCGCAAGACTAGAAGGCTCATGAAGATCTTGGGTACTGGCCCTGCCGCGTCAGCGGCAGGGCCAGACTCGTCATGTGGCGATGAGTGAGTGGGTCGGCGAGATGGTCGGGCCGGACGTGTGGGGGACCTGCCGGGAACTGATCCCGGCGGGGAGTGTGTTCGCGTTCCTGGCCGAGCATCGTGGCGAGCTGTTCCCGGCTGAGATGTTCGCGGACATGTATCCGTCGGGGAACGGGCGGCCGAGCATGCTGCCGCAGATCCTGGCCGCCGCGATCACCTTGCAGGCCCTGCACGGGCTGTCGGACTTCGAGACGGTCCAGGAACTGCGGTGCGACCTGCGGTGGAAGGCCGCCTGCGGGCTGGGCCTTCACGACATGGCGTTCGATCCGTCGCTGCTGGCCTACTTCCGCCGCCGGCTGGCCCGTTCCGCCCGCCCGAACCGGATCTTCCAGGCCGTGCGCGAGGTCGTGAAGGCCACCGGTGTCCTCAAGGGCAAGCACCGCCGGGCGCTGGACTCCACGGTGCTGGACGACGCGGTCGCCACCCAGGACACCGTCACCCAGATCATCGCCGCCGTGCGTGCGGTGATCCGCGAGGTCCCCGGCGCCGACACGGTCGCCGCTGCCCGGTGCAGCGCGCACGACTACACCGACCCGGGCAAACCGAAGATTGCCTG
>NZ_JBEXOP010000087.1:0-5122 GCF_040611575.1 Streptomyces sp. NPDC006610
GTCGACACCCGCCGGCTCGCCGACTGCTTCCCCGCGGTCGACTACTTCGAGAACAGCGGCCTGCCCTTCGTCATCGCCCTCAACGGCTTCGACGGACACCAGCCGTACTCGCCGGACGAGGTGCGCGAGGCGCTGCAGATCGGACCCGACACCCCGATCATCACCACCGACGCCCGGCACCGCTCGGACGCCAAGTCGGCGCTCATCACGCTCGTCGAGCACGCCCTGATGGCCCGTCTGAAGTAGCCCCGTAGCAGTGGATCGAAGCCGGCCGTGCCCTTTGACACGGTCGGCTTCGGTGTTCATAACGTTTCGGCAGAGGAATCGGCTGATACCGCCACGCGTCGCGGTCGTGCGGTATCGCTGCGCGTACGAACGCCCCGTCATTTGGCGGGGCTCGTTCTTTATGACCGTTTTACGTAGGGCATACGTCACTCGGAATCCCGGACTACACATGTTTGGTGGACGGCTGTCCGACGTGCTGGAATGCCTGAACTGCCCGGTGCTCAAAGACGTACTCAGTGGTCGATGACGATCCGGGCTCTGAGACACTGCGGCACGACGTAGGTGCCCGCCGCCGAGAGGTTGTTGGTCGAGTGAGGCGAAGCAAGAACGGTCCCGAGCCGCCTGCCCGGGGCAACTTCACCCCGCCGCCGCGCGGAGCGGCGCCCGCCCCTGCCGTAGCCGCTTCCGAGCCGGCTGCCGCGCCCGCTCCGAGCGGCGGCCGCATGTCGCCGCGCAACTGGCGGGTCGCCACCCGACTGAACGCGATTCTGCTCATCCCCGTACTGGTCGGCCTGGTCATGGGCGGCTTCCAGGTGAAGAGCTCGATCGACACCTGGCAGGAGGCGGAGAACGCGGAGAAGACCGCGCGCCTGGTGCGGGCCTCCCTCGACTACGCCGATGCCCTCTACAACGAGCGCGACACCAGCGCAGCGCCGCTGCTCCAGGGCGAGGGCGCCGACGACTCCACCGTCACGGACGCCCGCAAGAAGACGGACCAGGCCGCCGACGCCTTCGACGAGGCCGCGCAGAACATGCCGGACAAGGCCGGCCTGGAGCGCCGGCTGAAGGTGTTCCGGGACGTCGAGCCCAAGCTGCAGACGCTCCGTGCAAACGCCTACACCAGCAAACTCCCCGGCGTGCAGACCGAGGAGGGCTACGTCGGCGTCGCCCACCCGCTGATGGAGTTCGCCAACGAGCTGGGCCTGGGCACGGGCAACATCACCAGCTACGGCCGTACCGTCTACGCGATCTCCCTGACCCGCTCGGCGCTGTCGCTGCAGCGGTCCATCGGCATGCACCTGCTCATCGAGCCCGGCCCGAAGGCCGAGGACCTGGCCAAGCAGCGCGTGGCGCTGACCTCGTACGCCTACCTCGAGCGCGTCGCCATCGAGGAGTACGTCGGCGGCGGCACCGAGGCCGACGCACAGAAGCTCGAGGACGCCCGGAAGCAGATCACCGCGGACGCCCAGGCGGCGGCGCGGGAGAAGTCCGCCGAGGACCCGGACTACAAGGCCCCGCCGTCCGACCCGTCGGTGATGATCGCGGCCCTCGCCGGGCTGACCACCACCGACCGGGCCGCTCTCGACGCGCTCGCCGAGCAGGGCGTCACCGCGGAGAACTGGTGGGCGGTCAACACGCTCAAGTTCGAGGCGTACTCGAAGATCGAGTCGGATCTGGCCGACACCGCGGTGGCCGAGGCGGCGACGATCGCCGACGACGCCAGGCGGGACGCGTTCATCGTCGGCGCCGCCGTCGTGATCGCCCTGCTCACCGCGTTCATCCTGGCCGCCATGGTGGCCCGCCAGATGAGCCGCTCGATGCGCCAGCTGCGCAACGCCGCCTTCGGCATCGCCGAGCAGCGTCTTCCGATGCTGGTCGACCAGCTCTCGCGCACCGACCCCGGCCGCGTGGACACCCGCGTCGCGCCCATCCCGATCAGCTCCACGGACGAGATCGGCGAGGTCGCCCGGGCCTTCGACCAGGTCCACCGCGAGGCGGTCCGGCTCGCCTCCGAGCAGGCCCTGCTGCGGGGCAACATCAACGCGATCTTCACCAACCTCTCGCGCCGCAACCAGTCGCTGATCGAGGGCCAGCTGACCCTGATCACCGACCTGGAGAACAACGAGGCCGACCCGGACCAGCTGGAGAACCTCTTCAAGCTGGACCACCTGGCCACGCGTATGCGCCGCAACGGCGAGAACCTCCTGGTCCTCGCCGGCGAGGAGCCCGGCCGCCGCTGGGACCAGCCGGTTCCGCTGGTCGACGTGCTGCGCGCCGCCTCCTCCGAGGTGGAGCAGTACGAGCGCATCGAGATATCCGGGGTGCCCGAGGCCGACATCCACGGCCGTGCCGTGACCGACCTCGTGCACCTGCTCGCCGAGCTGCTGGAGAACGCCACCACGTTCTCCTCCCCGCAGACCAAGGTCCGCGTCACCGCGACCCGGCTGCCCGACGGCCGTGTCATGGTCGAGATCCACGACAAGGGCATCGGCCTCACCGCCGAGGACTTCGCGGACATCAACCACAAGCTGGCCAACCCGCCGACCGTGGACGCCGCGATCTCCCAGCGCATGGGCCTGTTCGTGGTCGGCCGGCTGTCCGACCGGCACGGCATCCGCGTCCAGCTGCGCCCCTCCGGCGAGCAGGCCGGCACCACCTCGCTGGTCATGCTCCCCGACGCCATCACGCACGGTGGCGGCGGCGAATCCGCGCCGGCCCGCGAGGAGTTCACGGTCTCGCAGATCATCCCGGAGCAGCAGTTCGGGGGCGAAACCTTCCAGCAGGAGCCGATGCGCACGGCCGCCGAGCTGGGCTTCGACGACAGCCGGTACGAGATCCCCGACGACATCCGCGAGCTGGACCCGGTGGGCCGCTCCCTGATACGCGAGGAGCGCCGCGCGGCCCTGGAGGCCCAGACGCACGGCCAGCAGCCGTCCGAGGAGAACACCGAGGGGTCCGCGTACGCCGACGGCTTCGACGGATTCGACGGTTTCGACGGGCAGCGGCAGGGCTACGACGGCGACAACGCCGCGAACGACCGGCAGCAGCACGACTTCTCCGACCGACCGGCCGGTTACGACGGCCCCACCGGATACGAGGAGCAGCATCAGCCTTCGTACGAGGAGCAGCCTTCGTACGAAGGGCAGCAGCCGTCGTACGAGGAGCAGCGGCAGCCGTCGTACGAGGAGCAGTACTACGCGCCGAACGGTGGGCCGCAGAACGACGGTTTCGCGACCGACGGCGGCTACCCGGAGCCCGGTTATCCGGAGCCCGCGCACAACGAGGCCGCAGCGGCCCCCGCCGCCGCGACGGAGAGCTACCAGCCCTTCGAGGAGCAGTCCTACCAGGGCGACTGGCAGCAGGGCGGCGGCTACCAGAACGGCTACCCGGCCCAGTACGCTCCCGAAGCGGAATCCGCACGGCCCGCTGACGCGGGTGAGCGCGACCGCGTAGGCTTCGACCGGCCGGGTCAGGCCCCCGCCGACGGTCACCCGCTGACCGACGCCGGTCTGCCCCGTCGCGGAGCGGCCGGCGGCGGCCAGGGCCCGGCGCAGTCCGCGAACCGGCAGGCGCCGGATCCGGCGACGGAGGGCGGCAAGGACGACTGGCGCTCGGCGAACGACGAGCGCTGGCAGCAGGCGGCCCAGCTGCGCAAGCCCAAGGCAGGCGGAGTCACCTCCTCCGGTCTGCCGCGGCGGGTGCCCAAGGCCAATCTGGTCGAGGGCACCGCGGAGTCGACTCCGCAGGGCGGCCCACAGGTCTCCCGCGCCCCCGAGGACGTCCGGGGCAGGCTGAGCAACCTGCGCCGGGGCGTCCAGCGGGGACGCAGCGCAGGAAGTGAAACGAACGGCCAGGGCTTCGGTCCTGACAGCACCTACAACCAGGAGCGTTAGTGTGAGCCCGATGAGCCAGGCGGCACAGAACCTGAACTGGTTGATCACCAACTTCGTGGACAACACCCCCGGGGTGTCCCACACGGTGGTGGTCTCCGCCGACGGACTCCTTCTGGCGATGTCCGAAGGCTTTCCCCGCGACCGCGCCGACCAGCTCGCGGCCGTCGCCTCCGGTCTGACCTCGCTGACGGCCGGGGCCTCCCGGATCTTCGAGGGCGGCAGCGTGAACCAGACGGTTGTGGAGATGGAGCGGGGATTCCTCTTCATCATGTCCATTTCCGACGGGTCCTCGCTCGCGGTGCTGGCACATCCGGAAGCGGACATCGGCCTCATCGGGTACGAGATGGCGCTTCTGGTCGACCGCGCGGGCACGGTCCTGACCCCGGATCTCCGTGCGGAGCTCCAGGGGAGCCTTCTCAACTAACAGACAGACGGTACGTTTTCGCGTCCCGTGGCCGTAAGGTTTCGGGACGCGGCTCCGCGCAGATGGGTGCCCGGTGCAGTCGGAGGAGGAGAAAGTGGCAACACCCCCAGGTGGTTCGTCTTCGGACAACTGGTCGTACGGTCCCGCCCAGGGCCGGCACGACGGTTCCCAGAACCCGTACAACTTCCCCTCCGCCCCGAGCCACCGGCAGCCGTACACGCCGCAGGGCCCCGGTCCGTCGCCGTACGACCAGCCGTCCGCGCCGCGCATCCAGCCGGTGCAGCCCCGGCGCGCCCCGGAGCCGGCGCCCGGCGGCGGGTCGTCGCACACGCACAACCCTCTGGTGCGCCCGTACGCCATGACGGGCGGCCGCACCAGGCCGCGCTACCAGCTCGCCATCGAGGCGCTGGTGCACACCACCGCGGCTCCGCACCAGATGCAAGGGCAGCTGCCCGAGCATCAGCGGATCTGCAACCTGTGCCGGGAGATCAAGTCGGTGGCCGAGATCTCGGCTCTGCTCACGATCCCTCTCGGCGTGGCCAGGATCCTCGTCGCCGACTTGGCGGAGGCGGGCCTGGTCGCCATCCATCAGCCCGGCGGCGACGAGAACGCCGGCGGCCAGCCAGACGTGACACTGCTCGAAAGGGTGCTCAGTGGACTTCGCAAGCTCTAGCGGCGGTCCTTCCCGCTCCACCACCTCCGCGAAGATCGTGGTGGCGGGCGGCTTCGGCGTGGGCAAGACCACGTTCGTCGGCGCCGTCTCGGAGATCAACCCGCTGCGCACGGAGGCCGTCATGAC
>NZ_JBEXOP010000088.1:0-4129 GCF_040611575.1 Streptomyces sp. NPDC006610
GGTTGTGGAGGAGCTGGCGCTGCAGGCGCCGCTGGTGCTGTCCGGGTCGGGTGGTGTGCGGGTCCAGGTCGTGGTGGGTGCGGGGGACGGTTCGGGCCGTCGTACGGTCTCGGTGCATGCGCGTGCGGAGGAGCAGGCGGACGGGGTGTGGACGCTGCATGCGGAGGGTGTGCTGGCCCCGGCTGGTCCGGAGGCGGAGTTCGAGTTGTCCGCGTGGCCGCCGGCGGATGCGTCTGCGATTGATCTGGCGGGGGCGTATGGAGGGCTTGCCGGTGTCGGGTATGAGTACGGGCCGACGTTTCAGGGGCTGAAGTCCGCTTGGCGGCGCGGCGACGAGTTGTTCGCCGAGGTGGCGCTTCCGGACGCGTCCGCCGTCGAGGGGTTCGGGATTCATCCGGCGTTGCTGGATGCGGCGATGCATGTGGCTCTGGTCGGTGGTACCGAGGGTGGTGAGCCGGTGCTGCCGTTCGTGTGGAACGACGTGCGGTTGCACGCGGTGGGTGCGTCGGCGGTGCGGGTGCGGGTGACGCGGCCGACGTCGGAGAGCCTCACACTTGAGGTGGCCGATGCTTCCGGCCGGCCGGTGATGTCGGTCGGGTCGGTCGTCGGACGCCCGGTGTCCGCGCAGCAGTTGAGCGCTCCGGGCAAGGACTCCCTGTTCCGCATCGCTTGGACCCCGTCGCCCCTCGACGCCCGGGCCGAGCCGGAGTGGACGGCCTGGGAGGACCTGCCCGCGGACGGCGAACCCGTCACCGGAACCGTGGTCCTGACCTGCGCCGCCATGGAGGGTGACGTCCCGGCGGTGGTGCGGGCGCACACGCACCGTGTGCTGGACGTCGTACAGGAATGGCTGGCCGGGGAGCGGTTCGCGGAGGCGACGCTCGCCGTCGTCACGCACGGGGCCGTGGCCACCGAGGACGGCGCGCCGGTGGACATCACGCAGGCCCCCGTGTGGGGCCTCGTGCGCGCCGCACAGGCCGAGAACCCCGGCCGTTTCCTGCTCGTCGACACCGACGAGCCGAACGGCCCTCTCGCGGCACTGGCCCTTGGCGAGCCCGAGTCGGCGGTGCGTGAGGGTCGGGTGTTCGTGCCGAGGCTCGCGCGCGTCGACGCGTCCGCCGCCCGGGCGCCCGAGTCGTGGGACCCCGAGGGCACCGTCCTGATCACCGGCGGAACCGGCGGTCTCGGCGCCCTTGTGGCCCGCCACCTGGTCGCCGACCACGGCGTACGACGCCTGCTGTTGACCAGCCGCCGCGGACCGGACGCCCCCGGGGCCGCCGAGTTGAGCGCGGAGCTGACCGGTCTGGGCGCGCAGGTCGCCGTCGCCGCCTGCGACGTGACCGACGGGGAAGCCCTGGCCGAGCTGCTGGCCGGCATCCCCGCACCCCACCCTCTGCGCGGTGTCGTGCACATCGCGGGGCTCATCGACAACGGCCTGGTCGGCACTCTGACCCCCGAGCGACTGGACGCCGTCCTCGCGCCGAAGGCCGACGCGGCGTGGCATCTCCACGACCTGACGCGGGACCTCGACCTGACCGCCTTCGTGATGTTCTCCTCGGCCGGCGGCCTGGTGCTCGCCGCCGGCCAGGCCAACTACGCGGCGGCCAACGTCTTCCTGGACGCGCTCGCCCAGCACCGCCGAGCCGAAGGGCTTCCGGCGACGGCCATGGCGTACGGCCTCTGGGGCGTGCACACCGGCATGACCCGGGAACCGGACCTGGCCGCGGAGCGCATGGAGGCTCAGGGCCTGCCGGCGCTGCCGCCCGAACAGGGACTCGCACTCTTCGACGCCGCGCTGCGCTCGGGCCGCCCCGCCCTGGTGCCGCTGCGCGTCGAACCGGCCGTGCTGCGCGGACGCGGCGAGGAGATCCCGGCCCTGCTGCGTGGACTCGTACGACTGCCGGGCAGCCGGCGCGCACGCGCCGCGGCCGGCGGGGCGGCCGACGGACTGCAACAGCGGCTGGCCGGGCTGGACGCGGCCGAACGGGACCGGGTCCTGGTCGACCTCGTGCGCGGCCAGGTGGCCGCGGTGCTCGGGCATGCCTCGGCCGACGCCGTCGAACCCGACCGTGCATTCCAGGAGTTGGGCTTCGACTCGCTGGCCGCGGTGGAACTGCGCAACAAGCTGGGCGCGGCGACCGGACAACGACTTCCCGCCACTTTGGTCTTCGACTACCCGACGGCCCGCGCCGTGGCCGACCACCTCGGCGCCTCGCTGACCGGCGCGGCGGCCGCCGTCGCCGGCTCGGCCATCGTCCGGACGGTCGAGGCGGCCGGCCGCGACGACGATCCGGTGGCGGTCATCGGCATGGCCTGCCGCTACCCCGGGGGCGTGTCGTCGCCGGAGGAACTGTGGCGGCTGGTCGCCGAGGGCGTCGACGCGATCTCCGAGTTCCCGGGCGACCGCGGCTGGGACGACGACGTCTACGACCCGCAGCCGGGCACGCCCGGCAAGACGTACGCGCGCCGGGGCGGGTTCCTCGACGACGCCGCGGACTTCGACAGCGACTTCTTCGGCATCAGCCCCAACGACGCGCTGATGATGGACCCGCAGCAGCGGCTCCTGCTGGAGACGGCGTGGGAGGCCATCGAGCGGGCCGGGATCACTCCCGCCTCGCTGAAGGGCAGCTCCACCGGCGTGTTCGCCGGGTTGATGTACCACGACTACGGGCTGGGCGAGGCGGCGGCCAGTGCCGGTGGCAGCCTCGTGTCGGGACGCACGTCGTACGTGCTCGGCCTCGAAGGCCCGTCGGTGACGGTGGACACGGCGTGTTCGTCTTCGTTGGTGTCGCTGCATCTGGCGGCGCAGGCCCTGCGGTCGGGCGAGTGCTCGCTGGCGCTGGCCGGCGGCGTCGCGGTGATGGGCACGCCGGGCATGTTCGTGGAGTTCAGCAGGCAGCTCGGCCTGGCGCCCGACGGGCGGTCGAAGTCGTTCGCCGCGTCGGCCGACGGCGTCGCATGGTCCGAGGGTGCGGGCGTACTGCTGCTGGAGCGCCTGTCCGACGCCCGCCGCAACGGCCACCCCGTGCTCGCGGTCATCCGCGGCTCCGCCGTCAACCAGGACGGCGCCTCCAACGGGATGACAGCGCCCAACGGCCCCTCGCAGCAGCGGGTGATCCGCCAGGCGCTGGCCAACGCCCGCCTCGCCGCCGCCGACGTCGACCTCGTGGAGGCGCACGGTACGGGCACGCGGCTGGGCGACCCGATCGAGGCGCAGGCCCTGCTGGCGACGTACGGCCAGGACCGCCCGCAGGACGACCCGGTGTGGCTGGGCTCCATCAAGTCGAACATCGGCCACGCCCAGGCCGCCGCCGGTGTCGCCGGAGTCATCAAGATCGTCCAGGCGTTCCGGAACCGGACCATGCCGAGGACGCTCCACGTCGACGCGCCCTCCCCGCACGTCGACTGGTCGGAGGGCAATGCCCGGCTGCTCACCGAGGCCCGCGAGTGGGCGCCGAACGGCCACCCCCGCCGCGCCGCGGTCTCGGCCTTCGGCATCAGTGGCACGAACGCGCACGTCATCGTGGAGGAGGCACCACCGCACCAGGACGAGCCCGCCTCCGACCGACGACGGCCCGTACCCGCTCTGCCCTGGGTGCTCTCGGCCCGCAGCCGGGCCGCGCTGGCCGAGCAGGCACAGCGACTGCTCCCGTCGGCGACCGAACACGATGCCCTGGACCTCGCGTACTCGCTGGCCACGACCCGGACGGCGTTCGAGTACCGGGCGGCCCTCGTGGGCACGGACAGCGATGCTCTCCTGCGCGGCCTGACGGCGGTCGCGGAAGGCCGCAACGCCCCGGCGGTGATGACGGGGTACACCCGGCGGGCCGGTTCTACGGCGTTCTTGTTCACGGGGCAG
Organism: Streptomyces sp. NPDC006610; assembly: GCF_040611575.1. Taxonomy (NCBI): domain Bacteria; kingdom Bacillati; phylum Actinomycetota; class Actinomycetes; order Kitasatosporales; family Streptomycetaceae; genus Streptomyces; species Streptomyces sp. NPDC006610. Next base: position 3,860 of record NZ_JBEXOP010000088.1, read on the forward strand.
GGGGCGCAGCGGCTTGGTATGGGGCGGGAGTTGTATGCGGCTTATCCGGTGTTCGCGGCGGCGTTCGATGCGGTGGCGGGCGAGTTGGATGTGCTTCTCGATCGGCCGTTGCGGGATGTGGTGTGGGGCGAGGACGGAGGGCTGTTGGAGCGGACCGGCTTCGCTCAGCCTGCTCTGTTTGCGTTCGAGGTGGCGTTGTTCCGGTTGGTGGAGTCGTGGGGGGTGCGGCCGGACTTCGTTGCGGGGCATTCGGTCGGTGAGGTGGCTGCG
>NZ_JBEXOP010000089.1:0-4064 GCF_040611575.1 Streptomyces sp. NPDC006610
GATGCGGCCGGAGGAGTCGTAGCGGAAGGTGACCGTCTTGCCCTCGGTGTCGGTGGTAGTGGTGAGGTTGCCGTTCGCGTCGAGGTTCCAGACGGCGGTGCGGCCGGTGTGGTCCTTGGCCTGCCACTGCGAGGGGTAGGTCTTCACCAGGTCGATGAAGCGGCCCGAGCGGGTCTCGGTCAGCTTGAAGCCGCCACTGGCGTTCTGAGCGACGGTGATCGTGCCCTTGTTGCGGTCGGTGACCTTCGTCAGCGTTCCGTACTGGTTGTAGGTCTCCTTCGCGCCCGACTTCCACTTCGTCAGGGTGTAGGTGCCGTCCGTGTTCTTCCTCAGGTCCTGCGAGTAACCCTTCGGCGTGGTGAAGGAGCCGTCGCTGTTCCTGGCGAAGCGGACCGTGGCACCGGAAGCGTCGTAGAAGATCACTTCCGAAGAGCCGACGGACAGGTAGCGCTCGTACTGCTGCCACCAGCGCTGCGAGACCCTGCCCCACGGGGCGTCCAGCGAGTTGTAGGTCCGCGCCAGCTGCAGGCGTTGGCCTACGCCGGCGATGTCGAAGTCCGTCGCCGTCAGCATCAGATTGCCGGTGGAGAAGTCGATCTTCGCCTTCAGAGCGTCCGTGATCGCGAAGCTCGTGTAACGGTGCCAGGGCACATCGCCCTGACCCTCGGGGACGATGCTCAGCGCCGAGGACTGCGCAGTGGTCCCCCCGGACGGCGCCGGCTCGCCGCCTGCCGCCTTGTCCGCGGCCGGCGCGCTCGCGCTGCTCGCGCAGCCACGACGCATGGCCTGGGTCGGCCGGGTTCTTCGAGGGCTGCGACTTGACCGGCAGGTTCGCTCCGACCTTCACCGCCGGCATCTCGAAGTCGGGACTGTCCTTGCCCCATGCCAATGCCGGTTTGCCGTCCGCGGCGGTCGCGCTCGCCGCCGGCAGAACTGCCGCGGCTAAGGCTGCCGCCGCCAGGACCGCTATGGCGGCGCTTGCGGCCGGTGTTTTCCGGGCACGCCGAAACGGCATGCCGAAGGCACGCGTGTGCATGGCTTCCCCCCACAGGAAGACAAATCCCGGCAACCCCAGTGGTCACCAGGCGCCGACAACCTGTCACAGGAATCGCACACGTCTCCGCGCCGTGCCCCTCATCCGAACCGGCATTCGGGCAGGAATCCGCCCTTCCCCTTCAGGCGGGCGAAGAGGGACGAATAGGGTGACGCACCCGCCCGCATCAGTAAGGCGCTGGCGCGTTCGACGCCCGCAACGACGGCCGGAAAGCAAAGATGCGGACGCGCCACCCTGGCCGAGCCTCGATACGGCTTCCCTTTCGCCGGCGCTCGCCGACCCGCGCGACGCATGCCTGCGCGACGTGCCGGTGGCGCGCCCCAGGCGCGACAGGTGTCCGCCGGCCTCAGCCGGGCCGAGGCGCGCCGCCATGGCAGCCGACCCCCTGAGCCTGCGCGCCATCACTGGTCTTCCGGCCCGGCATGGGCGTCCTGGCGGGCAGCCTTCTCCTCGTCCACGCGCTGGTGGGCTTCAGGGGGTCCAGAGGAAGTCGATGGCGGCTGTGGCCTGGGCGAGAGTGACCTGGTCCGTGGTGCTCAGGAACAGCAGGTCGAACGTCTCGTTCGCCACGCCGAGTGCCTGAGGTGTCGTCGTGCGCTGGTTCGCCGCATCGGGCGCTTCGACCTCCAGGTACCTGATCACGTGCTTGGTGACATCGTCCTTCAGCTGTTCCGCGATGATCTTCCGGTCCGCCGGAGTATCCGTCATGAGCTGCAACGCCGTGCGGATCGCCCTGACTACCGCGACCACTGCGCTCTGGGCCTTGGGGGTCGATGCCCTGGAGTTGCTGAGCCGGTTCCACCAGGCGGTCAGCACCTCTGGTGTGGGCGTCGACACGATCTCCCGGCAACCGTTCTGGAGGGCGATGCTCACCGTGTTGATCTCGGAGTTCTCTGCTCCGCCGCCCGCCCACAGGTTTTCGGCGGAACTGTTCATCAGGTACGCCGCTTTCATGAGCACCTGTGCGTGGTCACGGGGAATGCGGTTCTCGTTCCCCAACTGGGCGGGGGGCATCCGCGTGAGGAAACCATCTGCCTCGTCGCTCATCCCCTCGTGCACCCCGGCGCCGAGTTTTCCGGTCAGGTAGGTGATCAGGGCGTCACCTTCCGTGGCGTACGCGCGGTTGAGAAGCCCGCGGATGTTGTGCCAGGCGGTGATGTGCCGCCGGTGCTGCGTCGGCCTCAGCGGCAGGGCCTTCTGCAGGTCCCTGGCGAAGCTCGGTCTGCCTTCCAGCTCTGCGTCGTTGACGCGCAGGGTGCCGAAACCGCCGAGTCCGGGTGCTGCGGTGCCACCGTCCAGAAGGTAGTCGATGATGGCCTGGACGGAGTTCTTCCGGTCGGACACACCAGTAGTTGCCATGGTGTATGCCGTGGACAGTTCGAGGTAAGCGGTGCGTTCTTCGTCGGACGTGGCCTGGAAACCCGGCAGGACCCGCCTGATCTCGTCGAAGCTGTCGCCGTAGTCATCGATCCAGCGGCCGTACGCATCACCGTGGTTCTTCAGCTCCGTGAGAAGTTCGTCCAGCATCTTGCCCTGCGGGGCGGCGGGGGCCGGCCGGTGATCGAGTTGCCGGAGGCCCTCGCGCGGAGCCCGCTGGACCACGGTGTCCGCCTGGTGCTCACCGGGACGTTCCGGGTGGTCCGTGTGCCCGGACCGCGGCGGTGATGTCGCCAGCGCCCGCGCCGCGTTGGCCTCCGCCGCGCGCTCGAAACGGTCCGAGGGATCGGACACCCGCAGCCCGGTTCCGTTGTCGGTGCCCGCGACAGGGCCCTGGCGCTGCTGGATGACGTGGGTGAGTTCGTGGGCGAGGGTGTGCGGGTCGGTGCCGCCGGCGCCGAGGACGACATGGCTGCCGGAGGTGTAGGCGCGGGCTCCGAGGTCTGCTGCGGAGGTCCGGGCTGCGGCGTCGTCGTGGATGCGGACGTCGGAGAAGTCGGCGCCGAGACGGGCTTCCATGTCGGTGCGGGTAACGTCGTCGAGCGGGCGTCCGCGGCTGCGTAGGACGTCGTGGACGGCGGAGTTCTGGGCGCGGGCGGCACTGTCCCCACCGCCCTCGTGCTGAGCAGGGCGTCCGGTCGCCTGCTGCTGGAGCATCCGTACGACGGCGGTGTTGCCCGCTGTGGTCTGCAGGGCAAGCAGGTGCTGCACGGGTGCCGGAGCAGTGGGCGGGGCCGGGCGAGCCGTGTGCCGGGTGGCGTCGCTGTCGGTTCTGTCCGTCCTGCCGCTGGTTTCGCGGGACCGCATCGGCGCCTCCGGAGTGTGTTGAGCCCTGCTTCTGGATAGCCCGGTCCGGTGAGCCCACGCCAGAGGAAAAAGGGCAGCGGCGACGGTAACGAAGGTGCCCCATCAGGCAGTTCATGAGACGGTTCGGATCCTGGCGGCGCGCTGGACGGTCAGCGATCGTCCTTCTGGTCCGGGTCCGGGTTCGGGGCCGGGTGCCGGTACGGGGGTCATGACAAATGTCGGACTGCGGCCCTCCTGGCGGTTCGGGCAATGGGCATGGGAAGCCTCCTTGGCTCCGGGGCGGAGCGAGCGTTCCACGCTCTTGAGAGCGCTCTCAAACCAATGAAGGCGAGCGTGCCCCCGGCCCGCACTCCCCGTCAAGTCCCGAAAAAGCAACGAAACAGCCACGCAACGGAATTTCCGGTTTGCGCGGTTGGCGAGCCGGGCGTGGGCGATCTATTGACAGCGGATTTCAGGAGTCTTACGTTTCGGCACACCTGAGAGCGCTCTCAGGCCAGGGTTCGAACCCGCCCCCCGACGGTCCCGCCGCGGACCACCACCCTCCCCCAGGGCGCCCACTCGCTCTCCGGTGGCCCGCGGCCCCGCCGCCGACGGGACCCCGTCCTCCGCAAAGACATGAGGTGTTCCCCATGCCAGCTCCTCGACCACGGCCGGCCGCCGCGCTGGTCCTGGCCGCCGCACTGGCCGGCGTCGGCCTCGGCCCGGCCGCCACGCCCGCGGCAGCCGCCACCATCACCGTAGGCGCCGGGAGTTACTCCGACACCCG
>NZ_JBEXOP010000090.1:0-4042 GCF_040611575.1 Streptomyces sp. NPDC006610
AACGCGGGTTCGGTGTAGGACTCGTCGGTGTGGCCGCCGCCGGTGTAGAAGGCGCGGCCGCCCTGGTAGTCCTTGCACCAGGCGATCGGGTGGTCCCCGGACATGTTGCCGCCGGAGTAGCTGGACTCATCGAGGGAGGCCAGCACATGGGCGGTGGCGCGCGGGTTGGAGCGGTAGTCGTACCACTCGTCGGTGCGCTGCCAGGTGCTGCCGAGGTGGGCGGTGGCGTCGTGGGCCCGGTCCTCGACCTTCACGGTGGCGGACTGGGTGGGAGGGTGGGAGTGGAAGAGGGCGCCGGCCAGTCCCTCGTAGAAGGGCCAGTCGTACTCGGTGTCGGCCGCGGCGTGGATGCCGACGTATCCGCCGCCGCCCTTGATGTACTGCTCGAACGCCGTCTGCTGGGCGGCCCCGAGCACGTCGCCGGTGGTGGAGAGGAAGACGACGGCCTCGTACCGGGCGAGGTTGCCGGTGGTGAAGGCGGCGGGGTCCTCGGTGGCGTCGACGGTGAAGTTGTTGGCCGCGCCGAGTTCGCGCAGCGCCGTGACACCGGCTCCGATGGAGGAGTGCCGGAAACCGGCGGTCCTGGAGAAGACCAGGACGTCGTAGGCGGGATCGGCGGCAGCCGCCGTCCGTGACGACGCCTCGGCCTGCTGGTCACCGACGGGCATGGCCTGGGCCTGGGGTGTCATCCAGAGCGTACAGCCGGCCAACAGGCCGACGGCCGCTTTGAGTCGAGCGTGCATGTGTGGTCGCCTCCTCTCTAGGCCAGGGTCCACTTTTGGTTGGGGCCGTTGTGGCAGGTCCACAGGTGGATCTTGGTGCCGTCGTTCCAGGTGGCTCCGGATGCGTCGAGGCACTTGCCGGAGTGGGTGCTGCGGATGCTGCCGTCGGGCTGGGGTGTCCACTTCTGGTTGGCTCCGCCGTGGCAGGTCCACAGGTGGATCTTGGTACCGTCGGCGGTGCCGGCGCCGTCCACGTCCAGGCACTTGCCCAGGCTGCGGATGCTGCCGTCGTCGGCCAGGGTCCACTGCTGGTTGGCTCCGCCCCAGCAGCCCCACAGCTGGATACCGGTGCCGTCGGCGCTGTTGCCGCCCTGCACGTCCAGGCACTTGCCGTTGACGCCCTTCACCTCACCCGTGCGCGGGCCGCCGGCGGTCTTGGTGAAGGAGAACTCGTCCACGTCGAACAGGAAGCCGGCGCCGCCCTTGAAGACCAGGAACAGGGAGGTTGACCCGGTGGGCTGATGCGACAGGTCGGTGGTCACGTCCTGGAAGGTCTCCCAGCCGCCGGTCACCGGGACGGTCGCCGTGCCGAGCACGGTGCCGGTCGGGGACCCGGCCCGCACCTCGATGGTGCCGCCCGCTCCCGCGGAGGAGACCCGCGCCGTGAACTTGGCGGTGTTGCCGAGGACGTAGGGCTTGAAGGAGATCCAGTCGCCGTTCTCGATGTAGCCGACGGTCTTGCCGCCGTGGGCAGGGCCGTGGGCGGTGACCTGGACACCGGAGGAGTCACCGTAGTGCTCGGCCTGCCGGTGGCTGGGCTGGGCGATGCGCTGGTCGTGGGTGGTCAGCGCGGGCTGGCCGTTCGCGCCCTTGTCGGTGTACTCGGCGTCCACGACGCCGAAGATGTTGGCGTTGGGGTCGTGTTCGCCGTCGGCGAGGGTCTGCAGGGTGCCGCTGCAGCCGGTGGCCGAGGTCTGCGGGTGGCCGTGGCTGTCGTGGCCGACGATGAACGAGACCTTGACCTTGGAGCAGTCGACGGCGCCGTCCTCGGGATCGGTCACCGTGACCTTGAACGGGATGGCGTCGCCGAAGTCGTGGATGCTTCCGTCCGCGGGCAGGTCGATCTTCACCGTGGGGGCGGTGTTCCCCACGGTGATCCGGACGGACGCCGTGGCGGACTTGCCGGCGGTGTCTGTGACCTTCAACGTGGCCGTGTACTGGCCGTTGGCGGTGTAGGTGTGCGAGGGGTTGGCGGCAGTGGAGGTCGCGCCGTCACCGAACGCCCAGGAGTAGCTCAGGTTCTCCCCCTCCGGGTCCGAACTGCCTGCCGAGGAGAAGGAGACGGTCAGAGGCGCCCGGCCGGAGGTGACGTCTGCCTTGGCCTGGGCGGTCGGAGAGTGCCCGTCGGTGACGTGCTCGATGCGGTAGAGGGCCGAGTTCTCGTCGCCGCTGTAGAAGCCGGTGCCGTAGTCGAGGACGTAGAGGGCGCCGTCCGGGCCGAAGGCCATGTCCATCACCTGGGTCCCGGTCCAGGGGAAGGCGTTGATGGACTGCACGGTCCCGTCGGAGCCGGACTCGATCCGCTTGATCCAGCGGCGGCCGAGCTCGCCGGCGAAGAAGTCGCCGTCGTACTCCTGCGGGAACTTCACCTCGGAGGTGGAGTCCGCGTCGTAGCGGTAGACGGGGCCGCCCATGGGGGACTCGGAGCCGTCGCCGAACTCCGGTACGGAGTTGCCCGTGTAGGGGATCCAGGCGGGTTGGGCGGGCGGCAGGTCGGTCAGGCCGGTGTTGCGCGGCGAGGTGTTCTTCGGGGCCGCGCAGTCGAACTTGGCGCCGGAGGCCCCGGTGGCGAAGTCGAAGTCGGTGTAGGCGTCGTTCTTGCCGGTGCAGTACGGCCAGCCGTAGTTGCCCGCCTTGGTGATCCGGTTGAACTCGACCTGCCCCTCAGGGCCGCGCGAGGCGCTGGCGGCGCCGGCGTCGGGGCCGTAGTCGCCGAGGTAGACGATGCCGGTGGCCTTGTCGACGCTCATCCGGAAGGGGTTGCGGAAGCCCATGGCGTAGATCTCGGGCCGGGTCTTGTCGGTGCCGGGCGGGAAGAGGTTGCCGGCCGGGACGGAATACGATCCGTCGGCGTTGACCTTGATGCGCAGGACCTTGCCGCGCAGGTCGTTGGTGTTGCTGGAGGCACGCTGGGCGTCGTAGGCCGGGTTGCGGGAGGCGCGCTCGTCGATGGGGGTGTAGCCGTCCGAGGCGAACGGGTTGGTGTCGTCGCCGGTCGACAGGTACAGGTTGCCCGCCGCGTCGAAGTCGATGTCCCCGCCGACGTGGCAGCACATGCCGCGGGTGGCGGGCACGTCGAGGATCTTCTTCTCGCTGGTCAGATCCAGTGTGCCGTCCGTCTTCAGCACGAACCGGGAGAGCCGGTTGACGCCTTCGAACGCGGCGAAGTCGGCGGCCGACCCTTCCGACGGGGCGTCACCGCCGGGGGTGGTCAGCTTGGGGGCGTAGTAGAGGTAGACGAAGCGGTTGGTGGCGAAGTCAGGGTCCGCGCCTATGCCCTGCAGGCCTTCCTCGTCGTGGCTGTAGACATCGAGCTTGCCTGCGACCTTGGTTGTGCCGGACTCGTCGGTGAGCCGCAGGGTGCCGTCCCGCGAGGTGTGCAGCACGGAACGGTCCGGCAGCACGACCATGGTCATGGGCTCGCCCACTTCGGTCGGTCCCTTGGCGAGCGTGACCTGCTGGAAGGCTCCTATCGCCGCCGCTGAGGCGTCGGCCGGTTCCGGCGCGGCAGCGGCGGTTCCCGGTGTCAGGCAGCCGACGGCACACACCACCGCCAGTGCCAATGAGCGGACGAGTTTGGGTCTGAGCAGAGTTGTGCGCACAAACGTCTCCGGAGGTGTGGGGTGGACAGCAGGACGTGATCAGTCCTGACGAGGGGAGCACCGGCGCGCGCCGTCGCGCCGATGCTCCCGCGGCGCGCGCCGACGCGCCGTTAAGCCGGGTTACAGGCGTATCACCGACTTGAGTCACAGAAGTTAGTGTCCTTCTACTCGTGGTGTAACCCCTTGTGCAAAGAAATCTCTAACTTTTGCCTGCGGATGGACAAAGGGAGAGGGGGGTGGACCTGCACTGGAGGGCGTCGGACCCTGTCGTGGTCGACGCCGTCCGGCGCGTGGAGTCCCCTCGGTCCTTCCCAGCGGTGCCTCGACCCATTAATTTGTTAAGCGCCATGACGAAATAGTCAGCGAGCAAGGAGCCGTGGCATGACGTACCAGCCCACCCCCGATGACAAGTTCACCTTCGGTCTGTGGACCGTCGGC
>NZ_JBEXOP010000091.1:0-3828 GCF_040611575.1 Streptomyces sp. NPDC006610
GCCGGCCAGGGCCAGGGAGCACTCCCCCGACCGCAGCGCCTGCGCCGCCAGATGCAACGACACCAACGACGACGAACACGCCGTGTCCACCGTCACCGACGGGCCTTCGAGACCGAAGACATAGGAGACGCGGCCGGAGGCGATGGCCCCGGTGCTGCTGTTGTTGGCGTAGTCGTGGTACATCACGCCGGCGAACACCCCGGTGGGGCTGCCCTTGAGCGTGGCCGGGTCGATGCCCGCGCGCTCGATGGCCTCCCAGGCGGTCTCCAGCAGCAGGTGCTGCTGGGGGTCCATGATGGCGGCCTCGTTGGGGCTGATGCCGAAGAACGCGGGGTCGAAGTCGCCGGCCTCGTGCAGGAAGCCGCCCTGCCGCGTGTAGGTGGTGTACGGGCGCTCGCCGGACGGGTCGTACAGGCGGTCGGTGTCCCAGCCGCGGTTCACCGGGAACTCGGAGATCGCGTCGACACCGTCGGCGACCAGGCGCCACAGGTCGTCCGGTGAGGACACGCCGCCGGGGTAGCGGCAGGCCATGCTGACGATCGCGATCGGATCGTCGGTGTTGACCCTGCTCACAGCGACCGGCGCGGTTGACTCGGGGGTTTGCGGCGCGTCGGTGCCGAAGAGTTCATCCAGCAGGTGCCGCGCCAGCACGGCCGGTGTGGGGTGGTCGAAGACGAGGGTGGCGGGCAGCCGTACGTCGGCGGCCTCGTTCAGCGCGTTGCGGAACTCGACCGCGCTCAGCGAGTCGAAGCCCAGTTCGCTGAAGGCGCGTTGCTCGTCCACCACCTCGGGGCCGCCGTAGCCGAGCGTCAGTGCCACGTGGGCACGGACCAGTTCGAGGACCGCGGCGGCGCGTTCGTCCGTGGGCAGTGCGGAGAGCCTGCGCCGCAGGGCCGTCGCCGCGCCGGCCGGGGCGGCGGTGGCGGTGCGTCGTGTGCGTGCGCGGACCAGGCCCCGGAAGACCGGAGGCAGTTGGTCACCCGCCTCGCTCAGGGTCTTGAGGTCGAGCGCGATCGGCAGCACGGTGGCCGCGTCGACGGTCGTCGCGCTGTTCAGCAGCGCGAGGCCCTGCTCGTCGGTGAGGGCTCCGACTCCGCTGCGGTTCATGCGCTGCCGGTCGGCCTCGGTGAGGGTGTCGGCCATGCCTGCCGCCCACAGGCCCCATGCCAGGGACTGTGCGGGCAGCCCCGCGGAGCGGCGGTGTACGGCGAGGGCGTCGAGGAACGCGTTGGCTGCGCCGTAGTTGCCCTGGCCGGGTGCGCCGAGCACGCCGGTCGCGGAGGAGAACAGCACGAACGCGGCCAGGTCCCTGTCCGCGGTCAGCTCGTGCAGGTGCAGGGCGGCGTCCGCCTTGGGCCGCAGTACGGAACTGAGCCGCTCGGGCGTCAGGTCCGGGGTCATGGCGTCGTCCAGGACGCCGGCCAGGTGGACGACGCCGGTCAGCGGGACCCCGTCGAGCAGGGCGGCGAGGGCGTCCCGGCCGGTGACGTCACAGGCGGCGAGCGTGACCTGGGCGCCGAGCGCGGTCAGTTCGGCCACCAGATCGTCGGCACCGGGAGCCTCCGCGCCCCGTCTGCCGGCGAGCAGCAGGCTCCGTACGCCCTGGGCACTGACGAGGTGCCGGGAGACGAGCCGGCCCAGGGCACCGGTCGCACCGGTGACCAGGACGGTGCCGTCGCCGAACCGGCCCCCGTCGCCCTGCCCGGCGTCCTCGGTGCGCGGGACACGCGCAAGGCGGGCCCCGTGCACGACTCCCCCGCGCACCACGGTCTGCGGCTCGCCGGACCCGACGACGGCCGTGACACCCGCCGGGTCCGCCGGCACCGCCAAGTCGCCTGCGGCACCCGAGGGTTCCAGGTCCGTGAGCACGAACCTGCCCGGGTTCTCGAGCTGGGCCGCGCGCACCAGACCCCAGACGGCGGCTCCCGCGAGGTCCGTGACCGCCTCGCCGGGGAGGCCCACGGCCCCGCTGGTCGCGACGACGAGCGTGGAGGTGGCGTACCGGTCGTCGGCGAGCCAGTTCTGCACCACGGCCAGCGCGCGGTGAACGGCCGCGTGCACCGCCGCGGCGTCGGCGCCCGGCGCGCAGGGCAGGACGACGACGTCCGGGACCGCAGCGTCGGCCTCGGGCAGCGTGGCCCATTCCGCGACGGTCAGTGCGCCGCCCTCGGCCGGGGCGGGCACGGGCGTCCACTTCAGGGAGTACAACGAGTCGTGGAACCCTGCGTGCGCTGCGCCGAGTTGCTGCTGGGCCGCGGGACGCAGAACGAGGGAGTCCACCGACAGCACCGGCTGTCCGGCCATGTCGGCGACGGTCAGGGCGATGCCGTTCCGGCCGGTGGGCGCCAGGCGCACGCGCACGCTGCTCGCGCCGGCCGCGTGCAGCCGCACACCCGACCAGGCGAACGGCAGCACCGCACCGCCCGCGTCGTCGAACATGCCGGTGAACAGGGCCCCGTGGAGAGCCGCGTCGAGCAGCCCGGGGTGGATGCCGTAGCGGTCGGCGTTCCTCGCCTCCGACGGGGGCAGGGCGACCTCGGCGAACACCTCGTCGCCGGACCTCCATGCCGCCGTCAGGCTGCGGAAGACGGGCCCGTAGTGCAGCCCGGAGGCCGCGAAGTCGTCGTACAGGCGGTCGGTGTCGACGGGAACGGCGTCCGTCGGCGGCCAGGGGGCGAGGTCGGCGGGGAGGGCCGTGGGACTGGGGCTCAGTACGCCTTCGGCGTGCCGGGTCCATGGGATGTCCGGCTGGTCCTCGGCACGGGAGTGGACGGTGACGCCACGCCGCCCCGAGGCGTCGGGAGCGCCGACCACGACCTGGATCTGCACTCCGCCTCGCCGGGGGAGCGTCAGCGGGGCCCGGAGGGTCAGTTCGTCGAGGGTGCCGCAGCCGACCTGGTCGCCCGCGCGGATCGCCAGTTCGACGAAGGCCGTGCCGGGGAACAGGACCGAATCGCCGACCACGTGGTCCACCAGCCACGGCTGGACGGCCGAGGAGAGCCGGCCGGTGAGCACCGCGCCGTCGGAGTCCGCGAGCATCACGGCGGCGCCGAGCAGGGGATGCCCGGCCTCGGCGAGCCCTGCGGCAGTCACGTCGCCGAGGCCGCCGCCGAGCAGGTTCTGCGGGGCGTCGACCCAGTAACGCTCCCGCTGGAAGGCGTACGTCGGCAGGTCCACGCGCCGTGCGCCGGTGCCGGCGAAGTACGCCTCCCAGTCGACCTTGACGCCGGTCACGTGCAGCTGGGCCAGTGCGGTGACGAGCGTCTCCGGTTCCGGCCGGTTACGGCGCGAGGCCGCCGTCAGGACCGTGCGGTCGTCGGTGACCGACTGCCGGGCCATGCCGGTCAGCACGCCGTCGGGGCCCACTTCCAGGAAACGGGTGACGCCTTCGGCCTCCAGGACGCGGATGGTGTCGGCGAAACGGACCGGTTCCCGGACCTGGCGCACCCAGTAGCCGGGATCGGTCAGGTCCTCGCCGAGAGCACCGCTCACCGTCGAGAGCACCGCTATCCCCGGCTGCCCGAAGGCAAGCCCGTCGGCCACCTCGCGGAACTCGGCCAGCATCGGCTCCATCAACACCGAGTGGAACGCATGCGAGACAGCAAGCCGGGTCGTCCTGCGGCCCCGGGCCTCCAGTTCGGCGGTGACCAAGGTGACCGCATCCTCAGACCCCGAAACCACCACAGCCTGCGGGCCGTTGACCGCTGCAATGCCGACATCGCCGGTGAGCAGAAGCCGTACCTCGTCCTCGGACGCCTGCACCGCCACCATCGCCCCACCCGCCGGCAACGCCTCCATCAACCGGCCCCGAGCAGCCACCAACCGCAC
>NZ_JBEXOP010000092.1:0-2832 GCF_040611575.1 Streptomyces sp. NPDC006610
CCGGCGGAGATCCGGGCTCCTGCGGGGACTTTGCCGGGGGTGTCGTCGTTCCAGCTGCATTTCGCCGATCATGACATCCTGACGCCGGGGGATGCGCCGGATGTGCTGGTGGCGATGAACCCGGCGGCGTTGAAGGCGAATGTGGGTGATCTGCCGCGGGGTGCGGAGATCATCGTGGACACGGACGGGTTCACGAAGCGGGCGCTGCAGAAGGTCGGGTATGCGCTCAGTCCGCTCGAGGACGGTTCGCTGGACGCCTTCCGGGTGCACGGGGTGCCGTTGACGACGCTGACGGTCGAGGCGCTGAAGGATTCGGGGCTGGCGCGCAAGGAGGCCGAGCGGAGCAGGAACATGTTCGCGCTGGGTCTGCTGTCGTGGATGTATCACCGTCCGACCGAGGGCACGGAGCGGTTTTTGCGGGCGAAGTTCGCGAAGCGGCCGCAGATCGCCGAGGCGAACATCAGGGCGCTGCGGGCGGGCTGGAATTTCGGGGAGACGACGGAGGATTTCGCGGTCTCCTACGAGGTGGCGCCGGCGGGGCGGGCGTTCGCGCCGGGCACCTACCGCAACATCTCCGGCAATCTGGCCCTGTCCTACGGGCTGATCGCGGCGGCGCGGCAGGCGGATCTGCCGCTGTTCCTGGGCTCGTATCCGATCACGCCGGCCAGTGACATCCTGCACGAGCTGAGCCGGCACAAGAATTTCGGGGTGCGCACGTTCCAGGCGGAGGACGAGATCGCGGGGATCGGGGCGGCGCTGGGGGCGGCGTTCGGGGGGTCGCTGGCGGTGACGACGACGTCGGGGCCGGGTGTGGCGCTGAAGTCGGAGACGGTCGGGCTGGCGGTGTCGCTGGAGCTGCCGCTGCTGGTGGTGGACATCCAGCGCGGGGGGCCGTCGACGGGGCTGCCGACCAAGACGGAGCAGGCGGATCTGCTGCAGGCGATGTTCGGCCGCAACGGCGAGGCCCCTGTCCCGGTGGTGGCGCCGTGCACGCCGGGGGACTGTTTCGGTGCGGCGCTGGAGGCGGCGCGGATCGCGCTGGCCTACCGCACGCCGGTGTTCCTGCTGTCGGACGGCTACCTCGCCAACGGTTCCGAGCCCTGGCGCGTTCCCGCTCTGCAGGAGCTGCCGGATCTGCGGGTGCAGTTCGCGCAGGGCCCCAATCACACCCTGCCCGACGGCAGCGCGGTGTTCTGGCCCTACAAACGCGACCCCGAGACCCTGGCCCGCCCGTGGGCGGTGCCGGGCACGCCGGGGCTGGAGCACCGCATCGGCGGGATCGAGAAGCAGGACGGCACGGGCAACATCTCCTACGACCCGGCCAACCACGACTTCATGGTCCGCACCCGCCAGGCCAAGATCGACAACATCGCCGTCGCCGACCTGGCCGTCGACGACCCCACCGGGACGGCCCGCACCCTGGTGCTGGGCTGGGGATCCACCTACGGGCCCATCACCGCGGCCGTGCGCAGACTGCGCGCATCCGGGCAGCGGATCGCGCAGGCCCACCTGCGCCACCTCAACCCCTTCCCCGCCAACCTCGGCCAGGTACTGCACGCCTACGACCGCGTCGTCGTCCCGGAGATGAACCTCGGCCAGCTCGCCCTGCTCATCCGGGCCCGCTACCTCGTCGACGCCCGCTCCCACACCCAGGTCAACGGCATGCCCTTCAAAGCCGAACAGCTCGCCCAGGCACTCAAGGAGGCCATCCATGACTGAACCCGCGTCGACGGCCCCCCGCACCACCCCCCTCCAGGCACTGCCGCTGGTGCCCAGGGCCGAGGGCCGCCAGACCATGAAGGACTTCAAGTCCGACCAGGAAGTGCGCTGGTGCCCCGGCTGCGGCGACTACGCGATCCTGGCCGCCGTGCAGGGCTTCATGCCCCAGCTCGGCCTGGCCAGGGAGAACATCGTCTTCGTCTCCGGCATCGGCTGCTCCTCCCGCTTCCCCTACTACATGAACACCTACGGGATGCACTCCATCCACGGCCGCGCCCCCGCCATCGCCACCGGCCTGGCCGCATCCCGCCGCGACCTGAGCGTATGGGTCGTCACCGGCGACGGCGACGCCCTGTCCATCGGCGGCAACCACCTCATCCACGCCCTGCGCCGCAACGTCAACCTCAAGATCCTGCTGTTCAACAACCGCATCTACGGCCTGACCAAAGGCCAGTACAGCCCCACCTCCGAAACCGGCAAGATCACCAAATCCACCCCCATGGGCTCCCTCGACGCCCCCTTCAACCCCGTCTCCCTCGCCCTCGGCGCCGAAGCCTCCTTCGTCGCCCGCACCATCGACTCCGACCGCGCACACCTCACCGACGTCCTGCGCCAGGCCGCCGCCCACCCCGGCACCGCCCTCATCGAGATCTACCAGAACTGCAACATCTTCAACGACGGCGCCTTCGACGCCCTCAAAGACCGCGACCCCGCCCAGGAAGCCGTCATCCGCCTCGAACACGGCCGGCCCATCCGCTTCGGCGCCGACAACTCACGCGGCGTGATCCGCGACCAGGCCACCGGCGACCTCACCACCGTCACCGTCACCGACGACAACGAAGCCGACATCCTCGTCCACGACGCCCACGCCCCCCACCCCACCACCGCCTTCGCCCTCTCCCGCCTCGCCGACCCCGACACCCTCCACCACACCCCCATCGGCGTCCTGCGCTCCGTCCAACGCCCCGTCTACGACACCCAGATGGCCGACCAGCTCGACCACGCCGTCGAAACCACCGGCAAGGGCGACCTCGCCCAACTCCTCACCGGCAACGACACCTGGACCGTCACCGACTGACCCGGACGACACCCCCACACGAAACCCGGGCGGAC
>NZ_JBEXOP010000093.1:0-2388 GCF_040611575.1 Streptomyces sp. NPDC006610
AGTAGCACGCTCAAGACCCGAAGCGGAGTGATCTAGCCATGGGCAGGTTGAAGCGGAGGTAAGACTTCGTGGAGGACCGAACCCACCAGGGTTGAAAACCTGGGGGATGACCTGTGGTTAGGGGTGAAAGGCCAATCAAACTCCGTGATAGCTGGTTCTCCCCGAAATGCATTTAGGTGCAGCGTCGTGTGTTTCTTGCCGGAGGTAGAGCACTGGATAGGCGATGGGCCCTACCGGGTTACTGACCTTAGCCAAACTCCGAATGCCGGTAAGTGAGAGCGCGGCAGTGAGACTGTGGGGGATAAGCTCCATGGTCGAGAGGGAAACAGCCCAGAGCATCGACTAAGGCCCCTAAGCGTACGCTAAGTGGGAAAGGATGTGGAGTCGCAGAGACAACCAGGAGGTTGGCTTAGAAGCAGCCACCCTTGAAAGAGTGCGTAATAGCTCACTGGTCTAGTGATTCCGCGCCGACAATGTAGCGGGGCTCAAGCGTACCGCCGAAGTCGTGTCATTGCGATATGTACCCCCAACGGGGATCGTGATGGGTAGGGGAGCGTCGTCTGCCGGGTGAAGCAGCCGTGTAAGCGAGTTGTGGACGGTTGACGAGTGAGAATGCAGGCATGAGTAGCGATACAAACGTGAGAAACGTTTGCGCCGATTGACTAAGGGTTCCTGGGTCAAGCTGATCTGCCCAGGGTAAGTCGGGACCTAAGGCGAGGCCGACAGGCGTAGTCGATGGATAACCGGTTGATATTCCGGTACCCGCTGTGAAGCGTCAAACATTGAATCCAGTGATGCTAAGCCCGTGAAGCCGTCGGCTGAGTCTTCGGACGAGGTCGGAGTGGTGGAGCCGGTGGCCCGAGCTGGTAGTAGGTGAGTGATGGGGTGACGCAGGAAGGTAGTCCATCCCGGGCGGTGGTTGTCCCGGGGTAAGGGTGTAGGCCGTGCGGTAGGTAAATCCGTCGCACTTGTGGCTGAGACCTGATGCCGAGCCGATTGTGGTGAAGTGGATGATCCTATGCTGTCGAGAAAAGCCTCTAGCGAGTTTCATGGCGGCCCGTACCCTAAACCGACTCAGGTGGTCAGGTAGAGAATACCGAGGCGTTCGGGTGAACTATGGTTAAGGAACTCGGCAAAATGCCCCCGTAACTTCGGGAGAAGGGGGGCCACACCTGGTGAGGGGACTTGCTTCCTGAGCTGGGGGTGGCCGCAGAGACCAGCGAGAAGCGACTGTTTACTAAAAACACAGGTCCGTGCGAAGCCGTAAGGCGATGTATACGGACTGACGCCTGCCCGGTGCTGGAACGTTAAGGGGACCGGTTAGCTCACTTTCGGGTGGGCGAAGCTGAGAACTTAAGCGCCAGTAAACGGCGGTGGTAACTATAACCATCCTAAGGTAGCGAAATTCCTTGTCGGGTAAGTTCCGACCTGCACGAATGGCGTAACGACTTCTCGACTGTCTCAACCATAGGCCCGGTGAAATTGCACTACGAGTAAAGATGCTCGTTTCGCGCAGCAGGACGGAAAGACCCCGGGACCTTTACTACAGTTTGATATTGGTGTTCGGTTCGGCTTGTGTAGGATAGCTGGGAGACTGTGAAGCCTGGACGCCAGTTCGGGTGGAGTCGTCGTTGAAATACCAGTCTGGTCGTGCTGGATGTCTAACCTGGGTCCGTGATCCGGATCAGGGACAGTGTCTGATGGGTAGTTTAACTGGGGCGGTTGCCTCCTAAAGGGTAACGGAGGCGCCCAAAGGTTCCCTCAGCCTGGTTGGCAATCAGGTGTTGAGTGTAAGTGCACAAGGGAGCTTGACTGTGAGACCGACGGGTCGAGCAGGGACGAAAGTCGGGACTAGTGATCCGGCGGTGGCTTGTGGAAGCGCCGTCGCTCAACGGATAAAAGGTACCCCGGGGATAACAGGCTGATCTTCCCCAAGAGTCCATATCGACGGGATGGTTTGGCACCTCGATGTCGGCTCGTCGCATCCTGGGGCTGGAGTCGGTCCCAAGGGTTGGGCTGTTCGCCCATTAAAGCGGTACGCGAGCTGGGTTTAGAACGTCGTGAGACAGTTCGGTCCCTATCCGCTGTGCGCGTAGGAGTCTTGAGAAGGGCTGTCCCTAGTACGAGAGGACCGGGACGGACGAACCTCTGGTGTGCCAGTTGTTCTGCCAAGGGCATGGCTGGTTGGCTACGTTCGGGAGGGATAACCGCTGAAAGCATCTAAGCGGGAAGCCTGCTTCGAGATGAGGACTCCCACCCACTTGATGGGGTAAGGCTCCCAGTAGACGACTGGGTTGATAGGCCGGATATGGAAGCCAGGTAACTGGTGGAGTTGACCGGTACTAATAGGCCGAGGGCTTGTCCTCAGTTGCTCGCGTCCACTGTGTT
>NZ_JBEXOP010000094.1:0-2105 GCF_040611575.1 Streptomyces sp. NPDC006610
CATAGGCCTTGGCGGCGGTGACGATGTGCTGGGGGTCGGCGCCGCGTTCGATGGCGGCGATCCAAGCCTTCTTGGCCTCTTCCTTGGCTTTCCGCTTGGGGTAGGTCAGCCAGAAGGCGCCGAAGGCCTCGAGGTGGTGGTCCGTCTTCTCGCTGCGGCTCTTGGTGTGGACCGGGGCGGCAGGTGTCTGCGGCTCGTCGCGGTCGGCTGCGGGAGAAGAGTCTTTTAGTAGTTGGTTGTCTGACGGTTGTGGGTGGTTAGGGCTGCGTTCCGTGCGTGACGAACGCACTTTAAGTGCGTGACGGACGGACTTAGAGTGCGTGACATCGCCGGTCACGGACTCTCCGTGCGTGACGGTCACGCCTTCTGAGTCCGTGACAGTCACGGACTCTCCGTGCGTGACACCCTTCGATCGGGACCGGCGCTTCCGCTCCGCAGCCGCGGCCCGGAACTCGTCCTCCTCCCTCTCCAGGTCGGCCCAGTCCGTGGCGGGCCGACGCAATCCCATGGCGAGCTTGTAGCGGGTACGCCCCTCCCGGACGCCGTCCTTGGCGATCAGGCCGCCCTTCTCCAGCCGGCGCAGGGCGCGCTGGACGGTGGCCCGGTCGAAGCCGGTGCGGTACTGGATGCGGAGCACTGAGGGGTGCGCGTCGGTGCCGGTCGGACTGGCGTGCTCAGCTAGCGCCTGAAGGACGTGCCGGGCGGTGGTGTCCGGCTTGCCCTTCTCGGTGCGCAGCATGGGCGCGTGGTCCATGGCCCATGTGACGGCCTCAGTGCTCACGGGTGTCTTCCTTCGGGAGGGTGTCTGTGCTGGTCATGACTGGTTTTGGGACAGCCCTCATGGAGGCGGGTGGGCCTTGTGGTGCGGGGCTTCGCCTGCCCCTGAATTGTACAACCCGTCGGACATGACAAGCGAGCGGTTGTGTATCCTGGTCGCATGAGTGAGTCCGGGATCCGACAGTTGGGCGTCTCTGAAGCCCGCGCGAACATGACCGAGGTCATCGCCGAGGTGCGCTTGCTCGGCACCCCCGTTGCGCTCACCCGCCGTGACAAGCCCCAGGCCATGCTCATCTCCATGGAGCGCTGGAAGCGGGCCGCGCTCGACGCTGAGGTCCGACCGCTGTACGACGACCTTGTGCGCCGGCTGTACGCCCTCGCCGAGGACGAGGAGTTCGCCGAGATGCTCGGCCGTAAGGATCCCGAGCTGTCCGAGCTGCTCAACAGCTCCGCCTACTGACATCCCTCCTCCTCCCTCCGGGGGCCCCGCCGTGTGGCGGGGCCTTTGCTGTGCGGTCGGGCGGCACGTTGTGCGGCGCCGGTCGGCTAGGTCAATTCGTGGTGTGACGTGCGGTTTGTGTACGTGTTGGGCGTGTGTAGACGCGGCGTCTCGTCGTGCTGGTGAGGGCAGGGCGCTTGGTCGTGGTCTGCGCGCCGGAAACGGGTCACGCGGCCTCCCCGATCTGCTGGCGCCGGCGACGTTGGCGGCTGGTTTTGCCGGCCCACATGCCGTCGACGGGGATGCCTTGCCGGGCCAGCCGGTCGGCGTGGGCTTCGCACGCGGCGAGGACGGGGCATCGCTGGCAGATGCGGCGCGCTTCGGCGTAGCCGCCGCCTTTGGGGACGTCCGTCCACAGATGGGGGCCGATCTGTGCACAGAGGGCCTGGTCGAGCCAGGACCGGCCGGCGCTCACGCGGCAGCCTCCATGGCCGGCTGGGGGTGGCGGCTGAGGGCGTGGTCGACGTAGGCCTTGGAGGTTCCGAGGCGTTGGGCGGCGGTCTGACGGTCGACGCCGGTGGTGCGGATGATCCACGCCGCTTCCTGGGCGATGATCTCCCGGCGGGTGACGCCGTACTCGGGGATGAAGTGGGGGTCGTCGATGGCGTCCATGCGGTCGGCCCAGTAGCCGGGTGTGGGCCAGCGGTTGGCCGCCGCGCGGGCGCGAGCTTGACGGGCGAAATGTTTGGCGACGCCGCTGCGTTCCGGTCGGCGGCCTTGGTACGTCTCGTAGACGTCGGTGACCAGGGTGCTGGTGCTGACGTGGATGCGCGTCTTGGCGAGGATTGAGCGGAAGTGTGCGGGCGCGTAGCCGATCTTCCGGTCGAGG
>NZ_JBEXOP010000095.1:0-1862 GCF_040611575.1 Streptomyces sp. NPDC006610
AGATCTACGCCATGGGCTTCCGCAACCCCTTCCGGATGAGCGTCGACAAGGCCACCGGCATCGTCTACCTCGGCGACTACGGCCCCGACGCCGGCACCGCCAGCGCCTCTCGTGGACCCGCCGGCCAGGTCGAGTTCAACCGGATCACCAAGGCGGGCAACTACGGCTGGCCGTACTGCACCGGAGCGAACAACGCGTACACGGACTACGACTTCGCCTCCGGGGCCTCCGGCGCGAAGTTCGACTGCGCGGCCCCGAAGAACACCTCGCCGCGCAACACCGGCCTGACCGACCTGCCGCCCGCCCAGCCCGCCTGGATCCCGTACGACGGCGGCTCCGTACCGGAGTTCGGCGGCGGCTCGGAGTCCCCCATGGGCGGCCCCGTCTACCGCTACGACGCCGCCTCCACTTCCGAGGTGAAGTTCCCGCAGGAGTACGACGGGGACTTCTTCGCCGGTGAGTTCGGGCGCCGCTGGATCAAGCGGATCGAGTCCGGCTCCGACGGGACCGTGCAGTCCATCAACGCCTTCCCCTGGACCGGGACCCAGGTGAT
The DNA here is from genome assembly GCF_040611575.1 of Streptomyces sp. NPDC006610. NCBI lineage: Bacteria > Bacillati > Actinomycetota > Actinomycetes > Kitasatosporales > Streptomycetaceae > Streptomyces > Streptomyces sp. NPDC006610. Next base: position 554 of record NZ_JBEXOP010000095.1, read on the forward strand.
GGACATGGCCTTCGGCCCGGACGGCGCGCTCTACGTCCTCGACTACGGCACCGGCTACTTCAACGGCGACGAGAACTCGGCCCTCTACCGCATCGAGCACGTCACCGGCGGCCGGGCCCCGATCGCCCAGGCCAAGGCCAACGTGACCTCGGGCAGGGCCCCGTTGGCGGTCGCCTTCTCCTCCGCGGGCAGCTCGGACCCCGACGGCGACGCCCTCTCGTACGCCTGGACCTTCGGCGACGGCGCCACCTCCACCGCGGCCAACCCCTCGCACACCTACACCGCCAACGGCCAGTACACGGCCACGCTGAAGATCACGGACTCCACCGGCAAGTCGGCGACCGCGTCCGTGCGGATCACCGTCGGCAACACCGCTCCCACGGTCAGCATCGACCTGCCCCTGGACGGCCGCGTCTACGACTTCGGCGCGGCGATCCCGTTCAGGGTGACGGTCACCGACCCCGAGGACGGCGCCGTCGACTGCTCCAAGGTCAAGGTCACCTTCATCGTCGGCCACGACAGCCACGGCCACCCGCAGACCTCGGCCACCGGCTGCAGCGGCACCCTGCAGACCCTCGCCGACGGCGAACACGACCCCAACGCCAACATCTTCGGCGTCATCGACGCCGAGTACACCGACAAGGGCGCGAACGGCCAGCCCGCGCTCACCACCCACGACCAGCACATCACCCAGCCCAGCCACCGGCAGGCCGAGCACTACGGCACCGCGTCGGGCGTGCAGGTCGTCAACCACGCCCCCGCGCACGGCGGCAGGACCGTCGGCCACATCGACAACGGCGACTGGATCGCCTTCACCCCCTACGCCCTGGACAACACGAGCACGTTCACGGCGCGGGTCTCCTCCGCGGGAGCGGGCGGCACCATCGAGGTGCGGGCCGGATCCCCGACCGGCACCCTGCTCGGCACGGCGACCGTCCCGGTGACCGGCGGCTGGGAGACCTTCCAGGACGTCACCGCCCCGCTGACCAACCGGCCGGCCGGCACCACCACCCTCCACCTGGTGTTCAAGGGCGGCACGGGATCGCTGTTCGACATCGACGAGTTCTCCTTCACCACGACCGGCGGCGGCGCTCGCACGGGTGAGGTGAAGGGCGTCAACGGCAAGTGCCTGGACGTGGCGAACGGTGCTTCGGCGGACGGTACGCAGGTGCAGTTGTGGTCGTGCAACGGGTCCGCGGCGCAGCGGTGGACCCTTGCGGGCGACGGGTCGGTGCAGGCGCTGGGGAAGTGCCTGGACGTGTCCGGTGGGGGTTCTGCGGACGGGACGAAGGTCCAGTTGTGGACGTGC
>NZ_JBEXOP010000097.1:0-1519 GCF_040611575.1 Streptomyces sp. NPDC006610
TGCCCCAGACCTCGCGGAGCGCGTTGCAGACCTCGCCGACGGTGGCCCGTGCGCGCAGGGCGTCCTTCATCGGGTAGAGGACGTTGTCCTCGCCCTCGGCGGCCTTCTTCAGAGCGGCGAGGGCCGAGTCCACCGCCGCCCGGTCGCGCTCGGCGCGCAGCCTGGCCAGCCGTTCGGCCTGCTGGGCCTCGATGGCCGGGTCGACGCGCAGCGGCTCGTAGGGCTCCTCCTCGTCGAGCTGGAAGCGGTTGACGCCGACGACGACCCGCTCGCCGCTGTCGGTCTCCTGGGCGATGCGGTAGGCGCTGCGCTCGATCTCGCTCTTCTGGAAGCCGTGCTCGATCGCGTTGACGGCGCCGCCGAGTTCTTCGACCTTGGCCATCAGCTCCAGCGTCGCGGCCTCGACGTCGTCGGTCATCCTCTCGATGACGTAGGAGCCCGCGAACGGGTCGACCGTCGCCGTCACGTCCGTCTCGTAGGCCAGCACCTGCTGGGTGCGCAGGGCGAGCCGGGCGCTCTTGTCGGTCGGCAGGGCGATCGCCTCGTCGAAGGAGTTGGTGTGCAGCGACTGGGTGCCGCCGAGCACCGCGGCCAGGCCCTGCACCGCCACGCGGACCAGGTTCACCTCGGGCTGCTGGGCGGTCAGCTGCACCCCGGCGGTCTGCGTGTGGAAGCGCAGCATCAGCGACTTCGGGTTCTTCGCCCCGAACTCCTCCTTCATCACCCGCGCCCAGATCCGGCGGGCGGCGCGGAACTTGGCGACCTCCTCCAGGATCGTCGTACGGGCGACGAAGAAGAACGACAGGCGGGGCGCGAAGTCGTCGACGTCCATGCCGGCCGCGACGGCGGTGCGGACGTACTCGATGCCGTCGGCGAGGGTGAAGGCGATCTCCTGCGCGGGCGAGGCGCCGGCCTCGGCCATGTGGTAGCCGGAGATCGAGATGGTGTTCCACTTCGGGATCTCGGCCTTGCAGTACTTGAAGATGTCGGCGATCAGGCGCAGGGAGGGCTTGGGCGGGAAGATGTACGTCCCGCGCGCGATGTACTCCTTCAGTACGTCGTTCTGGATCGTGCCGGTCAGCCTGTCCGCGCCGACGCCCTGCTCCTCGGCGACGAGTTGATAGAGGAGCAGCAGGAGGGCCGCCGGCGCGTTGATCGTCATCGACGTGGACACCTTGTCCAGCGGGATGCCGTCGAACAGCACGCGCATGTCGTCGATCGAGTCGATCGCCACGCCGACCTTGCCGACCTCGCCGTGCGCGATGGGCGCGTCGGAGTCGTGGCCCATCTGGGTGGGCAGGTCGAAGGCGACGGACAGGCCCATCGTGCCGTTGGCGATCAGCTGCTTGTAGCGGGCGTTGGACTCCACGGCCGTGCCGAAACCGGCGTACTGGCGCATCGTCCAGGGACGGCCCGTGTACATGGTCGGGTAGACGCCGCGGGTGAAGGGGTACGCGCCCGGCTCCCCCAGCTTCTCGGCGGGGTCCCAGCCCTCCAGGGCGTCCGGCCCGTACACCGG
>NZ_JBEXOP010000098.1:0-1463 GCF_040611575.1 Streptomyces sp. NPDC006610
TGTGTGGGGGGGGGGGGTGGGGGGGGCCCCGCCCACCCCCCGGCCTGCTCAAGGAGAATTCACTCATATGGAATCCACCGTCGCCCACAGGCCGCGTCTCGGGATCGGCCTCATCGGCTACGCCTTCATGGGTGCCGTCCACTCGCAGGGCTGGCGTACGGCCGGCCGAGCCTTCGACCTGCCGCTCGAGCCGCATCTCGCCGCCGTGTGCGGCCGGAACCAGCAGGCGGCGCGCGCCGCCGCCGACAAGCTGGGCTGGTCGTCCGTCGAGACCGACTGGCGCCAGTTGATCGCCCGCGACGACATCGACGTCATCGACATCTGCACCCCGGGCGAAAGTCATGCGGAGATCGCCATCGCCGCGCTGGACGCCGGCAAGCACGTGCTGTGCGAGAAGCCTCTGGCCAACACGGTCGAGGAGGCCGAGGCCATGGTCGCCGCGGCGGAACGCAACCCCGGCCGGATCGCGATGGTCGGCTTCAACTACCGCCGTACGCCCGCCCTTTCCCTGGCCCACTCCATGATCAAGGAAGGCAGGCTCGGCAAGATCCGGCACGTCCGCCTCGCCTACCTCCAGGACTGGCTCGTCGATCCCGACTTCCCCCTCACCTGGCGGCTGAAGCGCGAGTCGGCCGGGTCCGGCGCCCTGGGCGATCTCGGCTCCCACCTCGTGGACCTCGCCCAGCACCTGGTGGGCGAGCCCCTCGCCGGTGTCTCCGCGCACATGACGACCTTCGTGCCCGAACGCCCTCTGCTCGCCACCGCGTCGGCGGGACTGAGCGCCTCCGCGGGAGCCGGCCGCGGCCAGGTCACCGTGGATGACGCCGCCCTGTTCACCGGCCGCTTCCCGTCCGGCGCGCTCGCCTCCTTCGAGGCCACCCGCTTCGCCCCCGGCCGCAAGAACGCGATGCAGATCGAGATCAACGGTGAGCGCGGCTCGCTCCTCTTCGACCTCGAACGTCTCAACGAGTTGCACTTCTTCGACGGCACCGAGCCCGGCGCCCACGCCGGCTTCCGCCGCATCCTGGTGACCGAGCCCGATCACCCCTACGTGGCTGCCTGGTGGCCGCCCGGTCACGGGCTCGGTTACGAGCACGCGTTCGTCCACCAGGCCCGCGACCTCGTTCACGCCATCGCCGACGGCACCCACCCCTCCCCGTCGTTCGCCGACGGACTGCAGGTGCAGCGGGTGCTCGCCGCTGTCGAGGAGAGCGCCTCCAAGGACAGCGTCTACACCGCCGTGCCCACCTTCGAAGACTGACAAGGACGTCTGCCATGACCCACCGTTTCACCCTCTTCACCGGCCAGTGGGCGGACCTTCCCCTGGAGGAGGTCTGCCGAATCGCCAGCGACGCCGGCTTCGAAGGCCTCGAACTGGCCTGCTGGGGCGATCACTTCGAGGTCGACAAGGCCCTCGCCGACCCCTCGTACGTCAAGGGCCGCCACCAGCTGCTGGAGAAGTA
>NZ_JBEXOP010000099.1:0-1458 GCF_040611575.1 Streptomyces sp. NPDC006610
GTAGCTCGCGGTTGTCGAGTCCAGCGAGAAGCAAGAGGCCCTGTTGTCGAAGTGTTGCGTGGTCGCGGTTGCCGGGTCCAGTCCGTCCACTCCTGGGTGTGACTGTCTCGCCCACAGGTTCGGGAACGCGGCCGACCGGCCGGAGCGCCGGCCCCGGTATGGCTCGGACATGAGCGATGCCGAGTGGGCGTCGGTGCGGGATCTGCTACCGGTGCCGGGATGGCTGGCCGGCCGGGGCGGTCGGCCGGAGGGCTACTGTCACCGGCAGATGATCGACGCGGTGCGCTACCTCGTCGACAACGGCATCAAGTGGCGGGCGGTGCCGTCCGACTTCCCGCCCTGGCCACGGGTGTATGCCTTCTTCGCCCGCTGGCGGGATGCGGGGCTGGTGGCCGAGCTGCATGACCGGCTGCGCGAGGCCGTCCGCCGGGCCGAGGGCCGGAGCCCGGAGCCGAGCGCGGCCGTCGTGGACTCGCAGTCGGTGAAGGCGGACGCCACGGTCACTCTCGCTTCACGGGGATACGACGCGGGAAAAAGATCAACGGGCGCAAGCGCCACCTGCTCACCGACACCCTCGGACTCCTGCTGGCCGTGCTGGTCACGCCGGCCTCCACGACCGACCGGGACGCGGCCCGCATCGTGCTGCCAGCAGCAAAGAAGCACTTCCGGCGGCTGGCGCGGGTCTGGGCCGACGGCGGTTACACCGGCCACCTCACCGACTGGTCCGCGGCGCATCTCGGACTCGTTCTCGACATCGTCCGCCGCAGCGACAACGTCCAAGGCTTCGAGGTCCTGCCTCGCCGCTGGGTCGTGGAGAGGTCCTTCGCCTGGCTCCTGCGCAGTCGGCGCCTGGTCCGTGACTACGAGCGACGCACCGACACCAGCGAGAGCGTCGTCCTGTGGTCGATGACCATGCTCATGAGCCGCCGCCTGGCCGCCCAGCGCCGGCAGTGTCCTGCTCCGGCGCGGGCAGCATGAACCTGCCCGGTTTCTCCTCGACCAGCCAGCCCCGTTCCACCAGCCGTTTCAGCCGGGCCCTCGCTCCCTCGACACGGGAGGCAGAGGCGCTGTCCCAGCCCAGCACCACCGCGGCCCGCCGGGCACCGAGCCCATCGGCTCCCGCCCCCAGGGCGGCGGCCATCAACGCCTGGTAGTCCACCGACAACACCTCGGGTCCGGCCGCGTCCTGGCGGTGAGGCACCGCCCGGCGCGGACCCACCGGCTTCCTCTGCGACACGACGGCCACGGCGGGCGCATCCTCCTCGGCCAGCGCCTCCAGATACTGCTCCAGGCCGATCACCCGGCGCCTGAGCACCTCTTCCGCCTCAGTCAGAGCCGCACGCACTCGCTCCAACTCCGCTTCGAGATCCTCCACCCGCACCGCCGCGGCCTTCTGCCGCGCTTCCAACACCGCCCGCATCGACGGCATCCGTCACCCCCACGACGTCTTGGTCAGCA
>NZ_JBEXOP010000100.1:0-1394 GCF_040611575.1 Streptomyces sp. NPDC006610
GCACCTGGCACATCGCACCGGCCGGTACATGACCGCAGGGCTGTCCGGCCTGACGGCCGGACAGCCCCTCACCAAGATCTTCATCGACCTTCTAGACCTCCGCTGGGGCCTTGTCGGGCCTGGTCTCGGATGCCTGCTCGGCAGCATTGCCCGCGTGGTGCTCCGTGCTGACTTCGGCGCCTGCTTCGGCGTAGGCGGTGTACATCACGCTTCCCTGCTGACGCGACCTCTCGGCGCGGTTCTTCTTGACGAGATTCTCCAGGGCGTTGCGCACCGTCTGGACGGATGTCGCCCGGTCGGGATGGTCCTGTGCGAGCAGGTCGGCAATCTCGCGCACCGTGCGCGGTTCTCCGGGGGCCTTGTGCAGGATGTCCAGGACGAGCTCGTGCAGCGGCGGTCCTGCCTTCGCGGACGCGGCCTTGGCCGACGGCGCGGGTGAGACCGCTGACTTCTTCGCCGTGTCCCTGCGGGCAGCAGACTTTGCCGCAGCCTTCTTTCTTTTCCGCCGGCGGCTTCTTGGCCGTGCCCCTGGCCTTGGCGGCGGCCGACTTCTTGGCCGTGGACTTTGATGCCGCCGCCTTGGCAGGGCCGTCCTGCCGGGGCTGTGGCACGGACGCTGCCGTCTCGGCCGGGTCCGTGTGCTGGCGCGCGGACGCCGGAGACTCTTTATCCACGGTGTCGTCAGCGGCCGTCACAGAGGTGGGCAGATCGTTCAGTTGCCTGAGCAACCAGGCCTCGTCCTGCTTGAGTTGCTCCAGCATCTGCGCCAGCTCGGCCTGCCTGGCGCGGTTGTCCTCCAAGTCGCTGGCGTACTGCTGTGCGTACTTGTTCCGGATGGTGGTCCCAACGGTTTCGCCTGGCACGGGATGGTGCTCCTTGTCGTGAGGGGTGTTGCCGGATGCTACTCACACAGGCGGGGCAGTAACTGCTCTTGCGGCACGGTCACCACTGTCGCGGGACCGAACAGGGTCGCACACGGATCTCGCCGAACAGGGCCTGACGGCGGTGCAAGGCCGACGGCGACACGTCCAAACGGCATTCCCGGCTGCACGCGCACGAGTTCGAAAACCGCGCCGCTCCGTCACACAATTCGTGTGCGCCTGCCGCGTGTCATGGGAGTGTGAGACTTGCACACCGGCCCAAACATGAACAGGGGAGTGGGACGTGGCTGCGGGGAACACCCAGACACCCCAGCTGACCCGGGCGCACCGGGTTCTCATCGGCGTGGTGGTCTTCGGTGCCGTGATCATCGCGGGCATCGGTTTCGCCGGGTCGTACGCCGCCGTACGCGAACTCGCGCTGAAGAAGGGCTTCGGGGACTTCTCCTACGTCTTCCCGATCGGCATCGACGCGGGCATCTGCGTGCTGCTCGCCCTCGACCTGCTGCTGACGTG
>NZ_JBEXOP010000101.1:0-1341 GCF_040611575.1 Streptomyces sp. NPDC006610
TCAGCCGACGGCTGAGGCGGTGGCCGATCACCTTCTGGCGCTCCTGGACGGCAGGGCCGAAGCCGACGCCGCTGCGGTGGCTCCCGTCCGGCGAGCTGGCAATGACGACGACCCCGTGGTCATCGTCGGCATGGCCTGCCGCTATCCCGGTGGGGTCACCACCCCCGAGGATCTGTGGCGACTCGTGGCCGACGGTGTCGACGCGATCTCGGACCTTCCGGCCGACCGTGGGTGGGACGAGAACGTCTACGACCCGGAGATCGGCAAACCCGGCAAGACCTACACCCGAGCCGGCGGATTCCTGCACGACGCCGCCGAGTTCGACGCGGACTTCTTCGGCATTTCGCCGCGTGAGGCGTTGGTGATGGATCCACAGCAGAGGCTGCTGCTGGAGACGTCCTGGGAGGCGTTCGAAAGGGCCGGGATCGACCCGGCGACGCTGAAGGGCAGTTCGACCGGTGTCTTCGCCGGCGTGATGTATCACGACTACGGAGGCGGGGGCAGCGCCGGCAGCTTCGTGTCCGGCCGGGTCGCTTACACGCTCGGGCTGGAAGGGCCCGCGTTGACGGTGGACACGGCGTGTTCGTCGTCGTTGGTGTCGTTGCATCTGGCGGCGCAGGCGCTGCGGTCGGGGGAGTGCTCCCTGGCCCTGGCCGGCGGCGTGACGGTGATGGGGACGCCGGAGACGCTGGTGTACTTCAGCGAACAGCGCGGACTCGCCCCCGACGGTCGGTGTCGTTCCTTTGCTGCGGGTGCTGGGGGTACGGGGTGGGGTGAGGGTGCTGGGGTTTTGTTGTTGGAGCGGTTGTCGGATGCGCGGCGGAATGGGCATCCGGTGCTGGCGGTGGTGTGTGGGTCGGCGGTGAATCAGGATGGTGCGTCGAATGGTCTGACGGCGCCGAACGGTCCGGCGCAGCGGCGGGTGATCCGGCAGGCGTTGGTGAATGCCGGGTTGCGTGGTGCGGATGTGGATGTGGTGGAGGCGCACGGTACGGGCACGGTGTTGGGTGATCCGATCGAGGCGCAGGCGTTGCTGGCGACGTATGGGCAGGACCGGCCGGTGGGTGAGCCGTTGTGGCTGGGGTCGGTGAAGTCGAATCTGGGGCACACGCAGGCTGCTGCGGGTGTCGCGGGGGTCATCAAGATGGTGATGGCGATGCGGCATGGGGTGTTGCCGCGGTCGCTGCATTTGGATGAGCCCAGTTCGCGGGTGGACTGGTCCGAGGGTGATGTGGTGTTGCTGGGGGAGGCGGTGGTGTGGCCGGATCGGGGGCGGCCGCGTCGTGCGGGGGTGTCGTCGTTCGGGCTGAGCGGGACGAATGCGCATGTGATCGTGGAGCA
>NZ_JBEXOP010000102.1:0-1338 GCF_040611575.1 Streptomyces sp. NPDC006610
TCAGCCGACGGCTGAGGCGGTGGCCGATCACCTTCTGGCGCTCCTGGACGGCAGGGCCGAAGCCGACGCCGCTGCGGTGGCTCCCGTCCGGCGAGTTGGCAATGACGACGACCCCGTGGTCATCGTCGGCATGGCCTGCCGGTTCCCGGGGGGAGTGTCGACCCCGGAGGAGCTATGGCGGCTGGTCGCCGATGGCGTGGACGCCATCACCGACCTTCCCGAGAACCGCGGTTGGGACCCGGGCATCTACGACCCGGAACCGGGCGCTCCGGGCAAGACCTACGCCCGTTCGGGCGGATTCCTGCACGAAGCCGCCGAGTTCGACGCGGACTTCTTCGGTATCTCCCCGCGTGAGGCGTTGGTGATGGATCCACAGCAGAGGCTGCTGCTGGAGACGTCCTGGGAGGCGTTCGAAAGGGCCGGGATCGACCCGGCGACACTCAAGGGCAGCTCCACCGGTGTCTATGCGGGCGTGATGTACCACGACTACGGCGGGGGCAGCGCCGGCAGCTTCGTCTCTGGCAGGGTCGCTTACACGCTCGGGCTGGAAGGGCCCGCGTTGACGGTGGACACGGCGTGTTCGTCGTCGTTGGTGTCGTTGCATCTGGCGGCGCAGGCGCTGCGGTCGGGGGAGTGCTCCCTGGCGCTCGCCGGCGGTGTGACGGTGATGGGGACGCCGGAGACGCTGGTGTACTTCAGCGAACAGCGCGGACTCGCCCCCGATGGGCGCTGCAAGTCCTTCTCCGATGCGGCAGACGGAGTCGCGTGGGGTGAGGGCGCCGGGGTCTTGCTGTTGGAGCGGTTGTCGGATGCGCGGCGGAACGGGCATCCGGTGCTGGCCGTGGTGCGTGGGTCGGCGGTGAATCAGGATGGTGCGTCGAATGGTCTGACGGCGCCGAACGGTCCGGCGCAGCGCCGGGTGATCCGGCAGGCGCTGGCGAACGCGGGCGTGTCGGCGGCGGATGTCGATGTGGTGGAAGCGCACGGTACCGGCACCCGGTTGGGAGACCCGATCGAGGCACAGGCCCTGCTCGCCACCTACGGCCAGGACCGGTCGCATGACGAGCCGTTGTGGCTGGGGTCGGTCAAGTCGAATCTGGGGCACACGCAGGCTGCTGCGGGTGTCGCGGGGGTCATCAAGATGGTGATGGCGATGCGGCACGGGGTATTGCCGCGATCGCTGCATTTGGATGAGCCCAGTTTGCGGGTGGACTGGTCCGAGGGCCGCGTCGAGCTGCTACGAGAGGCGGTGGTGTGGCCGGATCGGGGGCGGCCGCGTCGTGCGGGGGTGTCGTCGTTCGGGCTGAGCGGGACGAATGCGCATGTGATCGTGGAGCA
>NZ_JBEXOP010000103.1:0-1252 GCF_040611575.1 Streptomyces sp. NPDC006610
GTCGCCGAGACGGGCGCCACCCACGAGGGCAACTCCATTCTGCGCGGCGGGGAGTGAGCGATGCGCTTCCGCCATCCGGACGGCACCACCGTCCACCTCGCCTACTGCACCAACGTGCACCCCGCCGAGACCCTCGACGGCGTCCTCGCCCAGCTCCGGGACCACTGCGAACCCGTCCGTCTCCGTCTCGGCCGCGACCGCCTCGGCATCGGCCTGTGGCTCGCCAGAGACGCGGCCCGCACGATGATCAACGACCCCTCCGCCTTGCGGGCCCTTCGCGCGGAGCTGAAGCACCGACGCCTGGAGGTCGTCACCCTCAACGGCTTCCCCTACGAGGGCTTCGGCGCCGGCGAGGTCAAGTACCGCGTCTACAAGCCCGATTGGGCGGACCCCGAACGCCTCCAGTACACCGCCGATCTGGCCCGCCTGCTGACCGAACTCCTGCCGGACGACGTCGCCGAGGGCAGCATCTCCACCCTCCCGCTCGCCTGGCGGACCTCGTACGACCATCCGTCGGCCGTGGTCGCCAAGCGGGCGCTCTCCTCCTTGGCCGAATTCCTCGACACCATGGAGCGGTTCACGGGACGGTCCATCCGCATCGGCCTGGAGCCGGAGCCGGGCTGCGCGGTGGAGACCACGGCCGATGCGATCGGCCCTCTCTCCGAAATCGGCCACGACCGGATCGGAGTCTGCGTCGACACCTGCCACCTCGCCACCTCCTTCGAAGTCCCGGCAACCGCGTTCGGCGCGCTGCAGGCCGCCGACATCCGCATCGTCAAGGCTCAGTTGTCGGCCGCCCTGCATGTACAGGAGCCGCACCTGCCCGAGGCGCGCCGGGCGCTGGCGGCCTTCGACGAGCCCCGCTTCCTGCACCAGACGCGGGTGAGGACGGAGACCGGACTGCGAGGCGTCGACGATGTGGGGGAGGCCCTGCGCCTGGGAGGCCTGCCGGTCGGCGCACCCTGGCGCGCCCACTTCCACATCCCCCTGCACGCGGTCTCCTCCGGGCCGTTGACCTCCACGCGACCTGCGCTTCAGGACTGCCTGACGCATCTGGTCGGCGGGCCCGTCGCGCGTACGCATCACTTGGAGGTCGAGACGTACACGTGGCAGGCCCTGCCGCCCTCGTTGCGACCGCTCGACCGTGCGGGCCTGAACGACGGCATCGCCGCCGAACTGACCCTCGCGCGTGACCTGCTGACCGATCTCGGCCTCAAGGAGCTGCCATGACCCGCCCCGAGGGCCCCACCCC
>NZ_JBEXOP010000104.1:0-1252 GCF_040611575.1 Streptomyces sp. NPDC006610
GTCGCCGAGACGGGCGCCACCCACGAGGGCAACTCCATTCTGCGCGGCGGGGAGTGAGCGATGCGCTTCCGCCATCCGGACGGCACCACCGTCCATCTCGCCTACTGCACCAACGTGCACCCCGCCGAGACCCTCGACGGCGTCCTCGCCCAGCTCCGGGACCACTGCGAACCCGTCCGCCGCCGCCTCGGCCGCGACCGCCTCGGCATCGGCCTGTGGCTCGCCAAGGACGCCGCCCACGCCCTCGTCACCGACCCGGCCGCGCTGCGCGCCCTGCGCACCGAACTCGACCGGCGCGGCCTGGAGGTCGTCACCCTCAACGGCTTCCCCTACGAGGGCTTCGGTGCCGGCGAGGTCAAGTACCGCGTCTACAAGCCCGACTGGGCGGACCCCGAACGCCTGGAGCACACCACCGCCCTCGCCCGCCTCCTCGCCGGACTGCTGCCCGACGACGTCGCCGAGGGCAGCATCTCCACCCTCCCGCTCGCCTGGCGCACCGCCCGCGACCCCGGACGCGACGACACCGCCCGCACCGCCCTGCGCACCCTCGGCGAACGCCTCGACGCCCTGTGCGACCTGACCGGCCGCTCCCTGCGCGTCGGCCTCGAACCCGAACCCGGCTGCGTCGTCGAGACCACGGGCGACGCCATCGCCCCGCTCACCGCCGTCGGCCACGACCGCATCGGCATCTGCGTCGACACCTGCCACCTCGCCACCTCCTTCGAAGACCCGGACACCGCCCTGGACGCCCTCGCCCGGGCGGGCGTCCCCGTCGTCAAGACCCAGCTGTCCGCCGCCCTGCACGCCGAGCACCCCCGCCTCCCCGAGGTCCGCGAGGCCCTCGCCGCCTTCGACGAACCCCGCTTCCTGCACCAGACCCGCACCCTCACCGCTACCGGACTGCGCGGCACCGACGACCTCGGCGAGGCCCTCGCCGGCCACGCCCTGCCCGACGACGCACCCTGGCGCGCCCACTTCCACGTCCCCCTGCACGCCGCCCCCGCCGCGCCCCTCACCTCCACCCTCCCCGTCCTGAAGACCGCCCTGGCCCGGCTCGTCGGCGGCCCCCGCCCGCTCACCCGCCACCTCGAGGTCGAGACCTACACCTGGCAGGCCCTCCCGCCCGAGCTGCGCCCGCGCGCCCGCGCCCAGCTCACCGACGGCATCGCCGCCGAACTGACCCTCGCGCGTGACCTGCTGACCGATCTCGGCCTCAAGGAGCTGCCATGACCCGCCCCGAGGGCCCCACCCC
>NZ_JBEXOP010000105.1:0-1201 GCF_040611575.1 Streptomyces sp. NPDC006610
TGAGGAGCACCGTTGAGCAGGTTGCGCTGGCTGACCGCGGGGGAGTCCCACGGTCCCGCACTCGTCGCGACGCTGGAGGGCCTTCCGGCAGGTGTGCCGGTCACCACGGAGATGGTGGCCGGTCATCTGGCGCGGCGGCGGCTCGGTTACGGCCGGGGCGCCCGGATGAAGTTCGAGCGTGACGAGGTCACCTTCCTCGGCGGCGTCCGGCACGGTCTGACCCTGGGTTCTCCGGTGGCGGTCATGGTGGGGAACACCGAGTGGCCGAAGTGGGAGCAGGTCATGGCGGCCGATCCGGTCGATCCGGAGGTGCTCGCCGGTCTGGCCCGCAGTGCTCCGCTGACCCGGCCGCGTCCCGGTCACGCCGATCTGGCGGGTATGCAGAAGTACGGTTTCGACGAGGCCCGGCCGGTCCTGGAGCGGGCCTCGGCGCGGGAGACGGCGGCCCGGGTGGCGCTGGGCGCGGTGGCCCGTTCGTACCTGAAGGAGACCGCGGGCATCGAGATCGTCAGCCATGTCGTGGAGCTGGCCGGGGCGCGGGCGCCCTACGGCGTCCATCCGACTCCGGCCGACGTGGAGAGGCTGGACGCGGACCCGGTGCGGTGCCTGGACGCGGACGCGTCGGAGGCGATGGTCGCCGAGATCGACCGGGCCCACAAGGACGGTGACACCCTGGGCGGGGTGGTGGAGGTGCTGGCGTACGGGGTGCCGGTGGGGCTGGGCTCGCACGTGCACTGGGACCGGCGGCTGGACGCGCGGCTGGCCGCCGCGCTGATGGGCATCCAGGCGATCAAGGGCGTCGAGGTCGGCGACGGTTTCGGTCTGGCGCGGGTGCCGGGTTCGAAGGCGCACGACGAGATCGTGGCCACCGGCGAGGGCGTCCGGCGGGCGACGGGGCGTTCCGGTGGCACGGAGGGCGGTCTGAGCACGGGCGAGCTGCTGCGGGTGCGGGCCGCGATGAAGCCGATCGCCACGGTGCCGCGGGCGCTGAGGACGGTCGACGTGGTCTCGGGTGAGGCGGCCGCGGCCCACCATCAGCGGTCCGACGTGTGCGCGGTGCCGGCCGCGGGGATCGTCGCGGAGGCGATGGTCGCGCTGGTGCTGGCCGACGCGGTGGCGGAGAAGTTCGGCGGTGACAGCGTCTCCGAGACCCGCCGCAACGTCCGCTCCTACCTCGAGAACCTGGCGATCCGGTGACGGG
>NZ_JBEXOP010000106.1:0-1076 GCF_040611575.1 Streptomyces sp. NPDC006610
CGACGGCATCGCCGCCGAACTGACCCTCGCGCGTGACCTGCTGACCGATCTCGGCCTCAAGGAGCTGCCATGACCCGCCCCGAGGGCCCCACCCCCCTGCTCGTCCTGGACGTCGTGGGCCTCACCCCCCGCCTGCTGGACCACATGCCCCACCTCAAGGCGCTCGCCCGCTCCGGCGCCCACGCCCCCCTCGGCACCGTCCTGCCCGCCGTCACCTGCACCGCCCAGTCCACCTTCCTCACCGGCGCCCCGCCCGCCGAGCACGGCATCGTCGGCAACGGCTGGTACTTCCGCGAACTCGGCGACGTCCTGCTCTGGCGCCAGCACAACGGCCTCGTCACCGGCGACAGACTCTGGGACGCCGCCCGCCGCGCCCACCCCGGCTACACCGTCGCCAACATCTGCTGGTGGTACGCCATGGGCGCCGACACCGACATCACCGTCACCCCCCGCCCCGTCTACTACGCCGACGGCCGCAAGGAACCCGACTGCTACACCCGCCCCGCCGACCTGCACGACGAACTCACCCGCAAGTTCGGCACCTTCCCCCTCTTCCACTTCTGGGGACCGGGCGCCGGCCTGGTCTCCAGCCAGTGGATCATCGACGCCACCCGCCACATCCAGCGCACCCGCCGCCCCGACCTCACCCTGTGCTACCTCCCCCACCTCGACTACGACCTCCAGCGCCACGGCCCCGACGACCCCCGCTCCCTCAAGGCCGCCGCCGACCTCGACGCGGCCCTCGCCCCGCTCCTGGACGACGCCCGCACCCAGGGCCGCACCGTCGTCGCCCTGTCCGAGTACGGCATCACCCGCGTCACCCGCCCCGTCGACGTCAACCGCGCCCTGCGCCGCGCTGGACTGCTGGAAGTGCACACCCAGGACGGCATGGAGTACCTCGACCCGATGACCTCCCGCGCCTTCGCCGTGGCCGACCACCAGATCGCCCACGTCTACGTGCGCCGCCCCCAGGACCTCCCCGCAGCCCGCGCCGCCCTGGAAGCCCTGCCCGGCGTCGACCTGATCCTGGACGACCAGGGCAAGAAGGCCCACCACCTCGACCACCCCCGCGCCGG
>NZ_JBEXOP010000107.1:0-1023 GCF_040611575.1 Streptomyces sp. NPDC006610
ACCCCGCCGGACGATTCATCGGTGTCCACCAGAACGAAGCGCCCCGGGTTCTCGGCCTGTGCCGCGCGCACGAGGCCCCACACCGGAGCCTGCGTCACATCCACCGGCGCACCGGCCTCGGTGGCCACGGCCCCGTGCGTGACGACGGCGAGCGTCGCCTCCGCGAACCGCTCCCCGGCCAGCCAATCCTGTACGACGTCCAGCACACGGTGCGTGTGCGCCCGCACCGCCGCCGGAACACCGTCATCGATCGTGGCGCAGTCGAAGACCACCACACCCGACACCGACCCGTCCGTTTCCAGGTCCTCCCAGGCCGTCCACTGCCCGTCGGTCACAGCTGTGGCAGCCACAGGGCTCCACTCGACATGGAACAGCGACTCATCACGCGGGGTGCCCAGTTGCTCCGCCGACACCGGGCGTCCGACGACCGACCCGACCGACATCACCGGCCGGCCGGAAACGTCCGCCACCTCAAGTGTGAGGCTCTCCGACGTCGGCCTCGTCACCCGCACCCGCACCGCCGACGCACCCACCGCGTGCAACCGCACGTCGTTCCACACGAACGGCAGCACCGGCTCACCACCCTCGGTACCACCGACCAGAGCCACATGCATCGCCGCATCCAGCAACGCCGGATGAATGCCGAACCCCGTCGGCTCACCCGGCAGCTCCACCTCGGCGAACAGTTCCCGACCACGCCGCCAAGCGGACTTCAGCCCCTGAAACGTCGGCCCGTACTCATACCCGACACCGGCAAGCCCCCCATACGCCCCCGCCAGATCAATCGCAGACGCATCCGCCGGCGGCCACGCGGACAACTCGAACTCCGCCTCCGAACCAGCCGGGGCCAGCACACCCTCCGCATGCAGCGTCCACACCCCGTCCGCCTGCTCCTCCGCACGCGCATGCACCGAGACCGTACGACGGTCCGAACCGTCCCCCGCACCCACCACGACCTGGACCCGCACACCACCCGACCCGGACAGCACCAGCGGCGCCTGCAGCGCCAGCTCCTCCACAACC